>CAZJOD010000021.1:0-10469 GCA_964547525.1 uncultured Clostridiaceae bacterium
AAATAGGATACATTTTTAAAACTTGATTTTAAAAATGTACGCCGGCCCGGGGGTGCTCGACGCGACCATGGGCCTAAAAATAGGATACATTTTTAAATAGGTTACATTTTTAAACTCGATTTTAAAAATGTCCTGTTAAGATATCAATCTTCTACATTCTACTGCTATAGCCAATTCTTCGTTAGTTGCAATCACGAAAGTTTTTACTTTCGCACCGCATTTTGATATATCCAACTCATCTTGTTTAACGTTATTCTTCTCTTCATCTATTTCGACACCTAAAAACTCCAACTCTTTTAAGGAGTTTGTTCTAATAAAAGGATTGTTTTCACCGATTCCGGCGGTAAAGACTATAGCATCCAACCCACCCATTGCGCCTGCATATTGAGCTATATAGTTTTTTACGCGGTAACAAAAACTATCCAGAGCAAGTATAGCTCTTTCGTTTCCGTTTTGATATTGTTCATATATATCTCTGAAATCACTACTCACACCGGTAATGCCCAATAAACCCGACTTCTTATTAAGATAATCGTTTACCTGTTCGCTTGTATAATTAAATTTATTCATAATAAAGGTTACAATTGCAGGATCTATATCGCCGCATCTGGTGCCCATTATTAAACCTGTCAAAGGAGTAAATCCCATACTTGTGTCTACCGATTTGCCTCCCTTTACGGCGCACATACTGGCACCGTTACCCAAGTGACATGTAACGATTTTTGTATCTTCGATTTTTTTACCCATAAGATCGGCTGCACGCTTAGCTACATAGTTATGTGAAGTTCCGTGAAAGCCGTATTTTCTGACGCCATAATTCTCATATAATTCATACGGTAAAGCGTAAATGAAAGCATGCTTGGGTACCGTTTGATGAAATGCAGTATCAAAAACCGCAACCATCGGAGTTTTTGGCATTATTTCCATACAAGCTTTAATACCGTCAATACTAGGTGGATTATGCAACGGCGCTAGTTCGGAACAATCAATGATTCCCTGCAGTACATTATCGTCTATAATCACCGATTCGGTAAATTTTTCACCACCATGTACTACTCTGTGCCCAACTACAGATATGTCTTCCATATTGGAGATAACACCTTTATTCTCATCTGTCAAAATGTTTATAACAGCCGTCATAGCCTCAATATGATTTTTGATATCCATCTCAATAATAACAGGTTTCTCATTTTTTTTGGTATGTTTTAAAGCCGGTTGTTCCAAACCTATTCTCTCACAAATGCCTTTGGCCGATACCTCTTCGGTCAACATATCTATTAATTGATATTTAAGCGAAGAACTACCCGAATTGATTACCAATATTTTCATAGCAAACTCCTTTATTTTTTTTGTGCTTGCACACATGTAATAGCCACAACTCCCACGATGTCTTCAGCTGAACAACCTCTTGAAAGATCATTTACAGGTTTGGCGATTCCTTGTGTAACCGGGCCGTATGCGTCTGCTTTAGCTAAACGTTCTACCAGTTTATAACAGATATTTCCACTGTTGATATCAGGGAAAATCAATACATTTGCTTTGCCGGCGATTTTGCTTCCCGGAGCTTTTTTGCTTCCAATCTCAGGGATTAAAGCCGCGTCGGCTTGCAATTCACCATCGATATAAAGTTCAGGAGCTTTTTCTTTTGCCAATTCGGTTGCTTTAATCACTTTTTCGGTCAACTCACTTTTGGCACTTCCATGCGTTGAATATGACAACATTGCCACAACAGGTTCCTCATCCATGAGCTGTTTAAATGTTTTAGCCGATGATATTGCAATCTCAGATAATTCGTCTGCGTTTGGATTCTCAACAAGCCCACAGTCGGAGAACAGGAAAGTTCCACCTGAACCTCTACTGCAGTCGGGAACGGTCATTATAAAAAATGATGATACCAGTTTTGTTCCCGGTGCGGTCTTTAAAATTTGTAGTGCCGGACGAAGCGTATTTGAAGTTGAATTAACAGCACCGGCCACCATACCGTCCGCTTCATTCATTTTTACCATCATAACACCAAAATATAATGGATCTTTTAACGTATCGCGTGCTTTTTCCGGTGTCATCCCCTTATTTTTACGCAATTCATAAAAACTCTCAACATATCTATCAAATTTGTCATAAGTAACAGGATCAATTATCTTAGCTTTAGAAATGTCTATATCTTTGGCTAAAGATTTTATTTCTTTCTCGTCTCCTATTAATACAACATCAGCCAAATCTATTTCAATTATCATAGAAGCTGCTTTGATTACCCTTATATCATAACTCTCCGGTAATACCACTGTTTTTCTTTCGCGTTTTGCTTTCTCTATCATTTTTTCTAAAAAATTCATATGTTACCTCGCTTTCATCGGTCGGAGCATTTGTTGAACCGGTGTTTTTTCGCTTTCCATGCTATATTATATATAAAATGTTTATTGTATACAAGGGTATTTTAAAACATTAATAAATAAAAAACGAGGGTTAAATCCCCCGTATAAATAGTTTTCCATTGAAAAAATATTTTAGCGATAAAATTTTACAGATAAGCAGAGCCGTTTATAAATATTTAGAAACGGTTTTATACATTTTTTCGGCATAGGATGCAATTGCACCGACATCTGAGCCCATATTAATAAATTGGTATCCCATATCAACAACCATATCCAATAAATCGGGATTAGCTACGGTACCTGCAAACTTACCGTGCTTTCTTGCTATCTGTGCGGTTTTAGCCCATGCTTGCTTTACAGTGGGATGCGTTAATTGTCCGGGCATACCCAATGTGTTGGAAAAATCTCCGGGTCCGAAGAAGACCATATCTATTCCTTCAAGAGAACATATCTCATCAAGCAGTTCCATAGGTTCGGGATCTTCGATTTGAATAATGACAAATTTCTCTCTTAACGAATGTTCTATGTAATCTTTTGCAGGAACCATACAAAAAGCACCATCCGCATTTCCTCCGTCAAGAGGCCTTCTGCCTACAGGTTGGAATTTAACGGTTTTTACAACTTCCTCGGCGTCTTCTTTGCTCATTACATGAGGTACCATGATACCGGACGCATCAGTTTCAAAAGGTCTTACATAATCACTGTAGCTCCCTCTGGATATTCTAACTACACAATCCACATCATACGCCTTAGCTGCTAAAACCTGCCTTTCAATGGTCTCCATGTCATTCGGCACATGCTCCAAGCATGTCCACACACAATCAAAACCCGATAGGGCGGCTATTTGCACTGTACGTACATCGGCAAGATTAGTTTTAAAACAACATGAAATCTTTCCGCTTCTTAATTTTTCCAATACTCTGCTTCTTCTTAGTTTTACCATAAAAACCCCCTGATATTAGTAGTATTTAATCCAATGAATGATAAAAGTTACCGTTTATATTCGTTTACCCATACGATCATTTCACCCGTCCGCCTGTTTAAACGGGTGAAAAAAGGTATGAATTTCAATTTCCGATCTTCATATGTGAAATTATCGGTAAAATACAATGATTCTTGATTGCATCGAATCATTTTTCCCAAACAAGTCAATACAGGAACTTGCTTGGATATATCCACATCCGTTTTCATTTCGAACCCGGTTTCGGCATCTATATAAGCGTTATACAACATATCTCCGTTGTCAGCCTCTTCCAAACAATAGACAAAAGGCCCTTTTTGAATTGCTATCTTTCCCGCGGCGTCTTTTATTGCCGGATGCGCTCTAACTTTTAATACATTCATATCCGAATTAATTAAAACCACAGTTTCACCTTGTGTCAAACCTGAAAACATCATATATCCATTTGTCATTTTATAGTCATACGGTTTATCGTTTAAGGACACACTTTTTAAAGAGCACCATCCGGGAATTCTAAAATACACCATTTTATCCGATAATTTTTGCATCTTAAAGGTTATTTTAAAAGTCGAACCGGTCGGGTAATCGGATTCTATGGTCACCAAGCCTTCATCAGTTTTAAATTCACATGCCAAAGGCATATGTATCATAATTTTTTCATCAGATTCGGAAACAATGTAGTTGTTAATTGACGCTATCAATCTTGATACGTTTCCGGGACAGCAATTACAACCTAAATCTTTTCTTCTTGAGGTGGACGGTATAATTCTTTCACGTCCGGCCATATTGTTTTTCTTTAACAATTTAATATAATTATCAAGTTTTGGGTCGACTGCAACGGGATTACTGTAAAAGAATTGAGTTCCGTCCGAGGATACACAGCCTAATACCGTATTATACAAAGCTCTTTCCAACACATCGGCATAACGGGAATCCGGCAGCCCTGCGCACATAAGCCTTGCAGCCATGAAAACCAAGCCGATTGACGCGCATGTTTCGGTATATCCGTATTCGTTTGGCAAGTCATAAGGGTAAGTGTACGCCTCCCCGGAATGAGAGGTTCCAACACCACCCGTAACAAACATTTTTTTGTCGGTTATGTCACTCCACAGTTTCATAACTGTGTTCCAAAGATTTTCGTTTCTACCTATCAATGCGATATCGGCCATGGCACTGTACATGTATGCGGCCCTCACCGCATGCCCCACCGCTTCATATTGCTTATCAACCGGTTGATGCTGTTGTATTACCGTTTGACTATAATCTACATTAAACCGGTCTTTATATTTTTGACCCCTTTGACTTAAAAAGTGTTCGGCAAGTTTAAAATATTTCTCATAACCTGTAACTTCATATAATCTAATTAAAGCCAATTCAATTTCCTGGTGCCCGGGATACTTGAATTCCGAGGTTTGTTTAATTGTAAATACATCAATAATATGATCGACCGATTTTTCCATAAGTTTTAAGAATCGATCTTTTCCCGTAGCTTTGTAGTATGCTACGGCAGCTTCAATCAAATGCCCGATACAATAAAGTTCGTGATCACCGATTCTTTTCCATTTGTTATCAGGTTCCATCGTTTGAAAGTATGAATTGAAATATCCGCTTTCATCTTGATTTTTCTCAATAAGATCAATTAAGTCTTCCAGTTTCTTTTCAAGGTCTTTGTTTTCCCCTTCACTTAAAATATATGCGGCGGTCTCCATCCATTTTGCCACATCACTGTCCCAAAATATATGAGGCTCAAACCATTGATCCTCCCGACGATTATGTTGAAAAGAGGCTATTCTGCCTGTTTTTTCATATACATCATAAATTGCGGGCAGTATAACGTCTTCATTCATTTGTTTAAAGTATTTCCAGAATTCCGCATTTATTTTAACAGTCTTTAAAGTAGTCAAACCGGAATAAAAAACCTCATTCATACGAATAAAACCTCCTATTAATAACAATGTGAGTCCCTGAGTAATAACGCTTAAGACTCAAGTTTTTTTATTAATATATCGTTTACCTTTGTAGGGTCGGCACTGCCTTTTGTTTCCCTCATTACACAGCCCATTAAAAATCCGATTGATTTCTTCTTCCCCGCTTTATAGTCGGATACCGATTTCGGATTGTTTTCCAGTACTTTAATGATTATAGTCTCCAATTCAGCCGTATCGCTTACGGTTTTATAGCCTTTTTCCACAATGATGGATTCCGGGTCTTTTAATGTGTCAAACATCTCGTCAAATATCTTTTTTGCAATATTTCCGGTAACCGAACCTTGCTCAATAAGTAAAATCAATTTACCCAAGTGCTCAGGATTCATTTGCACATTCTTAGGTTCAATTTCCCTTTCCTTAATTTTTCTAAGCAATTCACCCATTATCCAATTACTAACAGCTTTTGGGTTATTACATGTTTTTACAGCTTTTTCAAACAAATCGGCTAATTCAAAAGATGATGTTATAATTCTCGCATCATACTCGGGTAAATTCCAACCGCTGACATATTTCTCATATTTCGCTTTCGGTAGTTCAGGCAATGATCTTCTATAATTTTCTATAACTTCTTCACTTAATATGACTGGTGGTAAATCGGGCTCTGGAAAATACCTGTAATCATGAGCTTCTTCCTTGCTTCTCATAGAATAGCTTTGTCCTTTGTCATCATCCCATCTTCGAGTTTCTTGTATTATTATCTCACCGTCTTCAATAAGCCTGATCTGTCTTTTAGCTTCAGCTTCAATAGCTCGTACAACCGATCTGAAACTGTTTAAATTTTTCATCTCGGTTCTTGTGCCCAGCTTGTCGCTTCCTTTTTCCCTAACTGATAAATTTACATCCGCGCGCATAGATCCTTCTTGCATTTTACAGTCCGAAGCACCTACATATAAAATTATGTTTCTTAGGTTCTCCATATACGTTTTTGCTTCTTCAGCCGAACGAAGATCGGGTTCACTGACTATTTCTATCAACGGTATTCCGCATCTGTTAAAATCTATCATACTACCTGATCCGGTTATGTCATCATGAATCAGTTTACCCGCATCTTCTTCAATATGGATTCTGGTTATACCTATTTTTTTGTACCCCTGCTCGGTCTCAATTTCTAAAAAGCCCTCTTTGCACAAGGGCAGATCATATTGTGATATTTGATATGCTTTCGGTAAGTCCGGATAAAAATAATTTTTTCTGTCCTGTTTTGAGAAACCGGCTATTTTACAGTTTAACGCCAAGCCTGTTTTAACGGCATACTCAATAACTTTTTCATTTAAGACCGGCAATGTACCCGGCATTCCTGTACACACCGGACAACATTGGCTGTTCACATCACTGCCAAACGCCGTGGAGCAATTACAATATATTTTAGAGTCGGTAGCAAGTTCAACATGTACTTCCAATCCGATTACAATTTCATATTCCATACTAACAATTCACCTCGTTCATTAAGCATTCGAAAGTATATCCCGCTCTTATTAGAATCGATTCGTTAAAAGGTTTTGCAATTAACTGCATGCCTACAGGAAGACCGTTAACAAATCCCGCGGGTACGGACATAGCCGGAAGTCCCGCTATGTTAACCGATACAGTAAATATATCTCCCATATACATTTCCAAAGGATTATCGGATTTTTCTCCGATTCCGTATGCGGTTACAGGAGATACGGGTCCTAAAATAAGATCATATTTCTCAAAGATACGATTAAACTCTTCCATTATAAGTGTTCTTACTTTTAATGCTTTTTTATAATATGCATCGTAATACCCGGAACTTAAGGCATATGTTCCTAACATAATCCTTCTTTTAACTTCCGGCCCGAAACCTTCGCTTCTTGATTTTTTATACAGGTCTGTCAAGTCTTCATAGTCGTCCGATCTGTAACCGTATTTTACTCCGTCATATCGCGCCAGATTAGAACTTGCTTCGGCCGATGAAATTATATAATAAGCGGGAATTGCATATCCTGTCAAAGGTAATGACACTTCCTCGCAATATGCTCCAAGTTTTTCATATTTATGAGCGGCTTGTTTGATTGTATCCGCAACCTGAGGATTAACCCCTTCTGCAAAATATTCTTTAGGCAAGGCAATCTTCAAACCTTTTACATCGTCAATAAGGTATTTAGTATAGTCCGGATGTGTAATGTCGGCCGATGTAGCATCCATTTTATCTTTACCGGCGATTGCATTCATTACAATGGCACAGTCTTCGACATTCTTAGTCAAAGGGCCTATCTGATCCAAAGATGATGCGAATGCTATCAGCCCGTATCGTGAAACCGCACCGTAGGTAGGCTTTAATCCGGTGACACCACAAAATGATGCGGGTTGACGTATGGATCCTCCGGTGTCGGACCCTAATGCAAAAACCGCCAGGTCGGCAGCTACGGCAGCTGCGGGTCCTCCTGAAGACCCTCCGGGTACTTTTGTAGTATCATAAGGATTTTTAGTTTTTTTATAATAAGAGTTTTCAGTAGTACTTCCCATGGAAAACTCATCCATGTTGAGTTTGCCTAACATTATGCCGTCATGCTCAAAAAGCCTTTTAACCGCAGTGGCTGTATACGGGGGAATAAAATTGTACAACATTTTAGATGCACAAGTAGTTAAAATGCCTTCGGTACACATATTATCCTTTATACCACACGGAATGCCCGCCAGAGTGGAAATTTCAATTTTTTCATCAATCTTTTTTTGAACTTTTTCAGCTTGCTCTAATGCGTATTCTTCGCAAACCGTTATATAGCACCCGTATTTATTATCATTTAACCGAATTTTATCTAGATATGCCCGGGTAAGCTCGGGGACACTAATTTCTTTCGACCTTAATTTTTCCGCCATTTGTTTAATATTCGTTTTCGTCAAATCCATATCCATCTCCCTATTCCACTATGCGAGGCACTTTAACTGCGCCGTCTTCTTTCAAGGGTGCATTCATTAAGATTTTTTCCCTGTCAAAAGACGGTTCGGCCTCATCGCTTCTAAAAACATTATATATCGGTATAACATGCTCTTTAGGTTGAACATTTTCGGTATCAGGTTCATCAAGTTTTCTAAAATATGTTATAATGGCGGTCATTTCTTCAGACATTTTTTTTAATTCTTTATCATTTAAATTTAATCTTGCCAATTCGGCTACATGCTTTACAGTTTCTTCAGTTACTTTCATATACCCTCCTATTCATATTTACATATTATATCACCTTCAAAATATGATGCAACCTTCATTAATTAAAAATTGGTAATAAGTTACTTATAATTGAAAAAAAACTATTTTCGTTATATATCAAATACTTGATTTCACTGCAAAAACTCATAAACTGAACAGTAAATGAAATAACACATATGATTGTTTTTTCTTTCATCTATTTTATATAAACTGTCTTTTTTAAAGGTGAAAACCCTGTAAAATTTACCGTAAAACCTTCTCGATCGGCCAAAGGAGCTCCTCTCATCTCAGTTGTATATTCATGTTGACCGAAAGCACCGCTAATTAATATACTATCACCTGCTAAGCTATAAGAAAATTCACCTTCTTTTATTATAACCCCGGTTCCAGGAAATCCTTCCATTGATAAAAACGAATTATTCAACCGTCCACCTGCCGGGAATATCATTTCTAATTTTACCGGTAAACGGTTTACTCCGGATGAATCCATATCTATCTTAGCACAGCCGTTTTCAAACGATATATCAACTATCAAAGACCATGTCATCATATTTACTTTATCTCTGATATCCCAATTCGTTCTTCCGTCGATAACATTGTTTTTTTCTTTACCGCAAGGTCTTACATAACCCCATTCACAATTATATGACAGCTTGTACCCCCTATCGGTTTTTTCTACGGATGTCGGTATAAATTTTCCCTTAGGGCCGAAATATGAACCTGCCAACCTGAATATTATTTGATTTGTCCCCTTTTGAAACTTCATAAAGGCTTCACTTTTGGCTAAAATTGTAACGGTTATGTTTTTATCTCTTATTCTAACGATATCTGACAATTGAAAGAATCTTTCATATTTTTCATAATCGTATTTTTCACATACAAGATCATTCTCCCGAAGAAAATCATCGGCCATATATCTTAATCCTAAAAATGGAAATTCTAACGGCGAAAAAGGTCCGGTATCTCCCCTCCAATCATTATACATACTTAACAAATAATCGGCCATGTATGAAAAATGAGGATTTTTAGTCAAATGTCCCATTAACAAATAGTTTTCATAATATATTCCGGGATATATTTTTTTGCCGAAATCCTGACGTCGTGAATTCATGGTACATAGCGTCATATCAGGTTCGATATATGTGAACATCATATATAAATTCCTCTTAACATATTCATATAAGCCCGGCATATTAAGTTCTCGTCCCATTATTATAAGACTTCTGTTACAGATTTCATTATATGTTCCTGCTGAACGTTCGGAATACTCTCCGTATTCATTGCAATCGATCAGTTCTCTAAGATATAAAATAATTTCATCCGAAAGATCTTTACGATCTAAGATATTCATTAAAAGTGCCATTGCCGAACACATAACCCATCTATGATTAGGTGTATGAAAACCTCCGTTTTTCATACCGTCGGCACTTTTATGAAAAAAAGACATGAACATATCTTCAATCTCGTTTTCAATTACAGTACCTTTTGAATATTTCTTTAATACCCTATATGCATATGCGGCATGCTGTATAACAAATGCTACGGTTGTGGAATCATGAAAATTTGTTTCAAGCAAATCTATAGTTCCGTCTTCATACTGTCTCGATACGGTATAGTTCATAGCGGCTTTTACTCTATCTAAAAGCATACCTTTACCATAATGGCGGGATTTGTCATTATAATACTGAGCAAGCATATAAGATGCCGAAAACATTACCCACGCAGGTTCACTGAATCCTTTGCCTTTAACTTTAAACCCTCCGTATTCCGGATCTGATGTATCTAGACATTGATTTACTATCAAATCATCTACTTTAATATCGGATAATACGGTGATTTTTTCAAAATGTTTTTTCATATATATTTCTCCCTGTGTAAATTTAATAATAATTGCAAATTAAGTCGCTATGAATCTTTTTAATAATCAAGTTTTAAAAATGTATCCTATCTGATAAGACTCGTGGCCGCATCGAGCGTCC
>CAZJOD010000021.1:10569-31907 GCA_964547525.1 uncultured Clostridiaceae bacterium
ACGAGCCGGCGTACATTTTTAAAATCAAGTTTTAAAAATGTATCCTATCTGATAAGACCCGTGGCCGCATCGAGCGTCCACGAGCCGGCGTACATTTTTAAAATCAAGTTTTAAAAATGTATCCTATCTGATAATTGTTAACACATTTTTAATACTATTTTGTATTATAATATAAATGTAACATGATATACTCGTTATAATGTGTTAAAATAATAAAAAAGTTTATAGAACGAAATCAGGTAGATTAAATGAAAAACAAATTGGTAATTTATGTATTAGTATGCTTGACGATTATCATTACAGTCATCATGTATGAAAAAGAAATAAAATCCGATTCCGATAGCGGATTGCAACCTCCTAAAGAAACACAAAACTTTACAGAAGAAACTACACGGGATTCCGGTACAACAATTGAAACTACGGTTAACCCTCAAGAAACGACTCAAAGCACGGTAAACAGACCATATAAGCCTATAAATACCGATATAAGTCTCGATGACATATTAAAAAACAGTGAGAACCGCTTCTATATAAATGTCGAATTGAATACAGGGACTATAACTGTGTATGAAAGATCAATTTCCGGAGAATTCAATCAGCCTGTAAAAAGTGCACCGGCTGCAACAGGCACAAACGGCTCCACCCCTACCGGTATATACTTTATAGAAAACCGTTCTGAATGGTTCAAAGAAAGTACACTTGGTTATACAAGGTTCGTATCGATTGCAAGTGATAATTTAAAAATCAGCTCCGCTTTATATGAAACAACAGATATAAATACATTAATACGCAGGTCGTATAACGAATTAGGGACACCGTCCACAGACGGAAACATTCATACCACTGCAGACATGGCTTACTGGATATATGAGTACTGTCCTAAAACTACTATAATACATGTTACAGATAAATCCATCGGTAATCCGGTAACAAGCTTAAGAGAGCTCAACCCGGATTACACTTTTACCGATCCTACGGACCCGTTTTATAAATCCTTAAAAATATTAGAAAACAACGGGATACTACCTTATAAGATATATGTGGAAAAAGGCTCCTATTCAATTACCGTTTACGGTCTTGACTCGAACAATGAATACACCATACCCGTAAGATTGTTTTTAACGGCAACCGGACGAACAGCGGGCAGGACACCTGTAGGAACATTTAAAATAGGTGAAAAAGAGCGTTGGCATCAATTTGCATACAATGGAGGATACGCACAGTATGCCACATCATATTACAGTAATTTATATATCCATTCACCTATTTACAGTATAAAGCAGATAGACACAATGTTTAAGGAATTTTATGAGGAAATTGGTACGGCTGCAACTGCGGGTTGTCTTAGGACTACATCATACGCATCATATTGGATCTACTCATATTGTCCTAAAGGAACGATTGTAGAAATTGTGAACGGATCTCCCAATGGAATATCAGTTGATAATCCTCCTAAAATAGGAGATGATTATTATACTTATGATCCTACAGATCCGTTCAATCCAAATTCTGTATATTAAATAATAAAAACGGGGGTTATGTCTAATGGCAGTGAAAAATTTATTTAATAGGTTTTGTAGACTTTTCACCGGTCATATGCTATCCGGTACAAACCATAAGTTAGTGCCGGTGGAAAAGACCAAGCATACATATAATTTAAGTATTAATATATCGACAAGAAAAAGTGGCAAACTGCTCTTGTCAATGTTAATTTGTACTTTATGTGTTATACCGGTTTCATGTGAAATCAACACTCCCGTTTATGAAGACCGTCAACAAGATGTTACCGGTACCGAAACATCGGTTGCCATAACCGAAGGTACCGTTTCTATTACCGTCCAAGAAACAATACCGGTTAAAGTAACATTTCCTGTCTGCGGTGTCGTCAAATTAAGCAATCAATTCGATTGGCTTAATATAAGGAGCGGACCGGGCACACGCTATCCTATGATGGGAAAACTAGCTCCTGAAACCGTCATAACTATTACAGACGAGCATAATGATTTTTATATTATGGATTTTTTAGGTTTTTCGGCATATGTATCAAAAGATTATATTGAAATATGCTTCGACACCGAACCCTTTAGTAAAGAATTATATGCGCATGCACCTCGCCGGATGGTAGTATCTTTTGGTGAAGATAAAAAAGAAAAAGAAATGCCGGATAATCTGGTAGATCTGAGAACTATCGACCCCACTATCAAAACCGATATAATTTTTGCTACAGACAGGAATTTTACAGGAGATATACAATACCCTATTAATATATGCATGATACAAAAAGATACCGCATTAAAACTTAAAAAAGCACAAGAGATATTTCAAAAAGACGGATATTCAATATTGGTATACGATGCTTATAGACCATATTCGGTTTCGGTTGTTTTGTTTAATATTATAAAAAATCCTATATATATAGCCGATCCGGTAGCTAATCCTTCCAGACATAACAGAGGGGCCGCCGTAGATATCTCTCTTATAGACAGCACAGGTAAGGAAGTGGAAATGCCCTCCGCCATGCATACACTTGACAGTACTGCAAATAGAAGCAACAAAAATATGTCACCGGAAGCAAGAAGAAACATGGATTATATGACCGAAGTAATGGAACAATGTGGCTTTTTAAAGTATGAATACGAATGGTGGCATTTTAATGATGAAAACTGTTACGATTATCCGGTAACCGACCATTACTACACAGATTTCATATTTAGTAACGAAAAAGAACGAAATTGGAGTTAATAAAATTTCCGGACGGTGAGCGGTATAAAATCTGTATATTTCCACCTATTGACATATCGTTTTCAAGGTATATAGAAAATACACTTGATAATTGTTCATCGGTGTCAAACTCATTTTGATTATCGACTATTGGGAACGCTTGGTAAAGGTTACCCCCTGTATGGACATAAATCTCGTTAGTCAACACACCTGATATAAGTCCGGTGATTTTTGTTAACCCGTATTCATCGCTTACATTTATAGTAATTTCCGAATCTGCGTCACTTCGCTGCTCTTCAATTTTAATATCTACAGGTAAAGCGGGCATAATGGGCACATTGCACAATAAGTCCCGTAGATTTCGTTCTACAATTTCTAAAACAACCAAATCAAACTTTTGCTCGTTAACAAGCCTGTAATCCGGAGGAACACCTCTTGAATATAAACAATAACCGAAGTTGTCGGATATGACCGGTATTAATGAATTTGCAAAAGAATCTCTGAACATTAACACGGTTGATTCATTACAATCACACTCAGTTTCTATTTTCATGTCATCAAACGATCTGATAGGTTTTATATACCGGTAATTATTATTTGTTTTTACAACAGGTTTTATTTCCTTTATTCCGAAGGCGGGCATTAACATATTCGCCAAGTCTCCGGTCCGCCCCTTTTCATAATCAAAATGAGCTTCATAATTATTAGCTACTCCCTTAAATAGACGTATCATCTCATTATATGCAATTGTCGCTCCGTAATCATTCCAATGTGTATCTGTTTTTTGGTACAAACATTCATCCCATCCGGAAAATAATTCGGTCAGATTGACATATTTTATATCACTGTTCTCAAATAAATCGTTTAACAGGTTAATGTTATGTTTGTCTTGACTTTTTTTATAACGAGCCGGCATATATTGCGGATATACGGTATTCTTATTAGGTACCGGCATAAATATAAACTCCGTACCCAAATGTTCCAGCCATTGTTTCTGTATTTCAATAACCTTGTACAATTTATCTATTTCAAAGGGTGTCATAGCATTTTCACCGGTATAATCCGGTAATGTTTTACTAAAAAATAATTGACCTTCTTTTCCTTTTATGACTTGATCGTTTACCGAGTGATTGAGCAAGTAGTAATTTAAAGCCCCGTATGCAGATATGAATAAAGGCCGCAATCCGAAATTTTCTGAAAAATAAGTTTCGAATTCCAACGGAAACCCTGTATTGATACGGTTATTCACTAAAATATCAGGCATAACCGACAATCGTCTGTTTTCATGGTTAGAAGCTTCAATACCTGTTAGCATGCTTGTCAAAGGTATTATCAAAATTATAAAAAATACGATTATATAAATTAATTCAAACTTTTTTTTCAAATGAATCTTCTCCTAAAATCTAAAATATATAAACGGGTTATATGTCTCGGTTGACAAAGCTAAGATACTAAGTAAGAAAAGTAACATAGAGACCATATCACCCAAATTTTCATATATTCGTTTATATTTCAAATTTCCCAATCTTTCCGGTAAGTTCTTTATATAAGGTGTACTTGCTACTATTGACATTGCAAATATAATTACAGCTAAAGGCGATATCATTTGTAGTAATGTATACTGCCAACCCGGACTAAATTGCAAACCGGCAAACATCTTTCCTACAAGCTGTACGGCTCGGCTTATGTTTTCCGCACGAAACACCGTAAATCCCACCACAACTATTACTAAAGTATATATCCTGGCCAAAATACCGGGCTTAAATCTTTCCGGATTTATAGCTTTACACCTTTCTAAAATCATAAACAAGCCGTGATAAACTCCCCAGATTATAAAAGTCCACTCGGCGCCATGCCAAAATCCGGTACACAAAAATACTATGAATATGTTTATATAAGTACGTTTTATCCCCTTTCTGTTTCCACCTAGAGGAAAATATAAGTATTCCCTGAACCAATTAGTCAAAGATATATGCCATCTTTTCCAAAACTCATTTATACTCTTTGAAATATAGGGATAATTAAAATTTTCTTTGAAGTCGAAACCGAACATCTTGCCCAGACCTATAGCCATATCCGAATATCCTGAGAAATCGAAATATATCTGCACCGAGTATGCTATGGCCCCAATCCAAGCAAAAATAATATTCGTATCGTTAATATTCATGGAAAAAACAGAATCTGCAACCTCACCGATTACATTTGCTATTAAAACCTTTTTGCTTAATCCGATAATAAACCTTTTTATACCGTTTTTAATCTTCTGTGCGGTCATTTCCCTGTTTTCTATCTGCCTATATATATCATCGTACTTTACAATAGGTCCCGCTATAAGCTGAGGAAAAGCAGATATATATAATGCGGTATTTAAAAGCTTATGTTCCGGTTTTGCCTTTTCTTTATATATATCGATTATATATGACATGGCTTGGAATGTAAAAAACGAAATACCAATTGGTAAAGGTATTCTCTTTATATTTATGGAAATGTTAAAAGCGGCGTTGATATTATCAACAAAAAAATTCGTATATTTAAATATAAGGAGGATCGATATGTTAATTATTATTCCTGCAACCAAGAATTTTTTTCTTGCTTTTACTTGATGCTGCGATATCTGTATTGCGATGATATAATTTAACCAAATAGAGAAAAGCATAATCAGAACATATATCGGCTCACCCCATGCGTAAAAAAACAAACTGAATATCAGAAGTATGAAATTTCTATATTTTCCGGGAACAATTAAATTTAAAGTGAAAACCAAAGGTAAAAATATAAATAAAAATACAGTCGAACTGAATACCATTTTTCCTCCCGCTTTAAAATTAAATTTTATAAAAACTACATGTTACTTGCACTGTAATAACTTATCGCAACAATTTTATCATCGGTCAATTGAAAGTATAAGCACGGGCTGCCATGATCATCCGGTTTTAACGAGTATTTAATAATACCGCCTTCATCTATAAATTCCTCACCATAAGCTTTTATAAGATCATTCTTTGTATCGCCTACTGCGATTTCTCTGTTTGTTTTATAAGTCCGATCGGTTAATAATATCTCATCAATCATATCTTTATCGTTTAAAGGATAAGTGTAAATTTCAATGCCTTCATATACAAATGTTTTGTCTTTTCCTTCGTATACACAACTGGGTGCTTCATTTAATTCGTAATTATCGCCTAGCTCCTTCAGTAATACTGTTACGTCGGAATCCAATAAAAAAGATTTTCCGTTTATTTTAAATTCCAAGTCATTTTGATTTAAACCACGGTTGTTTGCACAAGAACACATTATTAATAACAATATGCATATTGTAACTATCCATAATTTTCTCATTTTTGTCGTGCCTCCCTATGTAATGTTACAACAAAATTTTATTTCTATAGATTACCACACATACGAACAATTTTCAACAGAAGAGGCCTCTAATTATTGTTAGCTAAATTTTATATATTAATCCCGGGTTTATTTAAACGAGTATAAATCGTTTCCCAACCGTTTATAAAGTCAGGATCGTCGGAGAACCTCGGTACAGGTTTGAAATTATAGTGTAAATACATATTCACCGCTCTCCAGCTTGTTGTTTGTGTGGTAAGGTACGCATCATGATGATATTTTACCAATATGTTCATGGCTGCTGAGAACATCGGCTTTGCCAATCCTTTACCTTGGTATTCCGGTTTTATTGCCACCCAATGTATTCTACCTTTTTTTTCACCTGCAAAATCACCAAACCAGGCAGTGACCGTTCCTATCGGTTCAAATCCGGGAGATAATAAAAATATGCAGCGCTTTTTCATCTCTTCTAAGTGATTTGAAAATTCGTTTTTAAATCTATCCAACGCTTTATTTATATCTGAAAATTCACCTACCGCAGTTTCAATTTGAGCCCAATTCATTTCATCATTGTCTTCAAATAATCTTAAATTAAAACCTTCGGGTAAATTATATTCGGGTATGTTATCTAAATTTTCTCTGTACATAGCCAACGGGAAATATTCCATATCAAACCCCCTTCTTAATCGATCTCCACATCCTGCATTATTCCATCGTATAATACCTTTTGTTTTTTATATCCTATTTCTCTTAATAATTTTACATACAAGTCGTATTCGGTATTTAACCATTCAGGTTTATGCGCATCGGAATTTAGAACTATAGGTATATCCATCTCCTTCATCATTTTTATAATCCAACAGGAAGGATAACTTGAGTCGGTATATTTCCTTGACATTCCCCCGGTATTTATTTCGACTGTACATCCGTATTTTTTTATAACGTCCAATACCGATTCTATTTCAAATATATACCGGTTTTCTGTCTCATTGAACAAAATATTATTCCTGTTATTCTTTTTAATCAAGTCTAAATGCCCTACAAACATAGGTTTTCGTACTTCAATCATTTCTTTTACAGCTGTATAATAATCCTTGACATATTTATAAGTGTCACCTTTATAATACTTTTCCAGATTATTGATAACATACTCGTAAGGACCGTCAACAGGGGTATAGCCGCCCGTTTCTCCACTATATGCGTAATGAACCGAACTTATGTAATACTCTATTTTCTCCGGAACGGTAACGTCCACACCTTGAATGTAATCAATCTCTAAACCTGTGTACAATTGTATTTTATTACGGTACTTATCTTTTAGCTCATATGCAGTTTGCAAATATTTTGATAAATTCTCCGGTTTCATAGTCCAATCGGTAACCCAAGGTATCGGTGCATGAGATGAAAACCCCATAGCGGCAAATTTATATTCAAGGGCTTTTTTAACATAATCCTCCATATGGCATTGTCCGTCACAAAAATTACTATGAGTATGGTAACTGACTCTCATCAAAATCCTCCGTATATATATTTAATAGCGACCTTTATCATGAGCGGTCCGATACATTTTAATTACATTTTCCACCGGTGAGTTATCTTGTAAAGAGTGAGTCGGCGAAAAAAAATACCCTTTGGTTTTCATCATGATCTCTAATATTTCATTGCAATAATCTTCTGTCTCCTTTACCGTACCGGTTGCTACAGGACCTGCAGTGGATATACATCCATGAAAGGATAAACTATTACCAAACTTTTCTACAAGGTATCCGGGAGACATGTTAGCGGCTTCCGGTTGCAATGTATCCACCGCATTTATCCCCATTTCAATAAAGTCCGGAAACGCCCAACTGCTTGATCCGCAGCAATGTATCATAGAATATATATTATTTTGTATTGCTATATCTACGAATTTTTGCAATCTGGGTCTTATTAACTTTCTGAACATATCCAAACCGTATAAGGGTCTGTCCTGTGCTCCCAGATCCTCTCCCATCCATAAAAAATCAACATACCCGTCAGCTGCTTCCAAAGTTCTATTGATTATCTCGGCTTGAATTTCATGTCTTCTATCGATAAGTCTCAATACTGCGGGATCTTCAGTTGCAAAACCGATCATGGCTTCAGTATATCCGGTAAGAAAACTTACGGTATTCATACAATCCCCTAAGCCGGCTCCTCCCACGAACAAAGCATATTCACTGTTTTTTTTACAATACTCTTTTATACCTGAGTAATCGTAATCGTCAGGTGACGGCATAGGCCAATTTTCAATAGTATCATAATCTGCATTCTTAAGGGGAAAATCGCAAAAATCCCAATATGAACCCGATGCATGCTCTACATACCTTGTACGCCATCCCCATAACGGTTCAACATGTCTATCCTTGACCTGGCTATGAAGAATCGGACCGGTATATGAAGGAGAAACCGATCTAAAGTCTACTCCTAAGGCTCGCCTCAGACCTTCATTATCGTCTTTTTTCAACCCGAAATATTTTTTTAACCCGGCGTCTATTCCCGGATTAGCCGAATAGTCCACCGGTACACGATCGGGATTACCATGTTTAAATGTTTCCAATACTCTCTCCTTGGATGTGAGTTTATCTTCTTTTCTTATCATTTTGATACCCCTTTCTTCCAATCTTATGATGCTTCTTATCACTTTTTCCATACTCTTTGTTTCTTTCGGAACTATTTTTGCTTTTATAATTTGAATCGAACTTTTTAAAACCGTCCTCTTCTTTATTATAGTTTGATCTTATATCTGTTTTTTTGTTTAAATAACTTCTCTCTTTATTTTTATCAGCTTTTTCAAATCTCTTTTGTTTGTTATAATTAGCATAATCTTTAAACTCACCATTTTCATCCTTGTATTTATTATCTTTCATGAAAACGGTTTTTGTATCCGGCTGATCTTTATACCCTTTTTTGCTCCGGTTATTTAGCTCTCGTTTTTTTTGCATATATTCTTTTTTAAATTCGTCATAGCTTTTATTTTTCTTAGATTCATACTTTTTATTTTCATTTAGTTCGTCTTTTAGTTCGTCTTTTTTTATGATAGACTTATCTTTGTCCGGAGCTACCAATGCCTTTTTTCCATATCCTATCAGGTCTTCCCTTCCGGCTTTAATTAAAGCCGTACGGACCGTCTCGGCGTTTCTTTTATCTTTATATTGCAATAAAGCTCTTTGCATTTCTTTTTCCAGGCCCTTAGGAACATATACTTCCTTCATTGTGTAAGGATCGTATCCGGTATAATACATAACAGTCGATGCCGTACCCGGAGTAGGATAGAAGTCTTGTACCTGCTCGGGATGAATATTATGATCACGCATATATTCAGCCAGCATAATCGCATCTTCCAACCCGGATCCCGGATGTGACGAAATGAAGTAAGGTAATATATATTGTTCTTTTTTGGCATTTTTTGTGGCCGTCTCAAACTTACTGCAAAAACGATCAAAAGTATCCAAACCGGGTTTCCTCATATATCTTAAAACGTCAGGCGATACATGCTCCGGGGCGATTTTTAAATGGCCGCTTATATGATGTTTTGCTATTTCTTCTATAAAACCGGTTTTTCTATCGGCTAAAGCATAGTCATACCTAATACCGGACCTTATAAACACTTTTTTTACACCGTCTATGTTTCTTAATTTACGCAGCAGTTCCAGATACTCTGTGTGATCCGGTTTTATACTTTTACACACTTCGGGATACAAGCAGCTTTTATTTATACAAGAACCGGCTTGTAATTGCTTATCGCACGCCGATTTTCTAAAGTTCGCCGTAGGTCCTCCCACATCGTGGATATAACCTTTAAAATCTTCCCGACGAGTCAATTTCTCAGCTTCTCGTATTATGGATTCATGACTTCTGGATGAGACTATTCTTCCTTGATGGAAAGCTAAAGCACAAAAGGAACAACTACCGAAACAACCTCTTGACGAAGTAATTGAAAACTTTACTTCATCAATTGCCGGTATTCCACCGCTACTTTCATATACGGGGTGATAGGTTCCGGTATACGGCAGTTCGTATATTTTATCCATCTGTTCCGAAGTAAGGGGCATACTCGGAGGATTTTGTACCAAAAAAGAGTCGCCGTGCGGTTGTACGATAATCCTACCCCTTACCGGGTCTTGTTCATCACTTAATTTTTTAAAACACCGGGCAAATTCTTTTTTATCATCTCTTACATGTTCATAAGAAGGAACTGTTGTGTAACCGTCCAACCCGGCCAGACTGTTCAATTTGTAACAGGTTCCCTTCACGTGGAATATATTTTTAAGTTCAATACCGTTATTTAAGCATTCGGCAATTTCAACAATGTGAGACTCACCCATGCCGTATGCCAAAAGATCGGCTTTTGAATCGAATAATATCGATCTTCTTACGGTATCACTCCAATAATCATAATGTGCGAATCTACGTAAAGAACTTTCAATACCTCCAATTAATATTGAAACGTTTTTATATACCTCTCTTATTTTATTACTATAGACAATAACAGCTCTGTCAGGTCTGTATCCGGTTTTTCCACCCGGTGAATACGCATCTTGTTTTCTTTTCTTCTTTGAAGCCGTATAACGGTTTACCATCGAATCCATATTCCCCGAAGTAACTAAAAACGCCAGACGTGGTTGCCCTAACTTTGTAAAATCATCATTACTCGTTACATCCGGTTGTGCGATTATCCCAACTTTATATCCTTTCGACTCCAGTACTCTGGATATAATTGCCGTTCCGAAAGAAGGATGATCTACATACGCATCTCCGGTTATAATTATGAAATCGCAAATATCCCATCCGCGAATTTTCATATCTTCCATTGAAATTGGTAAAAAATTATTATTCATGTTTAGAATTATAGCATACCTTAAAACTTAAAATTCATAAGTTTGATTCTTATGTAAAAAATATTTGCAGTGATACACGCTTATGATATAATACCTTTTAACGAAAAAAGCCACACCTATATGTTTTTCCCATACTTTAACCTATAATACAAAAAGAACTTAAAAACATATTGGTGTTTTATCCATATCAAATATAGAACGGAGTACAAAATATGATTATCGTAATGAAACCGGAAGCCGGAAAAAAAGAAATCGACAATATAGTTGAGAAATTACAAAAGTACGGTTTGGAAGCACATCTTTCGCAAGGAAAGCAAGTTACAATTATAGGTGTCATAGGTGATAAAGCTGTCCTGGCCGATTCAAACATGGAGTTGATGCCCGGTGTAGACCGATTGGTTCCTATAACCGAATCTTATAAACTGGTAAACAAAAAATTTAATGCAAAAAATACTGTGATTAACATTGGGGGTTGTGAAATAGGGGGCGATAATTTCACTATCATAGCCGGTCCATGCTCTATAGAAAGTGAAGAGCAGATCTTTGAAGTAGCTAAAAGTGTTCATTCCTCCGGTGTCAAAATATTACGTGGTGGTGCTTTTAAGCCTAGAACCTCACCGTATTCATTCCAAGGAATGGGTGAAGAAGGCTTAAAGCTGATGAAAAATGCAGCCTCGCAATTCGGTATGACTGTTGTAAGCGAAGTTACAAGCTTGGCTACATTGGTGCAAGCCGAACCGTATCTTGATATAATACAAATTGGTGCTCGTAATATGCAAAACTTTGAACTCTTAAAAGAAGCCGGAAGAACCGGAAAGCCGATTTTTCTTAAGAGAGGTTTATCGGCTACTGTTGACGAATGGTTAAACGCAGCGGAGTATATAATCAGAGAGCATAACAACCAAGTTATTTTATGTGAACGCGGCATAAGAACCTTTGAAACTTCGACAAGAAACACATTGGACATCAGTGCCGTACCGGTATTAAAATCCAAAACACATCTTCCTGTTTTCATAGATCCGTCTCATGCAAGTGGCGTTAAAGACTATATCATACCCTTAGCCAGAGCGGCCGCAGCGGTTGATTGTGACGGATTAATGGTGGAAGTGCATCCTAATCCCGATAAAGCTATGTCCGACGGTGCCCAATCATTAACACCAATAGAATTTAACGAGCTTGTCAGTCAGATAAAACCTATAGTCGAAATAATGGGGAGAAAAATATAATGGTTATTGGTATTATAGGTTTAGGGCTAATGGGAGGTTCAATAGCCAAAAGCCTTAAATCAAAAGGTTTATGTAATAAAATTATAGCGTATGATACAGACCGGTCGGCCTTGGTAAAAGCATATGATCAAAAAATAATTGATTGTTATACCGAACACCCTGATGCCTCATTTAAAGTTTGTGACATTATTTTTGTATGTACCCCTGTAAACCTTATAATACCGACAATTTTAGAACTGCAAGATCATATAAAAGATTCATGTATATTAACAGATATAGGAAGCACAAAAAAACAGATAATAAAAGATATAAATCAAACTCCTATAAAGAATAGGTTTATCGGAGGACATCCCATGGCGGGTTCTGAAAAAAAAGGCTATGATTATTCCAGCGAAATTATGCTGGAAAACGCTTTTTATATTCTAACTCCCACAAAATACACCGATGAAAAAAGCATCTTGATACTATCCGATTTGATAAGATCAATAGGTGCAATTGTTCTGATAACCGATCCCGACACACATGATCGTGTTACCGCTGCAGTAAGTCATGTACCGCATGTGGTAGCCGGTGCATTGGTTAACCTGGTACAGCAAAGCGACACCGACCAAAGATTAATGCACATGCTTGCCGCAGGAGGTTTTCGTGATATAACCAGGATCGCATCATCATCTCCTTCCATATGGCAAAGTATTTGTTCTTCAAATAAAGAGCATATAATGGAATTATTGGATTCATACCAAAACGAGTTAAATTCTTTTAAAAAGGCTCTTTATGAAAATGATTATTTAAAAGTTTATAATTTTTTTGAAAATGCTAAAAAATACAGGGATTCCTTTGAATTTCGCACAGTCGGAATTATACAACCTGTATTTGAGTTCAGCGTAAGTGTAAAGGACCGACCCGGAATTATCGCCAGTATTTCGATGATTCTAGCCGAAAACAACATAAATATTAAAAATATCGGTATAGTTAATAACAGAGAAGGTTTCGAAGGAGTTCTGCGTATAGAGTTTTATGATCATGATAGTATGGATAAAGCCTTTTCCGTTTTAAGGAGTATGGACTACAAAGTGTATGACATAAAATAAATATTATTTAATGTAACCGGGATTGATACCGGTCAAGGAGGTTAATATGTTAAAAGGTTCATATTTTGCAGTTAATGCAACACCGAAAACAGGAACACCATTGGCCTACGATATACAAATCGCTGTTGATGATCCGTTATATCTAAAGGGATTTATTTTTCTACCTGAAAATTCTCTGCCGATAGTTGTGTGTTCTTTAGATTGGATAGGAATCAGTGCAAAAAGCATGGATACACTAAAAGAAACCATAGCTAAAGAACTAAAAACACTGAAAGAAAACGTGGAAGTACATACTACACATTTTCATGATGCACCACATAGCAACTTGTCTGCTGAAAACGTATTGTTAAGATACGGTTGGTCCGATCAAGCCTTAAGATATTACGACAATGATTTATTGTTCAGACTCTGTAATCATGTTAAACCTGTTTTACAAAAAGCTGTCGCAAATGCAATACCTGTAACTCACATCGGATTTGGAAAGGCTGAAGTTTTTGAAGTGGCATCTAACAGAAGATTGGTGGGGAAAACGGGGAAAGTTGAATACACAAGATATTCCGGATGTAAAGATTCTTATGTAAGATCGCTTCCGGAAGGTCTTATAGACCCGTTTATAGATTTGATAACCCTGTGGAACAACGATTGTTTAATTGCTTCATTGAGTTACTACGCCACTCATCCTATGAGTTATTATCGAACGGCTATGTGTTCGTCGGATTTTGTCGGTATGGCACGAAATATGTTTACTGAAACAGTCACTTTTGCACCACATATTTATTTTAACGGAGCCGGTGGTAATATTACAGCCGGGAAATATAATGACGGTGAAAAAAAGAACAGGTATGAATTGGCAATTAGATTATTTGACGGAATGAAAAGAGCTTTTGAAAACACCAGAAAAGAACCTGTACAATCATTCTGTTATAAAAACATAAAAATGAAGTTGCCAATCGATGAAAGGTTAAGTAAAAATGAGTGTATACGTGTTTTATCCGATAAAACTTCTCAGGAAAGCGAAGTACTAAGGGCTTCAAGAAAACTATCATGGTATGAATGGTGTGAACAAACCACAGGCATAGATATTTCATCAATAAATATTAATAACATAAAAATACTACATATGCCCGGAGAATTATTTGTAGAATATCAATTATATGCAAAACAAAAAAATCCACTTTATAATATTTGTATGGCGGCATACGGCGAATATGGGACCGGTTATATAGGGGTTAAGAAAGCTTATTATGAAGGAGGATATGAAACAAACCCGGCAGCGGTTAAAGTTTCTGAAGATTCTGAACAAATAATTAAAGAATGTATTGATGAGCTGATTAAATCATAATTAATTTACCTGCTTCAAATCACAGGATGATAAAAAAAATCAAGTCATGTGGACTTGATTTTTTATATTTACATTACCTTTTTTTTGCAGGTTCTACACTGACATTTCGTCCTTTTATCTTTGTGTTGTTCAATGTATCAATTACCAAACCGGCGTACTCCTTCGGTACTTCCACAAACGTAAACTTATCGTAAATGTCAATGGTGCCGATCAGAGATCCTTTTATCCCGGCTTCTCCGGTTATTGCTCCGACAATATGTTCGGGTTTTACTTTATCTATTTTGCCTACATTGGTAAACAGACGAACCATACCCGGTTCACCACCTGTACCCTCAAAATCTTCATCCTCTTGTGAAGTATTTGTCATGTTTTTATCTTTTTGGAGCATTTTTAATAATGCGGCACCTATTTCCATAGCGGAATAATCATTGTTATTTTCCATAAACAACTCTATTGAATTCATGTATTTCAGATGTTCGTCATTATCAACGATTTTAACTATTTCGTCAAACAATCTATTATTTTTATTTTCTTCTATTTCCTTTAGAGTCGGAATAGGATGAGCTGTAATTTTTGTATTGGCAAATTTCTGTAGATTTTTTATGGCGTATAATTGTCCTCTGCCATTTATGAATGTAAACGATTTTCCTGTCTTTCCCGCTCTGCCTGTTCTTCCTATACGATGGATATAGTACTCGTCGTCTTGAGGTACATCATAATTAAATACGATTTCTACATTTTCGATATCGAGTCCCCTGGCCGCGACATCAGTGGCTACCAGAATTTCAGTTTTTCCCTTCTTAAACGAATCTATTATGTTTGTTCGGGTTGATTGTCTTAAATCCCCATGTAAAGCATCGGCAAAATATCCTCTGGTTTGTAATTGTGCGGCAACCTCGTCAACCATTTTTTTCGTATTGCAAAAAACCAAAGAAAGTCGCGGCGCATATATATCAATCAATCTGCACAGTATCTCAATCTTTTTCCCCTTTGCAGTCTCCAAATAATATTGTGATATTCCGGGAACGGTTAATTGTTTATGAACGACACTTATTGATACCGGGTCCTTCTGATATTCCTTTGATATTCTTAATATTTCTTTAGGCATTGTAGCTGAAAACAAAACTGTCTGGCGGCTATTAGGTGTATCTTTTAGAATAGTTTCCATGTCTTCTCTAAATCCCATATTCAACATTTCATCTGCTTCATCTAAGACAACCAATTTAACATTGCCCAATTTAAGAGTTTTTCTGCGCATATGATCCATAACTCTCCCCGGAGTGCCTATTACTATTTGAACTCCTTGTTTTAATGCTTTTATCTGATGATCTATGGATTGCCCGCCATATATGGGCACTACTTTTATACCCTCCACATATTTACCGAATTTTCGCATTTCATCCGAGGCTTGAATTGCTAATTCCCGTGTAGGGCACAATATTAACACTTGTACCGTTTTATCGTTAGGATCGGTCATCTCCAGTGCAGGAATGGCAAAAGCCGCAGTCTTTCCCGTACCGGTTTGCGAATGCCCTGTAACGTCTTTACCTGCCAAAATCATCGGAATTGTTTGTGATTGTATGCGAGTTGGTTCTTCAAATCCCATATCCTCTACAGCTCTCAATATTTCATCGGAAAAACCGAATTCTTTAAACATATTACTTTTATCTCCCATTAAAACTAACCTACCTTCTTTACTATATTATTTCCATTATTCTATAAACAATGACGATTATTTTCACATAAATTTCTTAAATATTTCTTCATCTCATACAAAACAACTTGACTATATTAACATACTTTCATTATAAATTTCCATATTATTTAAAAAAAAATTATATTCCCATTGAATTTATGTTACAATAATTCTATATTCAGGAAGTTTGGAGGAGGAAAATATATTATGCCTGACTTTAAAACTATGAAAGAAACAGCTCTTAATCGACCGAGGAGAATATTGTTGGACAATGACGGCTGCGATACGGTATATGAATGCGCAACAGCCGACAAAGACGTACTACTAAAGCAAAGAACCTCTTATTTACCCGATTCCAAAGTAGATACATACTTTTATTGCACATGGTCTTCGGGTATAGGTGTTTATACACATAACACCAAAGTAGGCAGTGTTTTTGATTCTAAAGAAATTATATTCAAAAATAACAAAACCCGGGAATTCATTGATCAAGGTGCCGACTGTCTTGATATAATAGTAGAATATTGTAAAGATAATAACATCGAAATTTTTTGGACAATGAGAATGAACGATGTCCATGACAATCATGGTGCTGAATATAGCAGATATATGTTTGAATCTAATCGATTCAAACTGGACAACCCTGATTGTATGATTTCGAGTTACGGAGACAGACCTCCTTACGGTGCGGGTACTGCAGCGGATTTTGAGAAAGAAAAAGTCAGACGGCTTGTTTTGGATTCTTTAAAAGAAGTTATGGAAAACTATAATGTGGACGGGATTATGCTGGATTTTTTCAGGCATCCGGTCTTTTTTAAAGGTCCCGCTTACGGTACACCTGCCACTCAAGAGCAACTGAACATTATGACCACACTTGTAAAAGATATCGGGCAGATGGCGGAAGACTTAGGGCGTGCCCGTAACCGTCCGTTTTTAATTGCGGCACGTGTACCCGATTCTGTGGAGTTTTGTAAAACGATAGGCTTGGATATAGAAACTTGGTTGCAAGAAGGATTAATTGACATGCTGATAACAAGCAGTTATTTGCAATTAAATAACTGGGAATACAGTGTCGCTTTAGGTCATAAATACGGAATACCGGTCTATCCCTCGCTTGATGAAAGCAGGATCAGAGATGAACAGGCGAAAAAACTCAGGCATACATTGAAAGCATTCAGAGGACGAGTTATGAATGTATGGAATTCCGGTGCCGACGGAGTATTTATATTTAATAACAGCGGCTTAAAGAAAGAGGATTTGATCGCTTGCATACATGAACCTCTAGACAATGTTTTGGAATATGCAGGATATGACAAAGATTATTTTGTTAGCACTCGTGGTCCGGGAGCCGTGGCAGGTTCATGTTATCCTCACAACGAATTTATAAACATACCTGTTTTAAATCCCCATAATCCTATAAAAATAGAGCCTGAAAACTGTAAGTATACCTTTATACAGTTAGGTGACGAAGGTGATTATTTTAGTGAAAAATCATTTACTTTAATGTTATTTGTTAAGGATGAAATCACTCCTGACAACATTACCGTATATTTTAACGGAGGACTTTTACAAGAAGGTTTGTACAATCATGGAGCAATTGCCTACCGGATTGATGAAAAGTTAATTAAATCCGGTACAAATATAATTTTTATTCACAATAAGTCTAAAAATGAAATAATTCTCACAGATACAATGATCAAGGTTAGAACAAACAAATAAACCAACTTAGGGCCGTTTCATTATATATCGACATTCGATTATACAAAGCGGTCCTTTTTGTATTCCTTTAAAATACTTTACGAAAATAATATGTTTACGCAGCTGATTTCATATTATTAAGTAGCTGACAAATATAATTTGAACGTCAGGACATAATAAATTTGTATTATAAATCATCACAAGTTTTAGATCAATATAATGCAAGAGTAAACCTCCTTAATAGTTATCTTTTTTTCATACAAAAATGTAATACATACTATATTTGGGAGGAGCATATGAAAACCTTCAGACCTAAAACTATCTATTATGAAAAAGAAATATTGGATTATGAGTCCGGAAAGCACATATTTGACAAATACCAAGGACAAGACATAGAATTTATTGAGATAGAAAATCATAACAACATACCTTGTTTAAGGCAAGAACCGGATAAAAATTTTCCTAAATTAAAAAGGAACTTAATTTTAGGTGTCCGAAAAAGCTTACGTCCTGTTCCTAACCACAAAACATCGGATTTTTTAATGCCATATACATCATCAGGATGTTCGGCAATGTGCATTTACTGCTATTTGGTCTGTACTTATTTCAAATGCTCCTATCTTAGAGTATTTGTAAACAGAGAAAAAATGATTGACAGCATTATTAAAAGAACCTTGAAAGAAAATCGGAAAATTGTATATGAAATCGGAAGTAACAGCGATTTGGTTATGGAGAACATGGTTTCGGATAATTTGCCTTGGACCATTGAGCAATTTGCACGTATTCCAAATGCTTATGCAACTCTACCTACAAAATTTCATCAAATAGATTCTATTCTGGAGCTTGATCATAAAGGTAAAACCACTGTCAGAATGAGTTTAAATCCTTCAATAATAATAGATAAATATGAAATCGGTACTTCATCACTTAATGAGAGAATGGAAGCAATAGAAAAGTTATGGCAATCAGGCTACAAAATCGGTATATTAATAGCTCCGGTTATACTGGTCGATAGATGGAGAGATATGTATCATGAACTTTTTACTTATATGAGAAATAAGTTAAGCAAAGATTTGTTAAAAGATACTACCATTGAAGTAATTCTCATGACATACGGTTATGCTCATCGCCAAATAAACGAAGCGGCGTTTCGTCCCGAGCTACAGCTGTACGACGATAAGCAAATGACAGGACGTGGTCGTGGCAAGTATTGTTATAAGCAGGATATCCGAGAGTGTGCGAAAGAGTTTATATCCAAAGAACTAAATGAAATTTTACCTATGTCTAATGTAGCATATATTGTTTAATTGAAAAACTAAATTCGCATGTATTTTATATTAAATTTTCATATATTATTAAAATTTGTATTTATTTTTTATTTTATACATGGTATAATATGGTTAAGTTTAAACATCATAGAGCAAACATCTCTTAAATAATATTTATTGAGTGAGGTGCAAAATATGAAAAAACTGGCTATTCTGTTATCCTTCTTTCTGCTGTTTTCACTGGTATCATGTGCAAGTACCGGAGAAAAAGATGTTCCTGACGGAACCGAGTCGCAGACAACAACTACTGCAGGCGTTACAACAACAGCTGCTAAAACTACTCAACAGACAACTACTCAAAAACCGGAAACAACTACAAAAGAACCTGAAAATCCCTTTGCGAAAAGATTGGAAATCACATATCTGACAAGATTTTGTGATAATTATGAAGAAGGGCGCTGGGACGAGTTGGAACTGGAAGAAAAGTTCAATATTGACTTAAAAGTTTGGAATATTGACGCTTACAGTGCCGAACAGTGTGCAATGATGGCTGCGGCGGGTGATTGGGCCGACACCGGTTACATAAACGGTTACGATCCTGTTCGTGGATATAACGAAGGTTTAACCAGAAACATATCATTAGAACAAATCAAAACAATGCTTCCCGAATATTACGCTATTTTACAATCTAACCCTATTGGTTTTAAATTTAATTATATTCAAGACGAAGTAGATAATTACTACGGTATATCTTTTTGTTATGCAATGAACAACTATTGGTACCATGTAAACTGCTTCAGATTGGATTGGCTTGAAAACGTAGGTTATGCAATAAATGATCTTCAAGAGGTAAAGCTCTCATATGAAGGTCTGAGTAAAGCTAAAGAAGGTGTTATGTACCTTTCAAATCACATCTTTTCATTTGATGAATTTTGTGACATTATGAGGTCATTTACAGAAGACGATCCGGACGGAGACGGAGACGATAATACCTTCGGTGCCATGTTTCCTTTGACAGGCCCCTCTTACGGTAGTACATGGACCGACATTTACACAGGAATGTTCGGTATAACTTCATATTACACTACATGGCTCCATTATGACGATACATCGGGAAATTATGTACCTCCCTATGCAACATCAGGATGGAGAGATTTTCTCGTATTCATAAACGATATGCTTTCTAAAGGTTATATGAATTATCTTGTTGATGTTACCGGAACCAATGACTATTTGGGCAACTTTTACGGATGCTTGAATACCGGAGCATATGGTCACTTCCCGCTTGATGCTTTGTACAACATGAATCCTACATACCCTAACTGGGTAAGGGACTGGGTACCTAACGGATTATTGAGTTTGGACCCCGGTGCTAAATTCGTTGTTGTTCCCGCTATAGTCGGTCCTGACGGTCAAGGTGGTAATCGCAGGTATTTGGATACACCTTTCAGAGACGGAGCTTGGGGTACATGGTCATTCGGTGCCGGTTGTACCGACGAAAAACTTGAAAGATGTCTAGCCATGTTAAGGTATACACACTTTACCAACGAAGGCTTTTACAGATATTATTACGGATTGGAAGGCGTGCATTATAAATGGTCCGGTGAACCGTACAATAGTGCAATTATAGCAACCGATGTGAGTAAAATACCCAAAAAATATACTTCGAATGCAATCCAAGCGATATTTGCTACAGACAAATTCCTGGTTGATTTCAAGAAATGGTCTATGGTTAGTGAATGGTTTTATGAATTATGTAAATTCCAGATAGAAAACGATTGGTTTACAAAATATACATTAGAGCCTGATAAATTAATTAGCAGACTGTTTATGGGTAATGAAATGTATGATGAATATATAAAGCTGCGTGATACTGTAAACAGCGATATATTAACCGTTTCAAATAATTTTAGAAATAAAGCTTTCAGAGGCGAATTAGCCGATATAAATGCCGAATGGAGCACATACATTGATCAATTATATAGGGCGGGCCTCGAGAAATATGTTGAAATTTTCAATAGAAAAGAATTTGAAATGTTTGAAATCGATAAATCAAAACTATATTAAATATTACAAAAGCTGCGCATAAAGGGCACGG
>CAZJOD010000022.1:0-6569 GCA_964547525.1 uncultured Clostridiaceae bacterium
AATCAAACTCATTTGAAAATCGGAAAGCATAATTTCAACAAGTTCCTTTCGCTTCATTTCAATGATTTATTCAAGTTGTCGGATTAAGCTAACCGTATCTACCGAAGAACTTTTTTCTGTGAGCACCGGCATAATGGCAGCCGACTGAAAATTTTCAAATAAAGTTAATGCTCTCTGAAAGCTCATATAACGCAGTCGAAACAGTTAAACCATCCACTTCACCTAAAATTCTAATGAGTTGTTCTGTGTTCCAGAACCTATCTTTTAAATTTGTTAAATGACAACCCACTTGAAAGTCAGGAAAACAAGCGAATCCACCTCTTGATGTAGGACCAAAAACAACCATAATGCTACTTCTGCTTTTAATCCAGAATTCATATATGTTGCTTTGCCGTGTTAAATTGTAGATACTACCTTCCCATTCGTCTTCTGTGGATTTACATTTGAATTTCATAGTTTCTCACCTCGATTCTACCACAATCATCATGCCGGGTATTCCTCTTAAGACAGGGGGAACTCTTTGTGACTATTCCCCGTTGCACCTTTTCCGGCAGCTGCGGTACTTATTGATTTGCACCAATACATTAATGCTATATGCCAAAGCCATGCAAATTGAGAGTGACAGCATGATGACCAGAGTATGGCGGGACTATCTCATGACGGTGGGAATGATGTTCAGCATTATTCCTTTGATGCGGTTTTCCAATGCGGAATGGTTTGCTATTTTAACAGAAACCACTATTGGTAAGACATTGATTGTAGTAATGCTCATAACTGCTCTGGCAACATCGTTTTACCCAGTAGAGCTAAGACGGTAATGTTTTATCTTGTTAACCGCTCGAATAAGGAGCTTACCTGCTTTCCGGCTATCCCTACTATAGCCAGGGAAACCGGACTGAGTGAAAGGACTGTTCTATTGACTATTCGTTGGACAATATTCCGGTCGACTTTTTCGATGCTGGAAATGATAAATATATAAAATAATCCCTAAAATAGCCGCAGAGTATCGAAATTATCAAAGTGTATTTCGAAGGCTAGCAATGGTAAAAGGGTGAAATCTGACGATAGTAGACATTGAAACTTTGAAGATTTGTACCCACCTACTTGGAATCGTTGAAAGATTAAATTCATATATAAATTTTTTTCCTAAGTTGTTGCATGAAAGTATTTATGGCAAAGTGGGTTTATAAAAAGACAAATCTAAATCAATTTACACTTGACAAACAATATATTACGAAGTATTATATAACTTAAGTAATATAACATATAGTAAGGAGTGATTTGTATGCCACCAAAAACAAAATTCGATAAAGAAGTAATTATAGATGCTGCATTAGCGGTCGCAAAAGAAGAGGGCTTTTCCGGAATCACCGCCCGAAGTGTAGCGAATCTACTTAACAGTTCGGTCGCCCCAATCTATGTTAATTTTGCTACTGTTGATGACTTGGTAGAGGCTGTGGTAAAGCGGGTATTTGCAATATCGGAAGAATTGCTTACAAAGCAAAAAGGAAAAAGTATGTATGAAAGAATTGGAAAAGCCAGTTTGGATTTTGCTCGAGAGTATCCGGTATTGTTTCGAGAATTGTCAATACAGCCTAATCCATATATGGCTTCATATGAAACAATAGAGAATACCATGCTTGAGGCAATGGCTGGGGATGAAAATATGAGGGGTTGGACTCTTGAGGAACGTAGACGACTATTGCTGAAAATGAGAGTCTTTCAGATGGGGTTATCAGCCATGGTGTCCAACGGTCATGTTCCTTCATGGCTCGATAATCAAGAGGTCGACCAGTTGCTTATGGAAGTGGGAGATGACGTATTGTTAGCCCATCAAATGAAAAGAAAGACGAGGAGAATTTGTAATGAATAAAATAGTTATTATTGGTGGAGGGGTTGCTGGATTAAGTGCAGGTATTTTCGCCCAAAAAAATGGGTTTGACAGCGTTATTCTGGAGAAACACCATACATTAGGTGGAGAATGTACCGGCTGGGAACGTCAGGGTTATCATATAGATGGTTGTATACATTGGCTGGTAGGTACAAAGGAAGGAACACCCCTTCGGGAACTTTGGAATACTGTAGGTGCACTTGATGGAGTAAATATTTATCATCCTGAGAGTTTTATGGCAGTTGAGCATGGAAATGTTACTGTACACTTTTATCGTGATATTAAAAGGTTAAAGTCTAGTTGGTTGGAGATATCTCCAGAAGATAAGGACATCATTGAGGAGTTTTGTAAAGATATCAAGCAACTACATTCCTTCTCAATGCCAGCTGGAAAGCCAATGGATATGATGAATATTGTTGAAAAGATAAAGTTTATTCTTTCTATGAAGGATGCAGGCATGATTATGAAAAAATATGATAAAGTCACCTTCAAGGAATTTGCTAATAGGTTCAAGCACCCGGCCCTTAAAACGGCTATTTATTCCTTTACGCCAGAAGGAGAATACAGTGTCTCATCAATTATATTTGCTCTAGGGACCTTCACCGGGGAGCAGTCTTCTATTCCCATAGGAGGATCTAAAGCAATGGCCAGGCGAATGGTAGAACTATACATTTCTCTAGGGGGAATCGTAGAATCTTCATGTGAAGTGGTGGACCTTGATATTAAAGGTGATACGGTACGGAGAGTCAATTGTAAGAATGGTAAGTCTTTTGAAGGCGATTTCATAATTGCTGCTTGCGATGCAAATGTTCTATATGAACGATTATTAAAAGGACAGTATACGGACCCTGAATTTCAGAAAAGGTTTAACAATCCTGATGTCTACCCCTTAGCTTCAAATATTTATATTGGAATCGGTTATGAAGGTACAATGGAAGGCATTCCTCGGACTCTTAAGTTTCCTGTAGGATCAGTAGATATCAAGCAAAACAAAAAGCCAATAGAGCATTTGCAGATGACTCATTATGCTTATGAACCAAATTTTGCTCCACAAGGCCATACTGTAATAACCTTTGCCATTAATCAGTTCCAAGACGAACTGGAGGCATGGGAAGAATTATATAAAGATAAAGAGGCTTATAAAAAGGAAAAGAAGCGAATTGGCGAAGCAGTAATTAAAGCAATGGAAAACAGGTTTCCTCATATGGTAGGGAAGCTCAAGGTGATTGATGTAGCAAGCCCTCAAACTTATGAACATTATTGCAATGCCTATCGCGGTGCGTTTATGGGCTTTTGGCCCACTATTCGCGGAAAATCATTACAACATAGCGGGCATATTAAAGGTCTTGAAAATTTGGTTTTAAGTGGACAATGGCTTCAACCTCCGGGTGGACTGCCAATAGCAGTAATTACCGGGAAAGATACAATTATAAGGCTTTGCAAGAAACTAAAACGACCTTTTATTAGTGTTTAAAGTTACTTGTCGTAAATACCATAATGCTAATTCTGACGTTATCATAGTTAAAAGGAATTGTATGAGAATACCTTTTATGGAAGGATAACAGAATTAAATGAAAACAAATAATTTAATAGAGTCAATAGAAAACTCCTTTAGAAAACAAGTGCGAAAAGATAGTAAAATAAAGAACGCTTATTTATTAGTTCATTCAGAAAAAGAAGACATCCACATAAATATTGCAGAAGGGTCAACGGGTAATATGCCTGCCAACCCGCAGCAACCAAACTATATGGCTAGTGTGGGTAAATTGTTTACTTCAGCAATTATCGGCATATTAGTTGAAAGGGAGAAGCTGTCATTTGATGATAAAATTATTAAATATTTTGGTCGAGAATTGCTAAATAACATGCATGTATACAAGGGGAAGGACTATACTGATGAAATCAGGATTAAACATCTGTTAAATCAAACATCGGGCTTACCGGATAATTTTAGGACTCTCCTCGATCAACTTATTAAGGATCAGAGTCTAAATTTAACATCTAGAGAAACGATTACCTGGGTGAAAAGCTATGCAAAAGGTCATTTCCCACCAGGTAGAGGCTTTAAATATACAGATACTAATTACCATTTGCTAGGTTTGATAATTGAAAGAATTACCAGTGAACCATTTCATGTCACATTAACAAAATATATTTTCGAACCTCTCAATATGAAACACTCATATATGCATCACTTTTCCGAACCAATAGAAAAATCATAATTTCCAACTGCTGATTTTTTTATTGATGAAATCAGATTGAATGATATTAAAGGAAATGCCGGTCTTGACTATACCGGTGGAGGAGTTGTGGCTACTACTGAAGACTTACTTAAATTCATGAAAGCTTTGGTGAAGTATCAAATAGTAAAAAAAGACATCCTCGATGAAATGAAGAACAATCGCGCTAAATTTGGGTTAGGGATTAATTATGGATATGGGATTTGGGAGATTGCTACAGTCCCCTTGTTGATGCCAAAGAAATTTAATTCGTGGGGGGTAGCCGGGGCAACAGGATCATTTATGTTTTATCACCGGGAAATGGATGCTTACTTAATTGGTAGCTTTAATGATTTTTCATATGAAAGAAAGGGTATTAGATTCATGCTACTTAATGTTATAAATCAATTGTCAAAGTATAATGGATAGATTTTGGAATGCACTATTATATTCAAAGATAACTCAGTTTTTATGAAGAATTTTAAAATGATTGAAGGATATATCAATGATGCATTAACGGCGTACTTTGAAAGAATAGTATGTAAAAATTAAATGGGATGGGGGATGTAAGCGATGATTGAAGTAAGAGAAATAACAAAGCGATATGGAAATAAGGAAGTGCTAAAAAAAGTGTGTTTTAAGATAGAAGAAAATGAAATATTTGCACTCCTTGGTCCTAATGGTGCTGGACAAATATAACAGGGACGGTTATCAACTAAATGCAATGTAGTGGCATAACTTGATACAATATGGTATACTTTGCAAGGAAAGCTTCCGGGATAGATTGTTTGGCGTAAATGCATGCCAGTCCGGCTACAAGTCAAAGTATATCCGTCTCCCGGAGCTGTTCAGCGAACTTGAAGCGGCACGGTACAAGGAAAATATCAACAGGTAAAGAAGCAGTATAGTAGGGGCGGGGTTTTCCCTCCTAACTAAAGAAAAGGAGTTATATTATGTTGACAAGCAGAGAACGGTTGACCCGATTGTTTAAAGGGCAAGATATTGACCGGATTCCTATCTGGCTTTTGGCGCCTTATCATCGATTACACTGCTATGCTGATATATACAATTTGCCATGCTATAAAAAGATTACCGAATACATTGATAAATATTGTGATACATTTGACCGTAGAAATCTCAAATCCGGTTTTTGCTACAACTATAACGAAGAAATTAAAAGGGTACTCACCGAAAGAGAGGAAAACGGCAACCGGATAAAGGAAGAAGTAGTGAGTTACAAAGATTTCAGCCTGATTAAGAGTACTTCCCAGGGAAAGGACGGCACAAGGCTCAAGTATTTCATAGAAGATATAGAAGATCTGAACAAAATTCTTGAAATACCCTATGTACCTGTTGAACCGGATGTGGCGCAGTATTTTAAGGAAAAGGAAGAACTCGGGGATAAAGGCCTGATGATGGTAGATATCGGAGATCCACTCATTCCCCTTTACCACCTGATGAGCGCTGAAAACTTTTCCATCTTCTCGCTGACCGATTACGATAAAATCATTGAGTTTTCCGACGAAATGTATAAAAGGGTCTATAATTTTTATAAATACCTTTTGGACAGGAACGTTGGAGAAGTCTTCTTTATTGTGGGCTGTGAATTTGCCGGACCACCGCTGGTTTCACCAGACAAGTTCAATGAAATGTCGGCAAGGTATGTAAAGGGTATCTGTGACCTGATCCGGGAATACGGCAAATGGTCGATTGTGCACTACCATGGAAATTTGTACAAGGTACGGGAGGGAATGAAGACCATGAACCCGGATGGACTTCATACCATCGAAGCGCCCCCGGTTGGTGACTGTACCCTTACACAGGCCCGCGAGGTGCTGGGGAAGAATATGATTCTAATCGGGAATATCCAGTATGATGATCTGGCACATAAGGGAAAGGATGAAATCGAGTTTATGGTCCGGCAAGCCATTGATGAAGGGAAATCGGGAAAGTTTATACTGTCACCATCTGCAGGACCGTATGAAAGCGAACTCAGTGACAAGACGATACAGAATTACCTGGCTTTTATTGAAGCCGGGATAAAGTATGGAAAGCTGTGAGGCGACTGAGATATCAGTCCCTTTTTTCTACTCTATGCTGTTATTCATAATAAATATTTTTTTTATATCTGTATCTATAATTATGATAAAATAGGTATATTATTATGAGCAAAAAAACTTACAAGCAATTCAGAAGGACGTATGGATGAAGAGGAACGAAAATTTCTTCAGAAACTACGACGACCTGCATTATGTACCCTACAATCAATTCCAACGTGACAGTACTATTCACTTCTAATGTGATGTTGACAAGGGTTTTCGCTCATTTTTATTCCGGAACAATTTCTTTTGTGATACAGTCAAATAAAATATAATTCTATAAAATTCTTTTAGGAGTAATAAAATATGTTAAAAAAACGAATCCTCATATGGTCTGTCATAGCTGTAATTTTATCTTTG
>CAZJOD010000022.1:6669-25883 GCA_964547525.1 uncultured Clostridiaceae bacterium
GAATTTATTAAAAAGATGAATATCATTCGGACGGTCTTAATAAAACAGAAAGAAACAAAGTATACGGGACAGATATCAATTAATTAGAATTTGATTACAAATAATGATATAATATAGCATATTATAATTTTTATTGACCTTTCAGGAAAAAACCAACCGTATTGATTGAATTATAAAGAAGGGCTTTCTTGAAATAGAATACAGGGACGACTTCCGATAATAATTTTCTAAGAAATTAGCCGGGAGATTGAACGGCAAACCTATGTGGAGGAAAATTCAAGGGGAATTCAAGTTCCATCTTGACAATTCTACTGTATTCTCAGTTCAAATGGCTAAAGGGAGGAGTTTAAACAGTGTATAGAGTAAGTGAAAAAGATATAAGCACCACAATCAACGATTTCACAGTGTTTTGCGATTTCATAGAAGAAAAGAAACCTGTATTAACTAAGCGTAGAGCTGCATTAGGGAAGAATGACCTATTTGAATTAAATCTATTGCTCTATTATAAAAAGGAAGTAACTGCAGCTAATTATCAACAGGAGTCTTATCCGGTAATTGATCTGATTTTCAACCTTATACTGATTGGAAATTTATATATAAAAGCAGTAGATACCAAAGGTAATGTCTATTTAACAAAGACGGAAAGGAAAGATGTATTTGATTCATTAAACATATATGAGAAATATACATTCCTCCTGGAAACATTCTGGACAAGATATGATATTGAGGAAATCATGCATTTGAGTTTTGGTATTAATCCGATACAACAGATTGTGCAGACATTTGCAATGTCTACTCCCGGGAAGGAACTGGAGAAAGGTGCGTTCTCTCAAAGTACAGATTATGATTCTATATTTTCTTATTTGTCCGGTTTAATCCGTATATTTACTTATTTTGGCTTTTGCAATTATGTACCGATCATAGAGGGAGATAAAAAAATAACCAAATATGACGATTCAATAAAAACAGTGATTCCTACAGAATTTGGTGTAAATATTTGCGAAGTTTTACGGGATCAGAATATAGAAGATTGGAATATACCTTGGCTAAAAGGTTTTCATATGGAAGATGAGAAGGAAATTATACCCGGGATATCTTACCAATCAAAAATAAACCTTTTAGCAGTATTAGCAAGTAAAAGCGAAAAACCCAAGGCAGAGAAATTTTACAAGGAACGGAAAAAAGACGGATTTATCCCTCTATATAAGTATTTGCAACCAATATTCCCGGAAGGGGTATTAAATAAAACAGTCTCAGCTGCGATAAATAAAGTTATAAAGGGTAGTTATTTTTTTAAGGTATCTCTTGGAAGAAGTGTTTGGAGAAAAATCGTTCTTTCTTACAAACATACACTTGAGGATTTGCATAATGCTATACAGGAAGCCTTTGATTTTGACAATGACCATCTTTATTCCTTCTATATGGATGCGAAAAGATACTCTAAACATGCTTACCACTCACCTAATTGTGATAGCGGGCCTTTTACTATTGACATAACAGTTGGAGAACTTGAATTGTATGTAGGTCAAAAGGTATTGTATTTCTTTGACTATGGTGATTCCTGGGAGTTTGAAGTCCAACTTCTTGAAATCAACAAAGATGAAATTCCTCCCGGGGAACCTAAGGTGATTGAGGTTAAAGGTAAAGCTCCAAAACAGTATGCGTATTATGACGATGATGATGATGAAGATGAAACATAATAATTATTGCACCGAATTATAATCATTCGATCCCAGCTGGAACATTAGAATTTTATATTCACTGCCTCCGTCTTAAGAAAATAGAAAATGACTACGGATCAAAAGGTTAAAAGCAACTCCCTATGCGAAAAGGCATAGCCTAAATAAACATAAGAGCCGGAGTTTCAGCAAAATGCAATAAAACTTTTGCTGAAAAGCTTGCAAACGTTTCTGATACAACACCTGTCTATGAAATCTTTGAAAGTATAACACATTCATTTTCTCGGAACGGCAAGAAGGTCAGAACTTTGGACATAACAGGAAAAGATAGGGAGTTTATAAGAGCTGTATCGGATCCGACTTTTAATGTAGGTTGCATAACAAACAAAGCATTGCAGAAAATATTGATTGGTACGAAATGGGCAAATGGAATAACTGATAAAAAGCTGTCTTCAAAAATCAGTCTACAGATATCAATATTGCGTTCACACGGAATCATTAGGAAGATGCCTAGCAACACAAGTATTCTCTGACCGTGACGGATCTTGCGCTCATATAGGTTTCTATAATACCATGTTTATGTGGCCATTGTTGACATTCGGATGGGAGCTCTTTTTGGAAGCATGTTTGGATCCTCGCTTCGAGAGGGTTATGGACGAATTTGCAGAAATAAACAGAAGGGTTTTTAGAGCCTTTTCACGTCTTCCGGTGAATTTTGTCATATGCCATGACGACATCAATACTTCAAGAGGTCCTGTGTGTTCTCCTCAATGGATGAATAAATACATTTTCCCACGCTATGAGGAATATTGGGGAATGTTAAAAGCATCGGGAAAGAGGGTCTTTTTTATGACGGATGGCTGCATCGATTTTTATGCAGATGACATTATGGCATGTGGTGCCGCCGGAATTATAACCGAACCCTACACTGATTTTAAAACCATCGCCAAAAAACACAAAGATTGTATTTTGGCAGGAGAAGGTGATAATCGTATTTTAAAGCGTAATCAGCCTGCGGAAATAAAAAAGATGGTGCAAGATATGGTCCGAACCGCCTATATGACAAAAGGATACATAATGTGCATCGGAAACCATATTCCATGGGATATACCGGGAGAAGCGGTAAAACGCTATTTGGATTATTCTTCGGAACTTGCAATCAGACTGTAAAGCAGTATACAATAGCCGAATATTGAAAAACAGAAATTATTATGACAGGTGAAAAATTGGGAAAGAAATTATATATAGCCGAAAAACCGTCAGTTGCGGCTAGCTTTGGTACGGTATTAGGAGTAAATGTTTCTCCGTCGGACCGAAAAAGAGGTTATGCCGAACAAAATGACACCGTTATTTCATGGTGTTTTGGACATTTGGTGACCATGTGTTATCCACATGCCTACGATCCGCAATACAAGTCATGGAAATTGGAACATTTGCCCATTATTCCGAGTGAATATAAATATGAGGTTATTAGTGACAAAGGTGCAGCAAAACAGTTTAAAACAATAGAAAAATTAATGCAAAGGCAAGATGTAGACCTTATTTATGCATGTACCGACAGCGGGCGTGAAGGGGAATACATATTTCGGCTGGTTTATCGTCAAGCCGGATGTACAAAGCCGGTGAGAAGAGTATGGATTAATGCTCAAACCGAAGAGGCAGTGAAAAAAGGTATACGTGAAGCCAAAGATCATTCGGAGTACGATCCGTTGGGACAAGCAGCTTACTGCAGAGCCAAAGAAGATTGGCTATTCGGCATGAATTTCAGCAGGCTTTATACCATACGATACGGAAAGAAATTGTCATCTGTGTTAAACGAAAGCAAGAATACCGTCATTCCCATCGGTAGGGTAATGACTTGTGTGCTAGGCTTGGTGGTGGAAAGAGAAAGAGAAATTCGTCATTTTGTCCCGAAACCCTATTATGTGGTCACGGCCGATTTTCTATCCAAAGACAGCCATATCGCATATAAAGGTAAGTGGCAGCCTAAAAAAAGCAATGAACAATCCCAAAAAGGAAGCGAAGAAAGCGAAGATAAAACACTAAGTAAAGAAGAAGCCGAAGAATTGATCAAAAAGCTGGAGGGAAAAGAGGCAAAAGTGAAGAAGGTGGTGGTTAAGTTAAAAAAAGAACCTGCACCTTTTCTTTTCAATCTTGCCGAACTCCAATCCGAAGCCAATAAAAAATTCAAGATTCCGGTCAATAAAACATTGGAAATGGCCCAGAACTTATATGAAAAGAAACTGATCTCCTATCCGAGAACCGATAGCAGAGTTCTTTCCACAGAAGTGCTGCCCGATCTGCCAAAAATATTAAACGGGTTATACACTAATAGTGCATACAAAGAAAGTGTGTTGAAAATCAAAACTTTCGGTGAGTTTGCCGTCAACAAAAAAGCCAAACGGTTTGTAGATGACAGTAAAGTAACCGATCATTATGCCATCATACCTACTTATGTTACAACCGATTTAAACCTTTTGGCACCGGATGAAAAAAAGCTATATGATTTGATAGTAAAGCGTTTTTTAGCCGCTTTTTACCCTCCTGCGGAATACAACACCGTAAAAGTGGAAACAGATGTGGGGGGAGATATATTCGTTACCAACTCCAAAATTCTCAATGCACCGGGCTGGAAAGAGATTTATGATTTGTCCTATAAAAAAGAAGAGGAGCTTTCCGATTCTCCCATTCAAAATTTGGTGAAGAACGAGCTTTGTGATGTAAAAGGTTTGCATTCGGAAGAAAGAGAAACCAAACCGCCTCCAAGATACACGGATGGTTCACTGATCGTCGCTATGGAAAAGGCGGGAAAGTATATTGAAAATGAAGAATTACGAGAACAGTTGAAAACATGCGGTATCGGCACTTCCGCTACTAGGGCCGGTATTATAAAGAAATTGGTTGATAATAGGCATATAAAAATTCATGCCAAAACACGAATTGTAACACCTGAGCCTAAAGGAGAGGAAATCGTGAATATTGTCATTCGAACGGCTAAGGAGTTATTGAATCCCACACTGACGGCCAGCTGGGAAAAAGGATTGTTTATGATTGAAAACAAGGAAATAACGGCAGATATTTTTGAAGAAAAGTTAACTCGATATATAACCAAAACAATAAGGAAGGTGAAAGCAACCGATCTGTAGTTTTTTATTGATAGGCCTTTTGTCTATGGTATAATAAACAAAACGTCAACATAACCGGAGGGAATTTATGCAAGATATCAAGATCAGAAAAAGTCGTTGAATCTGACATAAAGGTCATCGAAGATATTGCCTTAAAGGCATTTTCTGTCCATTAATGATTTCTATAAAGAAAAGATGAGCCGGGCTATCTTCGAAGCGGTTCATAGGGATTGGAAAGAGAAAAAGAAACCGGAACAATTTCTTTTGTGATACAGTCAAATAAAATATAATTCTATAAAGTTCTTTTAGGAGTAATAAATGTATGTTAAAAAAACGAATCCTCATATGGTCTGTCATAGCTGTAATTTTATCTTTGATCGTTTATTTGAATTATGCCTTTATTTTGACATTGCAAGCCAATCCAATGATAAAAGTTGACGGAATCAAGCTTATGATGGATGAGGAAAATGTGATAAATATACTCGGGAATGATGGGGAGATTGTACACGGATTTGGTGGGTATTTTATTGAATACCCGTCGAATGGGATATTTTTAACATTTTTAAATGATCCGGATACCGATTTTTATAAAAAAGTAAATGCAATAAAAATTACCGGTCTTCATTATGAAATTTACGGTTTGAAAGTGGGAGATGATTTTAAATCGGCTGCAAGTAGCTTGAGAAAAAAAGGATTTAAACAAGAAGAAGGTTATGAATACGGATTTAGGAAAAGTTATTTGTATGTAATCTTAAATAAGAACGGCGAAAAAATAGAAAGTATTATAGTAGGTATTAAAGATAGGGTATCAAGTAATCGAATTTATTAAAAAGATGAATATCATTCGGACGGTCTTAATAAAACAGAAAGAAATATTGATATATAATATGTAATAATATTTCTTATAAAAGTCAAGAATTTCTAAAACAGCGACGGTAATACGGTTATTATACTTGCAGGTTTGAGTGCAGTCATATATACTAAAAACAACAAAAGGTAAGTGATCGGGTGTAATCAAATGATAAATAAGCAGACAAAAGTACTGTACGATTTAGTGTAGTATTTTAATAAAATGACCGGCAAAGGGGTTAATTTTGAAAACTATAAATCATTATTTTAGAGTTAAGTATATTATAATTATTTTGACGTGGTTGTTTCTTTGTATATCCGTTGGGTGTGCATCTAATGTCTATATACCCACAGAAGAAGAATTGGAGGTAGAGATCATGTATAAAAATCATCTTACACTTCCGGTAAAACCCTTAGCCGAGGTAGCGGATCCTTTCATCATGCGGTTTGACGGTTGGTATTATCTCTACTCGACAGGTGTGGTTAACATCTGGCGTTCGAAGGATCTGGCCGAGTGGAATTACATGGGAACCGTAAACAGTGTGACACCCATACAAATGGGCTTTGCACCGGAAGTATATTACTGGAACGGTAAGTTTTATATGTATACATCACCCTCCGGAAAAGGACATTACATATATGTAGCTAATAAACCCACCGGTCCCTTCGTACAAGCGACGGGAAATTTAGGTATGGAGTTGGACGGTTCCGTTTTTATTGAAGATGACGGGACTTGGTATTTTACCCGTGCAAGCGGTAACGGAATTGTAGGACATAATATGAGTTCACCCCTTGTAATAGACAAAACAGGTATAACTTTAAATGTATATATGGACGGATGGACTGAAGGACCTATGATTATTAAGCGTGACGGTCGTTACTTTATGATGTATACCGGAACCCACTATAAAAGTGACGCATATCGAGAAAAATATTCGGTATCCGAGGAAGGACCTTTTGGTAGGTACATCAAGCCCTATATGAATCCGATTTTAATAAATAACTTACCTGAATCACATGCTTTGGGACACAGTTGTTTTGTATACGGTCCTGATCTCGATTCTATGTATATAGCATATCATTCATATACAACATATCTTACAGGCAGAGTTATGAATATCGACAGGTTATCGTTTAACGGAAATCGAATGTATGTGAACGGTCCTACATTATTTGAAATGCCTGTTGCGGATTTACCGAGGTTTGCGGTATGGACGGAAGATGACCCCGTATCAGTATTGGAAAAAAGAGAGACCGATGGCATGGAGATGCTTTTGACACAAGATAAGACCGGTGACACATTTACCGCCGAGTGGAATTTAAAAGGTGGAGACGGAGATACCGGGGTGGTGTTTTGTAATAATGACACAGGAGAATATTATCGGATATTATGGTTGCAAGGCAGCAGTCTTGTTAGAGTAGAAAGAGTAAGTAAAAAGGAAAATAAAATCATAGGTGAATTTGAATTACCGAAGGAGTTTAAAAGAGGAGTGCTCCACTCTATAAAAGTACAGTATAGCCCGGAGCAATTCACTGTTTTTTTTGATAATATGAATAAGCTGACGTATGATAACCCCGGACCCGGTACAGGGCGAATCGGTTATATTTATTCCGGTACCCGACCTGAAGTGGGATTCACAGGTTTTTCAGATACATATAAAGGTTCGAGTGACGGTAAATCGATAAAACCCATCCCTAGTCGGTTTGACGGAATACATCATATGCCTGAAGAAAATAAGGGATACGGTGGTGATGTTTCTATAGGCAGTTTAACGGATGGTGTAAAAACCGTGATTCTAAAGAAAAAGAATGCATGGGTATCTTACAATGTGAATACCGAAAAGGACGCGCTCTACGGCATAGCGTTACAGGTCGGAAACAATATGTCAGAAGATATTAATGTGGAAGTTTTGGAAGACGGTCGTAGCCTGGGTATTTTTACATTAAAAAAACAAGATACACCTTCTTTTGATCTCGAACAAAACATGAACAAATTGCCATTAGGGCGGGTTCTATTAAAAGCCGGAATTCATTATCTTACATTTAGATTATCTAAAGGTGAGAATCTTGAGATTTTATCTGTTGATATTTACGCTGCAGAAGATGATGATTTGCCGGTGACATACGATTTGACCTTAAAGGATCGAGATATGACTTTTCGGGGTGACAAAGCATTTTATTTTAGTGAAGAAGGGATGGCAAATCCGAATCAAGGTGACATTAAAATGACAATAGGCAAAGGGTCATGGACGGATTACATCATAAATACGGATGTTATCCCGGGCAAATTTGCCGTTGGAAATTCCGGTGTGATTTTTAGGACAAACAATGAAACATACTTTCAGTATCAAACCATAAATGCAATGCAGGGGTATTATGCGGGAATTAGTAAAGGATATGTTTTTCTTAAACGTATGAACTATGAAGATACTGAAAATGTAGCCAAGGTTCCTTATTCCGTCAAAACAGGTACTGTTTATGCCTTGCGTATCGAAGCTAAGGGTAATAGTATCAAAGTTTATGTGGACGATATGGAAAATCCTTTGATTACATATTTTGATGCTTATCCTTACTTAAACGGAAGAGTCGGGATATGGTCCTATAGGGATACATCCGTTTATAAGAATTATACGGTTACGGCCATTGAGTAAAGAACTTTTGTAAGTAAAAAATGAATTAATATGGATGAAATCGGTGTCGATGGATCATTGATAGGGAAAACGACATCATTACCAACCAAGACTGCTTAAAGCAGAGCGAATTATTTAGAATAATATGTGGATTTATGGATACATAGGTTTACATACAATTTTAGAATCAGCTGATACAAGATCGAATAAACAGTAAACTTAACGTCGTGAGATGGTGTGAACAAAATAAGGTCAGTAACAAAATAACAGGGGAGCATCAATAACCGTGATGAAATGTAGTCTTTATAATAAGGAGTTAACGCAGAATAGTCTTCATCCTGAAGTAGTGGCTTATTACTTCAAAGAATGGAATGAGTTCCACATGCAGGAGCATCAGCATAACCAGATTGAAATTATGTATGTCATCAAGGGAAAATGTATAATAAAAGCTATGGGAGCCCCAAATATTCTTGAAAAAGGAGACTTTATTCTAATTGATGCAAATATTCCCCACACCCTTGAAATTGATAAAGATATGACTTGTCGTATGCTGAACATAGAATTTGTTTTTAAGGAGAAAGAAATTAATTATCCGGACTTCAGACAAATAATTAGGAATATTCCTGTTATTGCCGGGCTGCTCTCTAAAAACAAACCTTACTATTTGCTGAAAGATACCAATGATATATATACTACCCTGAAAAATATGATTATGGAAATGGACGAAGAAAAGTGCGGAAGTGAGTTTCTTATTCAACAATATCTGACAGAGATTTTTATAAAGATTTCACGATTGATTGAAGAACTGTCCCCTGATACATCAACTGCTGACCTACATGTGCAGAAAGCATCAAGGTTTTTACATCAGCACTATTACCAGGATGTCCGGGTAAAAGATATAGCAGATGCCCTTAACATCCATGAGGGATATCTGTACCGCATCTTTAAAAGATGTACAGGCTGTACACCCGTACAATACCTTACCGGACTGCGTCTGGAAAAGGCAAAAATGCTGCTGGTCCGTACAGAAATTCCCATAATAGAAATATCAGATTATATCGGCATTAACAGCAGGCAATACTTTACTTCCATGTTTAAGAAGCATACAGGAAAAACTCCTGTGCAATATCGTAAGGAGGTTCATAAGCAGTTGTATAAAAAAGGTTAGGATAGTTTCCATGGTGTTTGTGTAAAAGTTAGGTTATTTAAAAAATTCTTAGTCCCTTCATGTTAGAATAGCTATAGGATAAATGCTACTAATATTATTACAGGAGGGATTTTTTATGCCATTTAAAGTAACCTTTATCGGTGCGGGAAGCATCGGATTTACAAGAAAACTTCTCAGAGATCTCTTAAGTGTTAAAGCCTTTTCCAATATAGAAATCGCTTTCACCGATATAAACCAACATAACCTGGATATGGTTACACAGCTTTGTCAAAGAGATATTGACGGAAATGGTCTTGATATAAAAATCACAGCTACAAATGACCGTCGTGAAGCATTAAAAGGAGCAAAATATGTTATAAACGTAGTAAGGATAGGTGGACTTGAAGCCTTTGAGCTGGATGTGGACATTCCACTTAAATATGGGATAGATCAGTGTGTTGGAGATACCCTTTGCGCCGGTGGTATTATGTATGGACAAAGAGGCATAGCAGCAGTACTGGATTTCTGCAAGGACATTCGCGAGGTAGCGGCACCTGACTGTCTCATGTTGAACTATGCAAATCCCAATGCTATGATAACATGGGCTTGCAACCAATATGGCAAGGTTAATACAATCGGATTATGTCATGGAGTTCAGGGTGGGCACAGACAAATTGCAGATGTTTTAGGCTTGAAAAAAGAAGAAGTAGATATAATATGTGCAGGAATAAACCATCAGACCTGGTACATACAGGTGAAACACAAGGGTGAGGATATGACATCAAAGCTTCTTGAAGCATTTGAAAAGCATCCTGAATATAGTAAAACCGAAAAGGTCCGCATTGATATGTTAAAAAGATTCGGATATTACAGCACTGAATCTAACGGACATCTGAGTGAATATGTACCCTGGTACCGCAAACGCCCTGAAGAAATCAAAGATTGGATAGATTTAGGTGTATGGATAAATGGCGAGACAGGAGGATATTTAAGGGTATGCACCGAAGGTCGCAACTGGTTTGAAACGGATTTTCCAAACTGGTTAAAAGAGCCTCCAATGCAATATTGTGACGAGAAGAGAAGCCAGGAGCATGGTTCCTATATAATTGAAGGTCTAGAAACAGGAAGAATTTACAGAGGTCATTTTAATGTTGTTAACAATGGAACTATAACAAACCTACCCGATGATGCCGTGGTAGAAGTGCCCGGATATGTTGACTACAATGGAGTCAATATCCCGAAAGTGGGAGATCTGCCATTAGGGTGTGCCGCAGTGTGTAATGTCAGCATTTCTGTACAAAGGATGGCAGTACAGGCAGCAGTAAACGGTGATGACATGTTGCTTAGGCAGGCTATGATGATGGATCCACTGACGGGTGCTGTATGCAATCCTCCGGAAATCTGGCAGATGGTTGATGAAATGCTGGTAGCTCAGGAAAAATGGCTTCCCCAGTATAAAGCTGCTATAAAAGCGGCAAAAGCCCGTCTTGAGGCAGGTAATCTCATACCAACCAAAGAATACAGGGGAGCGGCAAGGCTTAAAATAAAAAGTGTTGAAGAAATGGCAAAAGATAAGGAAAATGCCAGAAAGAATGCCGCAGCGGCAGATAAGGCAGAAGAAAGACCTGCAGCTAAATAATATATAGAGTTTTATTATAAGTATAAATTCCACATACTACCTTTTGATTTTGAGCTTGGTAAAAAGATGCTAAAAAAATGCAAGAGTGAACCGGGTGGAATTGATTTAACGCAAAAACTGCAATAATTGAATGGAATAGTGGCAATCTGAAGTTCCCTATTCAAAGGGAATGTAAAATTGTATATGTTTCTGTTTTCGAATATAAAGCATAGATATAGATTTGTTATACCAAAACTTTATACCTCAGTTATCCAAGGGCTTTGATGGTTTAACCACTGTCGAAGCCTTTCGTTTTAGCACGCTATAAAAGCACATCCTTTTGTAAGATTATCATTATTATTTTTTTCTTTTTAAAATTTTCATACCGGTATCGGCATATATATTTAGTGATGCAATTATTCAAGACTAATTCGATAGGGTGTGTTAATGGAATAATGAAAGCTCTTGGTATTGGGAACAGGCTTATGATGGATGATGGTATTGCCATAGCGGTGCTGGAAAATTTAAAAAGCAATCTGGAATCAATGGGAGTTGAAGTCATTATCGGAGAAACCGATTTTCAGTTTTGCTTTCACCGACTAAAAGAAGATGACTTTGTAATTATTCTGGATGCTGCATACTCAGGAGCAGAAGCCGGAAGTATTCACACTTGCAAATTGGAGGAAGCGATTGCTTTATATGGGGAAGCTAACTCGCAACATGATATGAGCGTTTTTGACCTAATGAGATTACACTCAAAGCCACTTAAAGGCTATTTTATAGGTATTGAGATAGCAGAAGTAGGATTTGGATTTGAACTGAGTAATATTCTGAGGAAAAAATTCAATGGTATTTGCCTTGAGGTTGAGAGAATTATTTGTAGAGTTGCAAAGGAGGTCTAATATGCATGATACTTTTTTGAATGAAAGAATATACGAGGCACTATTTAAAATTTGTCAAGAAAACAAAATATTAAAACTTAACAGAGTTAATATAGCTGTTAATTTAGATAGCCATATCAGCGCAAACAGCCTTCTGGAGCATTTCAGCGAGCGAAATAATAATTTATTAGGCGAATGGACGGATATTATTGTTGAAAAAAGAGATGTTGGCAAACTTAATGCGGTTATTAACAGCATTGAAGGTGAGTCAATTGATGAATGATCCAAAAAGGTACACAGTCCATATAACAGGTATTGTTCAGGGTGTAGGGATGAGACCGCATATTTATAAAGCAGCAAACCAATTTGGCCTGTGTGGATGGGTAAGCAATCAGGGCACAGCTGTAGTTATAGATATTTCAGGTAGCAAAAAAAGTATTCAAGATTTTATTACTGCATTGCTTGAGAACCCACCTGCCGGTGCAAAAATTAATAGTATAAAGATTAAATCTGAGAAATATAAAGCATACAATGGGTTTTCTATTAGTAATAGTTCTATAGATGACCGGTTTCAAGGGTTTATCCCGCCTGATACGGCAATTTGTGATGAATGTATAAAGGAAATACAGGATAAGATGAATCGGAGGTATATGTATCCTTTCACAAATTGCACATCCTGTGGTCCCAGGTATTCTATTATAAGAACACTCCCTTACGACAGAACGAACACTTCAATGTCATCTTTTGATATGTGCCAAACATGTAGGAGTGAATATGAAAGCCCGGATAACAGACGATTTCATGCCCAAACAAACTGCTGTGTTGATTGTGGACCAAAGCTCTTTCTGCTTGATAATAAAGGAAAACCAATAGATAGTATTCATCCTGTTGCAACTGCCGGACAATTGCTTTGTGAGGGTAGATTGATCGCTATTAAGGGAATTGGCGGATATCACCTTGCTTGCAATGCATGTGATGAGAAGGCTGTAGACCTGCTTCGCAAAAGGAAAAGAAGACCGGACAGACCGCTGGCTATAATGGCAGCCAGTTTAGAATCTGCCAGGTTAATCTGTATGGTAACCGATAAAGAGGAAGAAATACTTACGAGCAGACAACGGCCCATTGTCCTGCTTGAGAAGAGATTTCCGGAATTATTACCTAATAATATAGCTCCGGTGATTAACCGTCTTGGAGTTATGCTCCCCTATACACCTTTGCATCATCTACTCTTTCGGGAAGAGCTTCAATACCTTATTATGACCAGTGGAAATGTCAGCGGGATGCCTATTTGCTACAAGGATGAGAAGGCATTTGAAGAACTCAAGGATGTAGTGGATTTTTTCCTTGTACATGATAGAGAAATACTTACTCCAATAGATGATTCGGTCGTTCGGGTTGTTGATGAGAAAGAAATGGTAAGCCGAAGCGCTAGAGGATATTCCCCTTCTACCTTACAGATAGGCTTAGACAACGAAATTATGGCAATGGGAGCAGAACACAAATCAGCACTATGCCTATTGCATAAGGGTTATGCTCATTCAACGCAGTATCTGGGCAGTCTGGATGAAATGAATGCATATGAAGAATATCTAAAGAGTATCAAGAGGATGAAAGTATTGCTTGGTGCAGAACCACAAATTATTGCACATGACTTGCATCCCGGGTACCTTTCCACACAGTGGGCTATAAAGCAGTCTGCTAAAACAATCCCTATACAGCACCACCATGCACATATGGCTGCTTGTATGGCGGAGAATGACCTAAAAAAGGATGCTATAGGTATTATCTATGATGGAACAGGTATGGGAACAGATGGGGCTATATGGGGAGGGGAATTTCTTGTTGGTTCAAAAGGTAGGTTTTTGCGGGCTGGTCACTGGAAGTATGTGACACTGCAAGGTGGAGATAGTGCTATTAAAGAACCTTGGAAATCAGCAGTTTCCTATCTATTTTCTATGGGTATTAACAGTGAGGAGTTTCTTGATAGTGTTAATTGTTTAAAAGTTAGAGCGCTGCAGAATACACTCAGGCATAATATAAACTGTTTCAAATCGTCGAGTATGGGAAGACTATTTGACTGTGTATCTGCACTTGTTATGAAAAGGATGCATATTACATATGACGCTCAAGCAGCTATTGAACTGGAAAGTGTGATAGGGTCGGATGTAACGGATAGTTATCCTTATTCTATAGATGAAAAAGAAGAGAAGCTGGAAGTCGGGTATGGAGAAATTATAACAGGCATTTTAAAAGATATAAAAGATGGAAAGACAGCTTCAAATATATCGGCAAAATTCCACAACACAGTTTGTGAAGCTACTATAGACTGTGTGTGCAAAATAAGAAGCATATGTGGTATAGACGATATCGTTTTAGGTGGAGGAGTGTTTGAAAATATATATCTATTAAAAAATATGAAACTAAGACTAAAAGATCATGGCTTTAATGTATGCCATAATATGACGATACCCACGAATGATGGTGGGATTGCCTTTGGGCAAGCAATGGTTGCAGTTCAAATGGTAAAGGAGGGAAATTATGTGTCTGGCAGTTCCGGCAAGGATTGTATCCATTGAAAAATTACATGCATGGGCTGAAACTATGGGAGTACGGCAAAGAGTAAATATTCATTTAATTGATTCTCCTGTACCCGGTGATTATATACTGGTTCATGCAGGTTTTGCGATTGAAAAAATAGACTCGGAACAATTTAGATTTTTGAATGATACACTTTATGAGATGCCGGAAGGTACAGAAAATGAATGATAATAGAATTATTGAAAGATTAAAAAATTGTTTTGAAGAGATTTATAATCGGGATATACGGATTATGGAGGTTTGTGGAACACACACCAGAGCAATTTCTAAATCCGGCATAAGGTATTTGCTCCCAAAAGAAGTGGTCCTTTTATCCGGACCTGGCTGTCCCGTTTGCGTTACACCTGAATCTTATATAGATGCAGCCGTGGAATTATCGAATTTAGAGGGTGTGGTTCTTGTTACCTTTGGAGATATGATGAAGGTGAAAGGAACTTGCTTCAATCTGTCGGATAAACAGGCCCAAGGCTCAAAAATAACTGTTGTCTATTCTCCGGAAGATGCACTGACTATTGCTGCAAAAAATAAGGATAAATTAGTCGTTTTTATTGCGGTAGGATTTGAAACTACAGCTCCATTGATTGCTGTGACAGTGAAACTGGCAAAGGCAGGAGGACTGGATAATCTGTTCTTTCTCACAGCATTAAAATGCATGGAGCCGGCTATCCGGTTTATTTTGCAGGATGAGAGAAATAAAATTAATGCAATGATTTGCCCGGGTCATGTGGCATCAATTAAAGGAGCAGATCATTTCAGGTTTATCACGGAGGAATTTGGTATTCCTGCAGTAATATGTGGTTTTGAAAGTCAAGATATAACAGCAGGGATATACCTGCTGTTGGAGCAGCTTACAGGAAAAAGGCATATAGAGTTCGTGAACCTGTATAAACGATGTGTTAGTTTCACCGGTAATAGAATCGCTCAACATATGATGAATGAAGTGTTTGATGTAGCCGATGGGGATTGGAGAGGGATTGGTTCCATCACCAATTCCGCCTTGGTGCTGAATGATAGGTACGAGCATCTGGATGCAGTCAAGAGATTTGGACTAAAGATAGAGCCATACTCAAGTCCTGTAAACTGCCTATGCAGTGAAATCCTTCTGGGACTAAAACTACCTCGCCAATGTAGTCTTTTTGGGTTAGTTTGCACACCGGAACATCCCTCCGGTCCATGTATGGTATCCTCAGAAGGTGCGTGTGCAGCTCACTTCAGGTATGGAGGAGATAGTGAAAATGGATGAAAAAATCAAGCTTTCTCATGGAGATGGTGGAAGCGTTACACAGCGATTAATCAAAAATGTATTTTATAAATATTTTAATGATTCAATTTCTAATGCAATGCCGGATTCCTTTGTGTTTGAAGCGAGGGAAGATAAATTTGCATATACTACTGACAGCTTTGTTGTAAATCCCTTGTTTTTTAGAGGAGGAAATATAGGAAAGCTTGCTGTATGCGGTACTATTAATGACCTTGCGACAGCCGGTGCAATACCGTTATTCTTGAGTGCCGGCTTTATCATAGAAGAAGGCTTTAGTATTGAAAAGCTGCACCTTATTGCAAAATCTATGAGTGATGTTTGCAAACAGACTGGTGCAAGAATCGTAACCGGTGATACCAAAGTAGTGGAAAGAGGAAGTGCTGATGAGCTCTTCATTAATACTTCGGGAATTGGCAGGGTGTCGGAGATATATAATTCCCGCCGGGTAGTACCGGGTGATGAGATAATTATAACCGGAGGTATTGCAGAGCATGGCATATCCGTACTCTTAGGCAGATATGACTTGGGTATTGAAACGGAGCTGGAAAGTGACTGTGCTCCAATGTGCTGCCTTATCAATAGTTTGGGTGAAAATCTTAAACATATAAAGTTAATGAAGGACCCTACGCGTGGAGGTTTAGCGACTACGCTGAATGAAATAGCTTTAGATCAAGGGTTGAGTATAGAACTTAATGAACAGTCCATTCCGGTAAAAAGTGAAGTGTATGGCATTAGTGAGATCTTAGGAATGGACCCTTTATATCTTGCTTGTGAAGGTAGAATGTTGATTGTAGTTGAAAAAGGCTATGGAGAGAAAATGCTGTGTCATATAAAAGTACTTGAAAACTGCAGCGAAGCTCAGAACATAGGGCGGTTTACTTCAGGACATCACGGGATAGTGTATATGAAAACGTTTATCGGAGGTAAACGTATCATTACAATGCCGGAAGGTCAGATGCTTCCCAGGATATGCTAAGTAAGTATTTATGTAAATCACCAAAAAGACTCCTTCGGAATATATTGAATATAGTAAATTTATTACCGGAGGGGAGAACATGAAAGTACAGGATTTTTCAAATAAAAACCTTGACCGCATTATGGCAGAAATTAATTATGATATTAACTTATTATATGTAATTCCATGTATCTATACAAGAAATTTGATATTGAACCATTTAAGAGAGAGGATATTCATGCTTGAGGTTTCAATGGAAGCTATGAACCGGCCGGTACCTTTACAGGCATATCCTTTGCCTCTTCAGCCGGGGGTTACTCCTATAGCAGATCCGCCTGTCCTGCAACAGCCGACGACTTCTGGAAACCAAGCAACATTCACGCTTCAAGAACTGTCCAAATATGATGGAAAGGGTGGCAATCCCGCATATGTTGCGGTAAATGGTACTGTTTATGATGTTACAAACAATGCTACGTGGGCGGCTGCAACACACTTTGGATTGACGGCGGGAAAAGACCTGACTAATGAATTTGCTTCATGTCATGCAGGTCAGCAAATATTGAGTAAATTAAAAGTAGTGGGAAAGTTGGTGTGAAATGAGCAATACAAGTATTACTTGCTCTGAATATAGAGCAAGGCTCAGTACAGCAGCAAGTCTGCTGGAGACTGTGAAGACACAAATCAAACATGGTGTTTTAAGGAAAAGGAATCTTGTGTGGCTTGAATTGACCGGGTGTTCAGGAAATATCATATCGCTTCTTGATGGCTCAAATCCCGATTTCAAGTATTTGATTTCGCAGATGACTAATTTTATCTATAATAACAGTCTTTCAGTGAGCGAAGGGCAGAGTGCTATGGAGCAGTTGTTTAGTGTGCTGGGAAATGATTATATCCTTGCTGTGGAAGGAGCTGTTGCGACTAAAAACAATGGCCTTTACAACATCATCGGTCGCCTGGACGGTAAACCGGTAACTGCGCTTAATGCAGTTAAAAAACTTGGTGAGAAGGCAACTTGTGTCATTGCTATAGGTGCCTGTGCCACCCATGGTGGGGTTTCTGCAGCCAGACCAAATCCTGCTGAGTGCGTTAGTATGCAGAGTGTATTAAATAGAAAGGTGATAAAGCTGCCGGGTTGCCCTTGCCATCCGGACTGGTTTATGGGTACACTCGCCCATATCCTGCTGTACGGAGAACCCGAGCTTGATAGCAGGGATAGACCTCTTTTGTTTTACAGCACATTAATTCATGACAGATGTCCCCGTAGGTCATATTTTGATAAGGGAATCTTTGCCCAAAAGTTGGGTGATAAAACCTGTATGTTCAAGCTGGGGTGCCGCGGGCCGGTAACACGTGTAGACTGCCCCATCAGGCAGTGGAATCAATATGTTAACTGGCCTATTGAGGATGACACGCCCTGTATAGGGTGTGCACAATTTGGATTCCCTGATGCAATGGAACCTTTTATCAGCTACAATACCACAAGAGAGGTGAAAAGATGACAAAGAAGATTATTATTAACCCTGTTACCCGCATAAGCGGATTTATGGAAATTCAAGCGGATATTGAAGATAACCGAGTGGTGGATGCCAAAACAGAAGGACTGCTGTTTCGTGGCTTTGAAAAAATGCTCCAAGGCAGAAGTCCCTTTGATGCCGTGTATTTTACACAGCGTATTTGTGGGATTTGTTCTACTGCCCATTCTATGGCATCTACCCTTGCCCTGGAGGATGCAATGGGGGTTGTTCCGACCGAACAGGGTAGATATTTAAGAGACATCCTCCATGGGTGTGAATTTCTTCAAAACCATATCCGCCATTTTTATCAGTATACTATTCCTGACTTTGTAAAACTGCCTGAAAATTACCCTTTGTTTAAAGCAGAACATAGTGATTTCAGGCTGCCAAAAGAAAAGAATGACATATTGGTTAAGGATTACTTTGATTCTCTTGATTTAAGCCGAAGCGCACACGAAATGCTTGCTGTACTTGGTGGAAAAGCCCCACACAACCATGGAATTTTTATTGGAGGTATCACCACACAAGCGACTACTGATAAAATCATCAAGATAAAATCAATATTACATACCATATACCAATTTATTAATGATAGAATGCTCCCTGATGTATATACCATTGCAGAATATTACAGAGATTATTTTTATATCGGAAAGGGTTATGGGAACCTTTTAAGCTTTGGCTGTTTCGACGGATATAAGGATTTGGGAACCTTATATGTGAATCCTCTTGTATATATCGGTGGTAAAATAAGTTTGTTCAACCCGGATAACATTACCGAGCAGATTGACTATGCTTGGTATAAGGACAGACAAAGCACCGATAAACCTTTTGAAGCTGATCCGGGATGCATAGCGAGTAGTGAAGCGCAGCGTAACGACCAGCCGGGACGCATGGCGAGCAGTGAAGCGCAGCGTAACGACCAGCCGGGACGCATGGCGAGCAGTGAAGCGCAGC
>CAZJOD010000022.1:25983-30993 GCA_964547525.1 uncultured Clostridiaceae bacterium
GTAACGACCAGCCGGAAGCTGATATGAGCAAGCCTCAGGCATATTCATGGGTCAAGGCTCCAAGATACAACAATCTGCCCTTTGAGACAGGTCCTTTGGCAAGACAATGGCTCTCCGGTGAATACAAAAATGGAATATCAATGATGGATAGGACCATCGCAAGAGTTTTAGAAGCTAAAAAGATAGCATTAATTATGAACACATTGCTTCAGAATCTTATCCCCGGCGTATATGTGCAAAAGGAATATTCTATTCCAAAAGCAGCTACCGGAAAGGGTTTGATTGATACAACAAGAGGAGCTCTGGGACACTGGTTGAAAATCAACAATCAGGTAATTTCATTTTACCGGATTATCACACCATCCGGCTGGAACCTTTCAACCCGAACCGGTAATGGTGTAAAAGGAACTGCTGAACAGGCACTTATCGGTACACCTGTAAAGGATATTAATAATCCTATAGAATTAGGCAGAACGATCCGGTCTTTTGATCCTTGTATTTCTTGTGCAACCCATATTTACACCGGAGGAAAGCTCGTTAATACTATTCAGGTTATTCCTTGATCAGAACTTTTCTTGTGACTACACAGCTTTTGATAAAAAGTATAATCAGCAGGTGGTTTTATTTGTGTTGAAAAGATACCTAAATGCGGTTACGTTGTCAGGTTTTATCATGACAACCGGATTGTCGCTCCAAGTCTTTCATATGGTGGAGTTGTTTATGCAGTCTAAAATTTGATATATCAAAAAAAATTAATATACAGTGAAATATTACGTGATATAATAATTTTGTTAGGTTTATACATTGATGGAGTTCGCCGAAACTGCTCAATAAGCTAAAGACTCCAAACAGGAGTTTTTTTAATATTTAGAAGGTTGTTTGAGAAAATATATTTTTTGTAAAGGGAGACTGACCGAAAGCTAGACAGGTTAACACTCTTTAAATAAATTATAAACAACACTACCGATTGAGAAACGGAGATGTAATAAATGAAATAGGTTGATCTTGACTTATCTCTAAATTCATTGTATCTACTACTGTAAATAGAAAAGATATCGAATAGAGTATGGTTGTGGTTTCTTGTGGATACATAATAAGTATACAGGTGTAAATAGTAATAAAAAAGACGAGGTATGTGTGGGTAACCATCTACCCAAATAGTATGTGTTAGGAGTATAATAAAATGATAAATAAAGAATTGTTAGCCAATACCGATTCGCCGAACATTCTGTTGATTATGACTGATCAACATAGCAAGCACTTTCTTGGTTGCTACGGAAATGAACTGATCAGAACACCAAACCTGGATCGTTTAGCTTCCGAAGGGATGCGGTTTCGTAATACCTACTGTCCTTCACCGTTATGTGTACCGAGTCGTATGAGTTTTATGACTTCTCAAACACCATCTGAAAATGAAGTGTGGACCAATAATCATATATTGGATTCGGGTATCCCTACATGGGCGACGATACTTTCTATTGCAGGTTACGAAACCGCTCTTTTGGGAAGAATGCATTTTAATGGGCCAGATCAAAGACATGGGTTTGAGGTTCGTCCGGTATCGGAACTCGGTGCGGGGCCGGTTGGAATACCGTACAAGGGAGGTCCTTTATGGACGAAATTTCCCGGTAGTACGTCGGGTCAATGCAGAGAGAGTGTAGAAATTGCAGGACGCGGTCACACCCATTATCAATGGTCAGACGAAGAACGAACAAGGGTTGCTATAAATTGGTTAAAGTATAAAGCCGATTCGGATACATCTCGTCCCTTTGCAGCTGTGCTTGGATATGTATTACCCCATTGTCCTTTTGTTGCAAAACCCGATTTATTCAATTATTATTATGACCGAGTAAGCATCCCGTCCATAGAGGAAAAGCAACCTGATACAATCACACGTTTTCGTGAATTGCGAGGTATATTAAATCCTGCGCTTTCGGATGAGCGCATCCGGGTTGCATTAGCAGCTTATTACGGTCTTTGCGAACATATGGATACCCTTGTCGGTCAGGTTCTAGATACTTTAGATCAAACAGGTTTGGCACGGAACACATTGGTAATCTATACGTCCGATCATGGTGAAATGGCAGGTGAACATGGTTGCTGGTGGAAAAGTAATTATTACGAAGGCAGTGCAAGTGTACCGATGATCGCAAGATGGCCGAATGTCATTGCTCCGGGATCTGTGAGTGATGCAATATGCAACTTAATGGATATCGGACCGACTTTTGCAGAAATTGCAGGTACGAAATTTCCGTATACGGTAGAAGGAAGATCTCTGTGTAAAATACTTAGGGATAAAGAGGATGCCGATTGGATAAATGAAACTACCTGTGAACTGGTGGACATAAGAGGAGGTGTTTTTCCTAGCCGAATGATTCGTTCAGGGCCTTGGAAATTATGGACTTTTGCAGATGATCAAAACCTACCGCTTGCTCTTTTTAATATTGATGATGATCCGGATGAACTGGTAGACCTTGGGCAGGATCCTGCATACGAGGAAATAAGGAATCGCCTTTTGGAACGATTGTACAAAGATTGGAATCCGAAAGACGCTGTTTTAAAAACCCAAAAGCTCAATACATACTATAATGTACTTGGTCAGTGGGGAAGAACGGTAAGACCCGACACGCCGGATCAAATGATTTTTCCTCCGGCTGAATATGAAGCTGATGTGGAATTGTTATGATATAATCATTAACCGAAGGTTTTTATACGTCACATTTGTGCATCGAATTGAATATGTACCTGCGTATCTATAAACTACCAATTCAATATTGTATAGCATATCATATCCCATAAAGGTTTTATTATATGTAAGCGCTTTATAAAGAAGTGATAATCAAGGTGTATATACCATGGAGCTTGATTGATCAATTGGTATTTTTTAAAATAATATTATTCAATAGTATATAACTATAATGTTACATAATGCATGGAAAATATTAAAAAAAGTAAGATGTAGCATCAATTTTTGTTTAACTTTATATAGCAATCATTAATTATGAATTTTTACAAAAAAATAAAAAAATTTTCCTTATTATTGTATTAATGTATATGGATATGATACAATAATTACAAACAATTTCGTATTACGCAAATATTTTGCGTCTAATAAGGAGGTTCATAAAATGAAAAGACTGAATAACCTTTGGTACCTATTAATGGTTATTGTTTTTGTCTTCAGCCTGTCCGGTTGTGCAGGGGAAAGTCAAGACATATTGGAGTCAGAAACAACAAGTGCAGTCACAACTCAAGCGAGCACCACTCAAAAGGAAACAACAAAAGCACAAACAACAGCAGCTACCACTACGACACAAGCCGTTACCGAAGTGGTAAATCCGTTTGCACAAAGAGTGGAAATCAGTTGGCTTACTGATAATTGTTTAAATTACACAGAAGGTCGTTGGGATGAATTGGAGCTAGAAGAAAAATTCAATATTGACATCAAAGTATGGAATATTGACAGCCATAATACAGAACAGTTGACTATGATGATGGCTGCCGGAGACTTTCCTAACTTTGCAAGGATTCAATACTGGAACGATCTCTTTTTATTTGAATCAAAACTTATACGTACGGTAAAAAGCAGTATGTTTTACAAGTATTTACCTTCATATGCAGCCTATCGTGATGCTGAACCGTTTTCATGGAAAATGGGTTTAGTGGAAGGTACGACTGATGAATACTACGGTATGTTACAATCTGCCCCCCAGGATACATTCCCGTGGACTTACTCAATGTTCAGATTGGATTGGTTGGAAAATCTCGGTTACGAATTTGACGATCTCGAAAAAGTGGATGCTCTTAATCAGATATACATAACAAACAGACAATTTTCTTTTGAAGAGCTGAATGAAATATATAAATCCTTAACAATTGACGACCCGGACGGAAACGGAGAAGATGATACATTTGCAAGATTATATATTAATATGGCCGAATGGGAAGGTAACTTAACCGGTATGTTTAATTTTGTTCCTGTTACAAAATATATATATTTGGATGAAGCGACAGGAGATTATGTTGATTTCCGAGCATATACGGGTATGAGAGATTTCTATGAATGGCTTACGGATGTTATACATAAGGGTTATGTCAGAACGGCGGCATGGGCCGATTATACCACACTGTTGGCATTACCGAACGTAGGTCATTTGAATCCACCTGCATTTGCAGTAAGGTCGGCACATCCTTCACATCAAATTTATCCTCCGAATGTAGTTTTAAAAGAAAATCCCGATATAAAAATGGTAATTACACCTCCACCACAAGGGCCTTCCGGAAAAGGGAATATGTATGTCAGACAATTTACGAAATGGCAAGGAAGTAATGCATATTTCGGAGAAGATACCACCGATGAACAGCTTGCAAGATTACTTATGCTCTTGGAATACGCAAATTTCGGAGATAACGCTTTAAGATATGCAAAAGGTATTGAAGGTGTTCATTTTACTTGGGAAGCCGAACCGTATAAGAGTATGATGTTTGAGACACCGGTTGAAAAAATACCTATGAAATATAGGAACGACGCACCTATGAGGATATTTAACGTTTCATCGTTTGCAACCACCATGTATGCTTACCTTGGTCTTGCATATGTTTATGAAAACTATTTCTTTGAAGAATACTGGAAAGCTAACCAATGGTTTGAAAAATACGGTATGGTTCCGTCTAAAAACATCGAATGGGCTATGTTACCTACAGAATTGCAGACAAGATATAATGATACGAATAAAGTTGTAAATGCAGAAGTTTCCACAGTATACAACGATTTTTACAAGAGAGTGTTCGCTGGACAAATCGGAGATATGAATACGGAATGGAGCCAATATATCAATGCTTTGTATGCGGCGGGATATGAAAAACTGGTTGAGATTTTTAATGATCAATCATGGACATTGACAAAAGATTTGTATAAAGGTTCAAGATGGGTAAAATAAAGATTTATATTTGCATACTTTATGTAAAATAGTTAAAAAGGATAGTATTGTTAGCTACGCAGACAAGCTT
>CAZJOD010000023.1:0-26702 GCA_964547525.1 uncultured Clostridiaceae bacterium
CTGTATATTTTTTTAGTTCGATCAATGCTTTTTCAGAACCTTCTATTATTACATCCTGCTGAAACAAATCCGCACAGGTATATCCGGTGATACAAAGCTCGGGAAACACCGTTATTCTGACTTCCCTCTTTTCACATACATCAATGTTTCTTTTTATTTCACTCACATTGAAACTTATATCCGCAACTTTCATCTCAGGCACGCAGGCTCCTGTTCTTATAAAACCGTAATTCATCATATCACCTGTTTTTAAATGTTATTTTTTATGCTGTCAAAAGTCATTATACCACAAGTAATATTATGTTATTATTTTTTTTAAGAAACTATTGACAAGAATATTCTATTAGTATACTATGTTTCTAGTACACTAATAAAGGAGGTTGCTATGCATTATGATTCGAATGTACCCATTTATCTGCAGGTTATGGATTCGTTAAAAAAGAAGATAATCTCCGGCGAGATTTTACCCGGTGACAAACTGCCATCTACTCGAATATTAGCGGTTGAATATGATATTAACCCTAACACAGCCGCAAGGGTCTACAAGGAGCTTGAAATGCAAGGAATATGCTTTACAAAACGCGGAGAAGGAACTTTCGTAATTGAATCGGCGGGTTTGATTGACCAACTTAGTGAGGAAACCGCAACATTAATTATACGACGATTCATAAACGAAATGTCGGATTTAGGTTTTAACAAAACTCAAATAATTAATAAAATAAATGAAATGGAGATATAACTTATGATATTACTTCAAACGGAAAAGATTACGAAAACATTCGGAGGAAGACCGGCTGTTTTAAATGCCGATACAACCTTTGAAGAAGGAAAGATTTACGGTCTGTTAGGACCTAATGGCAGTGGTAAATCCACTTTTATGAAAATGGTTGCCGGATTGTTTTATCCCACACACGGAACAATAAAAATAATGGGAGAACCTACAGGTGTCAACTCTAAAAAGTTAACGGCATATATGCCTACAGAACAGTTTTTATATGATTATATGACAGTAAAAACTGTTGGTGAATTTTTTCGGGATTTTTATGAAGACTTTGATCCTGACTGGTATGATGAGTTGATCAGATATATGCAATTAACTCCTGATATGAAAGTGGGTTCACTTTCCTCCGGAATGGCTGCAAAACTTAAGGTAGCCGCTGTTATGTCAAGGAAAGCAAAGCTATATATGCTAGACGAACCGCTAAACGGTATTGACCTGGTTGCAAGAGAAAAAATTATTACTTCCATAATAAAAAGAGCCTCTCAAAATAATGCAATTATAATTTCCAGCCATTTAATCGATAGTGTCGAAAATTTGCTGGATGAAGTTATATTTATAAAAAACGGCGAGATCGTGTTACAGGGAAATGCCGAAGAATTACGGGAAAAAAATAAAAAATCTATAGTAGAATTATATAAGGAGGTATTCGCATGATTACCAAATTGTTAAAATATGAATTTTTGAGAAGAAAAAATACTTTGTTGGCATTTGCCATCATTTTAGCTGTCGCCGAATGCCTTATTATATTCGGATTATATAAAGGAGACGGTTGGCTGGCTTTATCGATTATTCTGAGTGTTTTGATTATAGGTACAACATACTTTTGTGCATTGTTAGACACCATATGGTCATATTTTTCAGATTTGAAAAACAAGCACGGATACATGCTGTTTTTAACACCTAACAGTGGGTATAAAATAATTGGTTCGAAAGCACTTTTCGGTTTGGTGGAATTATTTATTTCGGTAGCAGTTGTCTTTATTCTAACAGCTATAAATTTGACCGTTGCAAAAGGTATATACGCACCGGAATCTACAGAACTGCATAACATGATTATTCAATTAAAAGTAAATTTTAAAGATTTAATACCTTCTCTGTGGCAAATCATACAATTTGTTTTGATGACACTTTTACAATGGTTTAATATAATCATGATGGGTATATTTGCGATTACACTTAGTAAAACAGTTTTTTCTACCGGTAAGCACAGATTTTTGTTAAGTCTTATGTTCTTCATACTGTTATCAATTGTTGTTCAATTCATAACCGTATCGGTCATGACACCTTTCGGGTTGTTCGGAGATATGATTAAAATTGAAATGAGTAACAATGTACCTATAGCGGCATCTTTACACATGAATAAATATTTCTTAATAGGGTCGGTGCTTTATGTTATTTATATCACATTATTTTACTTTTTCTCAGGACGTCTTTTACACAAACGAATTGATTTATAAATTTATAAATAAATTGTATACTTTTAATCAGACCCGCGGCCGCATGGAGCGTCCCCTGGCCGGCGTACATTTTAAAATCGAGTTTAAAATGTATCCTATTAAATAATACCGCCCGAAGACGATAGAATCGGGCGGTATTATATATTAATTAACTATTAAGTGACAATTTCATATAAAAGTTACTCAGGTAAGTGATTTTATTCTACTTAATACCTTATCATACATTTCTTCGTATTTACCTTGCTTTTCTTTCTCCGCTTCCACTACTTGCTTGGGAGCTTTAGCAACAAAACCGACATTGGACAACTTTTTCCTTACACGGTCCAACTCCAGCTCCAGCTTTTCTTTTTCGGTATTCAATCGTTCAATTTCCTTTTCAATATCGATTAGATCTCCTAAAGGTATATAGATTTCGCATCCCTTTACAACGGCAGATACATAATTTTTATCAATATTTTCTTTGCTCGTTGTAATCTCTATATCCGAACAAAAAGCCAGTTTCTCGAAAAACGCTTTTCCGGTTTCATATATACAAATTAATTTCTCTTCCGATACTACAAAAACCGCTTTTGCTTTTCTTGAGGGTGGAACTCCCATTTCAGCACGTATATTTCGTATACCTTTTATTGCTACCATTATTTCGCTCATTTTATTTTCTTCATCTGCATAATTATCTTCATCACTATATAACGGCCAATCGGATATCATAATACTTTTATCGTCAGTTATTAAATTAGAGTATATTTCCTCTGTTACAAAGGGCATAAAAGGATGCAACAGCTTTAATGATGTTGCAAGAACCTTATTCAGAACAAATAAAGACTCTCTTCTTCCCGACGCATCTTTGTCATACAAGCGAGGTTTTACCAATTCAATGAACCAATCACAAAACTCTTCCCATATAAATTCATACACTTTTTGCAAAGCTATACCAAATTCATACTTTTCCATATTAGAGGTTACATCTTTTATTAAAGAGTTCATCCTACTCAATATCCATTTTTCGGGTGTTCCGAACCGGCTTTTATCAATATTTGCAAATGAGATGTTATCATCAAAATTCATTAAAACAAAGCGTGAAGCATTCCAAATTTTGTTTGAGAAATTTCTGCCTGCCAATATTTTATCGTCTGAGAAACGTAGATCGTTACCCGGTGCATTGCCTACTATCAAAGCGTATCTTAATGCATCGGTACCGTAATTTTCTATAACCTCTAAAGGATCTATCCCGTTTCCTAATGATTTGCTCATTTTTCTTCCTTGAGCGTCACGAACCAAACCGTGTATAACTACATGACGGAAAGGTTCTCTTCCGGTATGCTCGAGTCCGGAAAAAATCATTCGTGCAACCCAGAAGAATATAATGTCATATCCGGTAACCAGTACATCGGTAGGATAAAAATATTTAAAATCCTCGGTTTGTTCAGGCCAACCTAAAGTTGAAAAAGGCCATAATGCGGATGAAAACCATGTGTCTAACGTATCTTCATCTTGCTTTAAGCTTTCGCTTCCACATTTACATTTTTCAGGTTTGTTTCTTGCTACCATAATTTCATTGCATTCTTGACAATAGTAAGCGGGTATCTGATGTCCCCACCATAATTGTCTGGAAATACACCAATCTCTTATGTTTTCCATCCAGCTGAAATAAATTTTCGAAAAACGTTCCGGTATAAACTGTATTGTTCCGTTTCTAACGGCATTTATAGCAGGTTTGGCCAAAGGTTCCATTTTAACGAACCATTGGTTGGATACCATGGGTTCTATTACCGTAGAGCAACGATAACAAGCACCGACATTATGGTTATGCGTATCTATCTTAAACAATAGTCCTAAAGCTTCCAGATCCTTAACAACGGCTTTTCTCGCTTCATATCGATCCATTCCTGCATATTTCCCTGTGATTTGACTCATGGTCGCATCGTCATTCATAACTTTTACCATTTCCAAGTTATGTCTTTGACCTACTTCAAAGTCATTAGGATCATGTGCGGGTGTAATTTTTACAGCTCCGGTACCGAAAGAAGGATCAACATAATTATCTCCTACGATAGGAATTTCCTTATTCATCAAAGGCAATATAACCGTTTTGCCGATCATATCCTTGTATCTTTCGTCTTCCGGATGAACCGCAACGGCCGTATCTCCCAACATTGTTTCGGGACGAGTGGTAGCTACAGTTATATACCGGTGATCTTCTCCTTTTACGGGATATTTTATATGCCAAAGATTACCATCTTGTTCTTCGTATTCAACTTCGGCTTCGCTTATTGATGTACCGCAAACCGGACACCAATTTATAATACGTTCTCCACGATATATCAAACCCTTCTCATATAATTTTATGAACACTTCGGTAACCGCTTGTGATAATCCTTCATCCATTGTAAACCGTTCTCGTTCCCAATCACAAGAACTACCCAATTTTTTTAATTGATTTACAATTCTTCCTCCGTATTCTTTTTTCCATTCCCAAGCACGCTCCAAAAACTTTTCGCGTCCTATTTCTTCTTTAGTAATCCCTTCCTTTGCCATCTTCTCAACGATTTTAGCTTCGGTAGCTATACTGGCATGATCTGTTCCCGGAAGCCACAAAGCTGAGTACCCTTGCATTCTTTTCATTCTGATTAATATATCCTGAAGGGTATTATCCAAAGCATGGCCCATATGAAGTTGACCGGTAATATTCGGCGGAGGGATCACTATAGTATAGGGTGTCTTTTCATGATCGGTCTCGGCATGGAAATAACCGTTATTCATCCACTTTTTATAAAGTTTGTCTTCAACCTCTTTAGGTTCGTATGTTTTTGCAATCTCTATCATATAATCAATCCTTTATATAAAATTTTCTATTATTGTACTTAAAATACACCATGTCAAATTGAAACCGTTTAAATATAAACAGATCATTATTTAAACACAATCAAAATTATTATTATAACCGGTAGCAAAACCACCAATCCGAATAACTTAACTCTTATAACAGCCTTTTGAGTTTTTAAGTCTTCAAGAGTTTTCTCGTCATATTCCTCACTGTGTTTAATACTTTCCTTCTTACCCATGTTGAATTTCTTTTCTATTCTGTCAGCCATAAAAACTACTGCAGATCCCGCTGCTAATAATGTAAACAATAAAGTTTTTAGTACTATCTCCATAACATCCTCCATGGTATGTGTCAACATTATAAATTCTCATCCGGTTTTATACCGAACTCAAATTAAATACATTTTTACTTGATACAAAATTTTCATTTGATTCTACTGTAGCAATTATATTTCACATAAAAAACATATTTAAATAATAAAAAAACCTTCGTCATTTGGACGAAAGCTCGCGGTACCACCAAAATTCTCCGGTTAACAATAATTAAATTAAATCATGTCCATCGGAACACTCATATCTTTAACGGTTTAAACCGCCGGTTTCTACGGTTATAAAACTTTTAAAACCGGAACTCCCGGGCGACCTTCGATTTGATCCTTATAAAGAAACTTCCAGCCGATTTTTAAAATCGATTTCTTTTCTCTGGTACAGGATAAAAAATCTACTCCTCCCGCTCATTGTCATTCACATTATTATATTAAACTAAACTTTTACATAAGTAAAAATAAATTGCTTGCAATTTAATATATCTGAAAATGAACATACTGTCAAGGCATCGGATATGATTTTTTAAAGCTCTATTTGAAGCCTATTTGAGCCTCCATTGAACTTCTATTAATTTTTGTATTTGTTTCAATGATTCTACTGTTAAATCTTTCAACAATTTTATTTAATATGGATTGTGTGTGATTGTTATCACCGACAGTTATAATATTTACGTTATTTTATTTGTTCTGTGGTATAATGAACTGCAATTATGAATCCCCATACGAGGAGGTACAAGCATGAAAAGCAAAAGTGTTTTTTTTAATGAAAGTTTTTTAAGAACGATTCGGAATAACGTAAAATCCTCTGATCGACTACAGGAGCTTTCAAAAGAAAAAATTGAATCGGTGGGCTATTGGATGGAAAAAGATTACGACCAACTTTGGGATCTTATGTTCCCACCGACTATAAAAAGATCATGGATGGTACGATCAGACGGTCAATGCCCGGATTGTAAAAAAGATGTACATATGTATAATTGGGTTATTGATTCAAAAAATTCTCCGTGGAAATTATCCTGTCCTCATTGTAAAAATAAATTTCCGAAAAATGATTTTTATGCTTACTATAAGTCAGGTATATGTACGGACGGTATATTCAGGCACGAGGCTGCGGACACTTCTTTATTGGTAAATGAAGAAAACGGTTCTAAATACGGAGTAGATGATGGATTTTCATATATCGATGAGAAAGGTGATAAATATTGGTTTATAGGAACATATCTCATATACGGGCACTGGAGGCAACTAATAGTAGACGGAGTTGTTAAATTGACTGATGCGTTTTGCTTAACAGGTGATATCGAGTATGCACGTCGTGCAGCTATAATTTTAGACAGAATAGCCGATATGTATCCAGATTTTGATTTTAAAGAACAAGGCATTATGTATGAAGAAGAAAAAACCTCGAGAGGCTATATCTCTTATTGGGCAAACGCCACTCATGATGTTCAAAATTTAGCTGTTTCTTATGATAAGATATTCGAAGCAATTGAAAACGACAACATATTAATAGATTTTTTAAATAAAAAAGCTGGAAAACACGGATTTTCTAATGATAAAAGCACAGTATCAAAGATTCGCAAAAATATAGAAAATAATATACTAAAAGACACTATAGATCATCTTCATAAAGTTATTACCAATTACCCCGACACAGAAATAACTCAAATATGCTTGTCATTAATTTTAGATGATCCTGAATTAAAAACAATAGCTCTAAAAGTGTTAGATGAAATAATTGAAAACGGTACTTACGTAGACGGTATAGCAGGAGAAAAAGGTGGCTATTCGGCTTCTGCACCAAACAATCTTATCACATTGTTTTTATTATTAGATCAAACCGACGAGTATTCAATTGCATCTTTACTTGAAAGATATCCGAATATTTATAATACATATAAGTTTCATATAGACTCTTGGGTGCTGAATAAATTTTATCCCGGGCACGGAGACGGAGGCAGACTTTCAGATCCTGCATATAAACATTTATTATCAAATTCTTTATCCAAAGGTCCTTCTGAATTTTCAAAAACACGTCCTCGTTTCGCATATGAGTTATATAAATGCACTAACGATACCGATTTTGTTAAGATATTATATATTTCTAACGGATTTTGCACAAAAGGCTTATTTGAAGATGACTTTACCGTCGCAGACAGTGAGTTGCTTCAAAAAGAGATTGACGCGTTAATAGAAAACTTTGGGCCTGATTTAAATCAGCACAGCAGGGATTTTCAAAGGTTTCGTATAGCATTATTAAAATCAGGTAAAGGTGATTATAAAAGAGCGGCGTTTATAGATTATGATACAGGTGGAAATCATTCGCACCAAGACGCTTTAAATATTGAAATTTATGCCAAAGGCATGAAGTTCCTTGCAGACTTCGGGTATCCACCTGTTAATTGCGGTGGTTGGAAAGGTCCTAATTTTAAATGGTATCACATACCTTCCGCTCATAATCTTGTGGTTATAGATAGAAAAGAACATCAGTTGCATGATGAACAGGGGAAATCATCATTTTTGAGATATCCGAAATACGGAGAAACTACAATGTGGTTCATCGACGAACCTATAAAAGCCGTTTATGCGAAAGCTCCGGAATATTCAGGCACCGAACGTTATGAACGGTTATTAGCTTTAATTGATATTTCGGATGAAGACTGCTACTTTTTAGATATATTCAGAACAGAAGGTGGTAAAGAGCATTCAAAATTTATAAGAAACGGATTTTCTACCCTTACGATAAAAGGTTTGAATCTTACAGAAACTAATGATACATATCATAAAGACGCATTAATGAGAAATTTTAAAAAAGACTCCACACCTTCTGATAAATGGTATGCAGACTTTTTATGCGATGATCTGTATGAAGTATTAGAACCGGGAACAAAGCTGTATCTGCGGTATACACCGTTTAATAATAATTCATCAGTATATACTTCCGAATCAAAAATATGTAAAAGCTGGTCTGTAGATGCTGAAAAAAAATGTAATCTTGAAAATTGGATACCGACAATAATCGAACTACAAACCGGATTAAATGAATTGAAATCAACGTTTGTTTCCACATATGAACCTCATTATGGTAATTCTTCATTTATACTTTCCGAAAGGGTTGATGTAACCGACACAAACGGTAATAAATTGTCAGACATGAATGTAGCATTGAAAATAAAAATGAAACAAGGTTTTACAGATTACATTCTAGCTAAAGATCCTTTACAAACCGGCATTATCAAAGCTTTTGGTATAAGCACCGACGCACAATTATGTTTTGTTAGAATATATGATAATAAAAAAGAACCTGTTATAAAATATACAGCCGGTACTTTTGCAAACCCTGAAGGATTATTGTAACTCCACATTAATTTGGTTATCAGAAATTAAATGAAAAAATAAAACGGGGGCACAGCCCCCTGTTAATTATTTGGTTATTATTAATATTTTTTTAATTTATATCTCTTACATATGGTCTTACAGTTCTCTACCCCCGTCACCTATGGATGTTGTGTAAACTGTGCAGTCATACCCTATTCTTTCTTTATATTTTTCTGTAATTATTTGTGTAAATTTATCTATCGCTTTATTTTCGACCAAGCTGACATTACATCCTCCGAAACCCGCACCTGTCATTCTAGAACCTAATACTCCGGGTATATCGGATGCGATCTCAAACAAAGCATCCAGTTCCTCACCGGTCACTTCATAATCATCTCTTAAAGATATATGTGATGCTTTCATTAATCGCCCAAATTCTGCCAAGTCATTGCTTTGTAAAGCTTCCACCGATTTTAGAACACGATCATCTTCTGTAATTACATGCTTTGCTCTTTTATACAGTATATCGTTCTTAATATTTTTTCCGAAAACATTAAACATCTCTTGTGTGATATCTCCCAAACATGTTGCGTCCGGTATATACCGTTTCAAAATCTCAAATGCCTGTTCGCACTGACTTCTTCTTTCATTGTATTTAACAGCCGCAAGGCTTCTCTTTTTGTTGGTATTTGTGATGACAAGGCTGTATCCATCCATCTTAAGAGGAATCAGTTTATAGGATAAATCCTTACAGTTCAATAAAATTACATGATCTTTTTTACCCATAGCCGATGAAAACTGATCCATTATCCCACAACTTACACCGACAAAATTATTTTCCGCTTTTTGTCCTATTTTTGCGATTTCAACCGGATTCAAAGGTGTTTTGGTATTGTTTTTAATATCATACGCACCTATTAAAGCAAGTGCTGTAACGGTTTCAATTGCAGCTGATGAAGATAGACCGCTGCCTAACGGCACCTCATCATGACACAACATATCACACCCTACAACATTATAACCGTGCTTTATAAGTTCGTCGGCCACCCCGGCCTGGTAATTACCCCATTTGAGTTTTTTTGCAGCTTCCAAATCATCAAGTGATACGGTTACTAACTCGCCTATATCGGTAGCCATCATTTGAATAAATCTATCATTTCGAGGCCGGACCACTACATAAGAGTTCATATCTAAAGCTGCAGGAAAAACATATCCTCCGTTATAATCGGTATGCTCACCTATCAAATTCACCCTACCGGGAGATGCGAATACCCTAAGTTCCGATTCATTACCGCCGTATACTTCTATAAACTTATTAATTAACATTTTTTTCTTATTCATTTGTTTTTCCATCCTGCGCATTCATAAATTTCATATACGCTTCTCGTAATTCCTCTGCTTTTTCTTCCGGTGCGGTGGGGTTACAATGTGCCCATGCCCCGGTTTCACTTGAAGCGTTAAACTTTTGTTTTACAGCCGAACGCATCGGAGGGAAAAATTCAATATGAAAATGATAATAATCGCTTGTATTTTCACTATTGACAGGATCTTGGTGCATACACATCATATATGGGAAAGGATAATCAAAAAGGTTATCCAACATACCTACCGTTCTTTTAATGCATAATGCCAGATCGGTTTTTTCACAGTCGGTCATTTGTATCAAATTTTGTTTGTGATTTTTTGAAATGATATATACTCCATAAGGATATTCGGTAAAAAACGGAAGAATCACCGAAAAAGATTCATTTTCAAATATCACCCTTTTGGTAAATTCCTGTTCGTTTCTTAACAAATCACAAATCAAACATTTTTGGTTTTCCACGAAATATTCCTTGCAGCTTTCCAGTTCCAACTTAATTTTTTTAGGAATTACCGAATACCCGTATATTTGACCGTGTGGGTGTGGCATTGTAACTCCCACCGCTTCTCCCCTGTTTTCAAATATAAACACATACTTTATTTTTTCATCGGTTTTTATTTCGATCAAACGCTCGGTCCACAGATCAACCAGCTTACGTACATGGGAATCCGTAAGTTCAGGTAATGTAACCGTGTGTTCGGGTGAATATAGTATCACTTCACACTTTCCGTATGCGTCTTTAACCTTAAAAAAGCTTGTTGCCACATCATCAGGTACAGGCGGATCCTGCATTAAAGCGGGAAAATCATTATCATATTTAAAAACGTCAAATGAATCCGGTACCTTTCCCGAACCCGGGCAAAAAGGGCACCAGTCCTTAGGCATCTGAGGTCTGTTCTGTCTGTGGGACGCTATTATTATCCAATCCTTTATCAAAGGATGCCATCTTAATTCCGCCATTTTTTCTCATACTCTCCGTATATTTATTTTTCTTTATTTTTTAATTCAACAAAACCTTATTCTATTGCAATAAACGAACGAACATTGAACCTAAGTTGTAAAATCATTTAATGAAGGTATTTTCAATGACTAAACGGCACCGGCACACTTTTGTTCAACAGTAAGTTAGTTATTGCAATGAAATCTTATTTATTTTTTAAAGTATCCCAAGTAGTCTTTGTTGGCTTCAAACATATCGTCAACCATGTTTTGTATCTCCTGCATGCTTAATACCGCCGATGTTAGCGGGTCGAAACATATTGCATGGAAAACTTTTCGTGCGTCACCGGTTAAAACCGCATCTACTGCCAATTCTTCACATCTCGCACTGATATTATTCAAAAGAGCCAATTGAGGAGGTAATTTTCCAACAGCTACCGGGTTCAAACCTTTTTTATTTGCAAAAACCGGAACTTCCACACAACAATCTTCCGGAAGATCAGGTAACAACCCTTTATTAGGTACATTTCCGTTAAATTCAAAAATCTCATTATCTCCGAATACCGCATTGAATATGTACGCGGCATATTCATGACCACGTGTTAAATTAATATCATCCTTAGCCATCCATTCGTCAATTTCTTTTTTCCAAATATGTTCACGCCTTCTGTATTCGTTCAAAATGTACGCATATACGCCGGGATTCCAGCCTGTACCGTGTGTGCAATACTTTTCGATTAGATCGGGTCTTTTCCTGAACCAAGCGACATATTCGGAATTATGTCCGCTTGATTCGGTTACATAATAATCCAGATGTAGGAACATTTCATTTCGCACTTGTTCTTGATTATAAATCTCCGGTTTTTTAACGGCTTCCCTAATTAACGGATACGCATCCTTACCGTTCCATTTAAAATCCAGATAAAACGCTTGGTGATTTATACCTGCGCAGGTATAAGTCACTTCTTCCATAGGAGCACCTATCCATCTTGCCAGCATTCCCGCGGTTCCTTGTACACTGTGGCACAAACCGCTGATTTGAATCTTGCTTTGAGACTGCATTGCTCGGCATAACATAGCCATAGGATTGGTATAATTTAAGAGTATGGCGTTAGGACAGTATTTTTCCATATCTTTTACAATATCTAACATTACGGGTATTGTTCTTAAGGCTCTGAAAATGCCTGCAGGTCCACGGGTATCACCTACATTAATGTCCACTCCGTATTTTTTAGGGATCAAAATATCATACTGCCAAACATCCACCCCACCTTGGAGAATGGTGCATACAACTCCGTCCGCACCTTCTAAAGCTTCGGCTCTGTTTTTTGTTGATATTACCGTTGCTCCGTATTTACCCTTTTCAACGATTTTTTTAACAGCTTTTTCTATTGCCGCCAATCGCTCGTCGTTTATATCCATCAAAGCCAACGTACAATCATTAAATGCGGGGAATGATAAAATATCTTTTACCAACCCTCTTGTAAAACCGAAGCTTCCGGCACCTATAAAAGCAATTTTTTTCATAAAGGACCTCCGTTCATATATGTATAATCATTTTTTACATTCATACCAATAAAACCCGATATAGATTTTAAAGCAACGATATTTATAAATAATACCGTTGCTTATTTTTATAATTATTTATACTTAGGCAGCATATCTTTATGTGCTTCGAACAAATCATCACATAAAGATATGATATGGTCAATTGATAACTCTGATGAAGTATGCGGATCAAGCAACGCAGCTTGGTATACATACTCTTTTTTCAGTGTTAATGCAGCTTCTATGGTCAATAGCTGTACATTAACATTTGTTCTGTTTAATGCCGCCAACTGCTGAGGTAACGCTCCTACATAACACGGGGTTACACCGTTTCCATCTACCAAACACGGTACCTCTACGCATGTTTCATCAGGCAGATTCGTTATACAACCGTTATTTATTACATTTCCTCCGATACTATAAGGTATGTCGGTTTCAATTGCCGTTATTATTTTACAAGCATATTCATTGCTCTTTTTATGTTCGATTTTTGTGTCTTCTACCAGACTTTTACGCATGCTTTCCCATCTGTTGATCTGATTTACACAGCGACGAGGGTATTCGTCCAGAGGAATATGGTAGCGTTCGATAAGCTCAGGATATTTATCTTTAATAAAATATGGCATATATTCCGCATTATGTTCACTAGATTCGGTTACATAATACCCGAAGCGTTTCATAATCTCCAACCGTACAAGATTGCGGGAATCTTTCAATCCACCGTTTTTCTCCATCTCAGCGAATCTTTCTTTTATTTCCGGATAAATGTCTCTTCCGTCTCCTTTTATCTCTAAAAGCCATCCCATATGGTTAATACCAGCTACTTTTTGAACAATATGTTTATAGCGATCTTTCATGTCCAGTGTTCTTAGTAAACTATCGGCACAAACTTGTACACTATGGCACAAACCTACTGTTTTTACATTACTGCCTCTTAATATAGCTCCGGTTATCATACCCATAGGATTGGTATAGTTAAGAAGCCAGGCATCAGGACACAATTCTTCTATTTGATGTGCGTAATCCAGCATTACAGGTATGGTTCTCAACGCTCTGAAAATTCCACCTATACCCAGAGTATCTGCGATTGTTTGTCTTAAACCGTATTTTTTCGGAATTTCGAAATCTATTATAGTTGCCGGGTCATATCCCCCAACTTGAATTGCATTTACCAAATAATTTGCATTTTTAAACGCTTCTTTGCTGTCGGTGTAAGCGTTAATAACGAACTTACCGCCTGTGTTTACATTAATGTTTTGTAACATTTTAAACGAATCGTCAAGACGAACCGGGTCGATATCATAAAGAGCCAGTTCGAAACCTTCAAGTTCCGGCGTTAAAATAACATCGCCCAAAACATTTTTTGCAAAAACGGTGCTTCCCGCACCGATAAAAGTCAATTTTCCCATTAGTATACCTCCGTCATATATTGGTTCTTGTACCCATTATACCAAAATTAAAAAAATTAAGTCGAAATACATTTGTTTATATATTAATATTATTCATTTGGCATTGTCAACAATGCAATTGCCGCACCGTCATTTTACGGTAATAATCACTGTTTTCATCTTTTCATACGGAACCCATGAATACTGTGATATTACACCTGTTATCTCGTTCGAGAACCGTAGTATCACATCTTTCATGCCTGAACGCGTGAAATCATCAGGATTATATTCAATCAAACGATATTCAAACTCTCGTTTTCCTTCTTTATAACCGGTTGCCATGTCTTTTATCATTGAACTTACATCTTTTAAATATGTATTATTCATTTTATAATAATTATATGTAATCGAATCACACACCGGATAAACTGTACGGTCCCACTGTCTCGTTTTTTCCAGATCGGAATCAGTTACATTAAAGTAATAGTGTCTTAAAACATTAATAGATCCTACGGGATCGTTATAAGATACATCGACATGATAATAATCCCCGTCTAAACGTATAATGTTCCAGGAATGATTGACGCCTTCATCGGTTCCCACCGCTTCTAAACAATATATACCCGCTAACGACGATAAAAGCAACATTGCTCTGCTATAGCCTTGGCAAACAGCTTCCTTTTGAATAAGTGCACCATACGCGTCATAACAGTGCTCCGAATAACCGTAAACCGTATTATTTACTATATAGTCATGAATTAAAAGCTCTTTCGTATAATCGCTCATTTCGTTTTTTATTAAATCGGCCAAAATTTTGCAAGCCGATTTTATCAATAACTCTCTTTTATCTTTATTCATGACATATTCTATATCCAGTTCGAATTTCGTCACCTTTTCATATGAATCCAAAAACCATTTAAAGTATGCACCTTTATACATACCGGAAAACATGTCTTTTTCTCTTAAAATACGCGGTAAATCTACGTTTATATTTTTTGCATAAGCACTAGGGTCCATAACAATTCGTTCGGTCCCTGTATAAAAGGCCCATAGGATTAACTCTTCCAACTGCTTCTCACTTGTTATGATGTAAGAGTCACCTTTACGAATAATATCTTCAGGAAACTTTGTCAAACCCAGAGCATTAACACAGTATTCACTTATCACACCCAAATCGTTTAGCTTGTCAATCAATCTGTCGGTTGAGCTATTTATCTGTACGGTTAAACTGTTGTATGACAGATAAACCATTTCACCCCTGCTTAACAAATAATCTCTATTAATATCGTTTATCTCTTCCGACTGATAGATTCCAATTTCTATACCTTTATCCAACGCTTTATCATATGTAAAATCACCTTGATTTTCAAAATAGTCCAAGGCTCTTAATAAAAATGCGGTATATTGCTGCGGTGTAACATTAAGATTAGAACCGAAACGATTATTACCAACGCCTTGAGTCAGCCCCGTTTGATACATAAATCCTATATAACGGTCCGCCCAACCCGGTACATCCGTAAAAGGATGGTCATATGTAGTAGATAAAACCTTCTCTTCAATACCCAGAAGTCTTATTAACATTACCGCAGCCTCGATTCGAGTCGCATATCTGTCAGTCTCATATCCTTTTTCCGTACCCTTAAAGAGACCCATAACTTTAAGAATATCCGCATATGTATTATAGTCATATTCATCACGTCCTGAAGCCATTATATTTCCAACCGGACTTGCTATCGTTACAAATAGCACTATTACCAAACCAATGGCTATAATTTTTTTCACATAGACCTCCAAAAACTATTTCTTCAATCTCTTTTTTTCTGTTGCTTAAAACATTGTAATCAAACCTTTATAATATTTGGTGTATTTTTAAACATAATAACTGCTTTTGTATGCCACATCATATTCATATGTCATTAACAACTTCCATGGCAATTTTTTCCCATACGGCCAATCTTTCAGGTTTATACCTGACAGTACTAACATCCTTTAATATTAACTCACAGGGAGTATTAAATTCTTTACATATGCGTACGGTTTCCTGTAAATCTTTTTTTATTTCATCCGGATAGAAGGAATCACCCGCTAGAAAAGCCGGGTTGGGTTTATTTGAAAAAACATAATCACCATGTATATTTTTTGCAGCTCGAACTTTATCTGCCCAGGGACTCACTGATATTTTTCTGACATTATTAATTTTACGAATTATGTCAATTTTCATATCAAGAGGTTCACAGCACCCGTAATACATCAACCCGAAGCGTTCCAAATACTGTTTTAAAGGCTCAATCTCAAACTCATCGTGCATACCGGGTGAAACCGTTGAGAATATTTGTGACATTCCAAAAGACCAACAATCTTTAGCTTTTGCATTGCTACCGTTATAATCTTTTCCGGGTAATTCATCAGTAAAAGCTCCTGTACAATGGATCAAGGGGGATTCGGCATCAAGAAGCCCTTCTTTCTCAAATTGATCTAAAACATTCATTGATATATCAACAAATTTATTTACAATTTTTAAAACAAACTCCGGACGATCGGCCAGATCGTATAAAATTGCTTCCGCTCCTCTTAAAGTGGTTATTCGGTCCCATATACCCGCATGAACGGTTATACCTGACATCCGTACAGGTAATATCCCCTGAAAAACTTCGGAAACATTTTCAAAATTTTTCCGATCGAGTTCCGGATCGGTAATAATCGTCGGTGTTTCAATAGCATCTAATGCCTGTTCATCAGGTAACAAATCATAATATCTATGACCTTTAACACTGTTTGCGGGATCGGTTGATTTGACATCTTCATGAACATCCGGTCCGATTCTTGTGTTTTTCACAAATTTCGGTATATCCACTCTATTCGGGACCACCATATCGGCTTTAAAATGTTTCCATTTGTATAATGTTTGCCTCATTTCTCTTTCTATAAATTTTAATAGAGGGTCGGTACAAAGCAAAGTCAGCTCGTTTTCGTTATTTAATTCATTCCATGGCAGTTGGTCTATCATAACCATAGGTCTGGTTTCTTTCAAACCGTTAAGCTTTTGCCATAAGCGGATTTTTTGATTTTGTACGTCCATAGCGGCAGCTTCGGCATACCGTTTCCCAAGTTCTTGCATAATATATATCTGTTTTTTATCCATACATTAAATTACCCTTCATAATATCTAATTGTTCTATTAAGCGCTTCGGCTTGTCTGCACGCCAAATCATAATTTTGATAACTAGTTTTGAATTGAGCCAATGTAGGCTGTATCTCTTCTATGACCGGGCAGTCTCCTCTGTTGTAGGATTTTACATTACCTTTATACAGATGATGCTCGTTAGGGGCACGATATGCAGACCCGTAGAAATTCATTTCGGCAAACACAGGTTCCATATGTATGGGATACCATGCGGAATACAATCCGTCTCCCCCTAACTCTATGAACTTTTTTCGAAAATCTCTCCAATTTACACCAATCTTCTCTTCATTCAACCGGCAAGTGTAGGCCCACCAACTTGACACATAATCATCCGGTACATATTGGGGTATCAACCATTCACAATCCGAAACAACATCACAATACATTTGTGTTATTGCCAATCTTGCATCAACCAGATCGTCCAGCCTTTCCAACTGTGCAAGTCCGCATGCCGAACATAAAACGGGCATCCTGAAATTGTGTCCGAATTTTAAGTGTCTCTTAAATTCCCAATCCTGCCTTGCATCACGCGAGACCGTTCTCGACCCGGGATCAGCGGTTAATGTCGAATAACCGAATGACGAAGCATGTCTGACTCCCAATGCCAAATCAGCATTATCGGTTATCACTATTCCACCGTCACCTGCGGTAGTCATATGCTTAGACCCCTGAAAGCTGAAACTTGCCATATGCCCTATGGTGCCACAAAGTCTGCCTTTATAATATCCTAAGAAACATTGTGCATTATCTTCTATTACAGTCAAGTTGTATTGTCGAGCAAGTTCCATAATAGGATCCATATCAGGAGATAAACCGTATATGGATACGGTTATTATAGCTTTTGTATACGGAGTGATTTTTCTTTTTACGTCTTCAGGATCTATTGTAAATGTTTTACGATCTACATCTGCAAACACAGGTACGGCATAACAATAAACAGGTGCTAAAGCGGTTGCTACCGCACTAAGCGGCGGCACTATAACCTCGTCACCCGGTCCCACTCCCGCCGCCAAAAGACATGAGTGTAATGTAGCGGTGCCGTTACAATGGGTAAGTGCATATTTCACACCGAATTTTTTTGCGAATTCTCTTTCAAACCTAGTGGTGATATCGCCTCTTTCCGAGTTTCCAAACCCATAATCCATCGCTTCTTTTACATACCTATAGTCCGTTTCTCCTACCCGATTATCCGGAAGCCTTTGGAAAATGTCTTTCATTTCCTGTTCGCTAAAACGTTTGCCATTCATAAAAAACCTCCAACTGTAAGAAACATTTTAATCATTGACTTTACATTTCAACTAAACACTTATTTTCATAAGGGGTATCGTTAACTTTAATATTAATTAATAATTTTACAAGTTAAATCATTTATTTGACTCTACTGTAAAAACTTTAATTTATTACAGTAAGATCATTAATACTTTTTTATAATTAATTCATCTAAAGTTCTTTTTGGCACATGATGCACATTATTTTCATCACGATAGTACTTTATATCATCTATGGCATCTTCCGACACTACCTCTTCATTTTTATAACCAAAAGCTATAACCGTATCTATTTCAAATATGTCATCTATTTCAAGTATTTCACGCAAGTTATCACGTTTTAGCGCTCCTATCCAACACGAACCTATTCCCTCTTCCCACGCAGTTAACATCATGTTTTGTGCCGCAGCGCCGCAATCGTGTTTGGCACCATCGGTTCTTAACTTTTTATCTGTCAGTATTACCACATACAATACCGGTCTTTCACCTTCCTTGGGAGTTCCGATATCTTTTAGATATCCTGCCCATGCGGTATTTACAAAAACCTTCTCGCACATTTGCTTGTCTTTAACTACAATATATTTAACAGGTTGGATGTTTGCACCGGACGGCGCCTGTCTGGCCGATTCCATAATCTTAAGTATTATTTCATCAGATATGGGATCTTGTTTAAATCGTCTAACCGTTCGTTTGGTTATTATCAGATCATACAAATTCATAGTTCAATCCTCCTTGAAGGTAATTTGAGGTGTTTAAATAACATTATAAACAAATATGTTTTTCCTGCTTGGGAATATTATATCATATACCCGATTATGTGCAAACACATTAAATATTACCGTATAGAATTGTAAGTTCATAATTAATTACAAAATAGGGTTCTCTTATTTCTAGAACTAAACTATCAAAATACAATATAATCTTACATATGATTTTACTGCAACAACTCATTTACTGTGAATCGTAATGTACCGGTCATTGATAATACCTTTGCCTGTAAATAAAGTTTTTGCAGTAAGATAATATATAAAAAGCAAAATAAATAAAACGGAGAGTGTAAAATGAACGGTAAAGAAATTGTTATTAATACTCTAAAACATAAAAAAACTCCTAGAATACCTTGGGTACCATTTGCAGGAGTGCATGCGGGGCTGCTATGCGGTTATAATGCAAAAGAAGTGTTAACCGATGCGGATAAATTATACGAATCGGTATTACAAGCTAATAAATTGTATAATGCGGACGGTCAGCCTGTCGTTTTCGACTTACAGCTTGAAGCTGAGATATTGGGTTGCGAATTATATTGGGAAGAATTTTCTCCTCCCTCCGTTAAAACACATCCACTTGAAAAAACCGATAAAATCCCTTGTTTATGTACAATACCAAAAAAACAGGACGGACGCATTCCTATTGTATTAGATGTAATGTCAAGATTAAAAAAAGAAATAGGCGATAAAACAGCTTTGTTCGGTTTAGTTTGCGGGCCTTTTACATTGGCTTCACATTTAAGAGGTAGTAATATATTCATGGATATGTACGATGACGAACAATATGTAAAAGACTTGCTTTCTTATTGCACCAGTGTAGCTAAAGTCTTAAGCGAATACTATGTAGAGGCGGGAATGGACATTATAGCCGCAGTAGACCCTTTGGTCTCTCAAATATCACCGCTTCACTTTGAAACGTTTTTATTGGAGCCTTACACCGAATTATATAAAACTGTGAAGCTGCTAGACGCTTATTCGGCGTTTTTTGTATGTGGTAACGCCACTGACAACTTGGATATAATGTGCCACAGTAAACCGGATGCTATTTTTGTGGATGAAAACGTCGATCTGAAAATAGCGCAGCAAATAACCCAAAAACATAATATTATTATAGGAGGGAATATACCCCTTACATCGATTATGCTCCACGGTACACAGCAAGATAATATTAAATACACCGTAGACCTTATAGATTCTCTTTCGAAAGAAGGTCTTATGATTGCCCCGGGTTGTGATATGCCGTACCATACCCCAATAGAAAATACGGTAGCGGTTTCTAATTCCGTACAAAACACAGATGCCATGAGACAAACAATTTTGAATTATGAAATATCCTCTCAGGATGTAAATGTGGAGTTGCCGGATTATAATAATCTTGAAAAACCTTTGGTCGAAGTCTTCACACTGGACAGCGCATCATGTGCCGCATGTACCTATATGATGGAAGCCGCTAACATTGCAAAAACACATTTTGGTGAGAAAATCGATGTGGTAGAATATAAGATCACCGAGAAGGAAAACATTGCTCGCGTTAAAAAAATGGGTGTCTCTAAATTACCTTCAATTTATATCAACGGAGACTTGAAATTTTCTTCTATAATTCCACGAAAATCCGAACTTTTCAATCAAATTGAACAAGTAATGTGATAAATGGTAATGATAAAAAATCTTTATATGATCACAGGTTTCTTGGGATCGGGTAAAACTACATTTTTAAATGAATTTTTAAAATGCTTTAAAGATAAAAGAATCGCTATGGTAATAAACGAGTTCGGATCAATGGATGTGGACGGTTCTTTATTAGAAAAACCTGATTTTGAAGTGGCCAAAATAAGTAACGGATCTATAATGTGTACTTGTAAGTCCGACCAATTTGTCGAAGTAATGACCGATATCTCGAAAACCGATGTTTCAGATGTTATTGTTGAAACTTCAGGTATTTCAGATCTTTCAGTCATGGGCAAAATCCTTGAAACGGTTATGAAATTATCTAAAAACGCATATACTTTTCGAGGTTTGATTACTGTGGCCGACTGCAGCCGCATTGCAAAAACCGCTTCGGTTTCTCGTCCTGTCAGATGGCAGTTGGCATATGCGGACTATATACTTTTAAATAAAGTGGATTTATGTTCTAATGAAATGATTGATGAAGTTCAGCGTTTCATAAGAGAAATTAATCCTTTCAGCCCGATGGAGCGTACAATAAATTGTAAATTATCCGATATCCAAAAACTTACCGAATTAAATCCTAAAGGTTTTTCTATTGGAACAATACAAGATGTGACCTCGCCATGGTTAGATAAATTTACTATTATATTTAAACATTCCATAAATATGGAGACACTTAAAGTGCTAACTGATTTTTTAAAGGATTCTGCATTGAGGGTCAAAGGATTTGTAAAAACCAACCAAGGAACTTATTATGTCGATATTACCGATCAACTAATGAATTTTACATCAATAGATAATAGGAAAGAATCTTTTTTAGTAGTAATATATGAACACTTAGTTCCTTTAAAACATTTGACTCGAAAAAAATTAATCGCTTTGTTCGGAGAAATTGCTTCAATCGAATAATGCTCCGATATAAAAGGGTTTTTATCTGCACATGAAAGATAAAAAAGACTTTGAGGCTTATATCTCAAAGTCTTTTTTGTTTACTCAAATTTTACATTACATTTATAATGCCTTCTTATATCTTAATTAGTTTGTTATGACTTTGAATTTATAGCATTATCTCTTTTCCGGTTTCGGCGGATTTATAAATGGCAGAAATTATTCCAATCATATCAACCCCCTGTTGAGGAAGAAAAACAGGCTTTTCTCTTCCCATCAAACAATCTACTACATGATCTATATTCCCAGCATGTTGCTCACGTTTCCCGGATTTTTTAAAGTTTGGTGCTATATTTGTAGTAATGCCTTGCTCTTCTCCGTATATGGTCAACTTTCCGTTATTATATGCAGAATGCCACTTTGCACCCGCTTTAGTTCCCATCAATTCGTAGTATCTGTTTTCAGTTTCAATATTTTCAGCCCAGCTGAATTCAATTACCATTGTTGCTCCGTTATCGAACTTGATATAGCCGGTAGCCAAGTCCTCTACATTATAAATACCGTCGGACTTTGAGTCGCCGAATTTGGAATTTTCACTGTCGGCTTGTGTGCTGCTCTCACCGAATTTCGAATATGTAGAACCGACCACCGATACCGGTCTGGGATTACCCATAAGCCATACGGTCAAGTCCATCATATGAACACCTAGATCTATCAACGGTCCGCCTCCTGATAATTCTTTAGTGGTAAACCATCCACCCTTACCGGGAATACCTCTTCTTCTCACCCAACCGCATTTTGCATAATATATCTCACCCATTTTTCCCGCTTCTATGTATTTTTTCACAAACATGCTTTCAGCTGTAAACCTGTTGTTTCGCATTACTATTAAAAGTTTTCCGGACTTTTCATACGCTTCCTTCATCTTTAGAACTTCATCATAATTCATTGCATCCGGTTTTTCACATAAAACATTTTTTCCTGCATTCAAAGAATCTACAGCTATAATGGAATGAAATTTATTAGGGGTACATATGTCAACCACATCTATTTCATCAAGTGCAATTAAATCTTTGTAATTATCGAAAACATACGGAATATTATATTTTTCAGCCGCATTTTGAGCTCTTTCTATCAAAATATCACAAAGCGCAACCACTTCTACATCAGGATTAGTCGTCCATGATTCTAAGTGTACTCCCCTGCCTATTCCGCCAATCCCTACTATTCCGACTTTTATCTTTTTATTCATTTAACAAACCTCCGTCAGATACGTTTTATCATATTATACCATACCCAGAAAGACAAAGAAATTTTTTTAAGAAAAACATAGACATCAGTTTGATGAAGCGGCCTGGACTCCTTTATAATCAATAATAAAATTGTTGCGTATTATCATTTCAGATACAGGTAGGAATTCATATCCTTGCATCTTTAATCGGCTAATTGTTTCAAATAAGATATCCGTAGTATAATAACCGTCGGTGCGAAATACTATGATCGAACCGGGTTTTGTATTATTTATTATCCTGTCTATAATAATATCTTTACTCATTTCAACTTTCCATGATAATGCATCCACATCATAACGAACCGAGTACATGCCCATATTCCCGGCTATCTTTACAGTATTTTTTCCATAATCGTCATACGGTGCTCTGAATAGATTGCATACCACTCCGGTAACTTCTTTAATTACCGCATTACATTCTTGAATTTCATTTTTTATCACGTTTGTACTCGCATCTCCCAGACTACCGTAGGAATAAGTCATATTTCCTATATCATGACCCATATTATTTATCTTCACAAGCAAATCTTTGTTATCTTTAACTTTTTCTCCTGTCACAAAAAATGTGCCCTTTACTTGGCATTCATTTAAGACTTTAATAATACGATCTACATCGTCGTTAAATGTAACACAATCAAATGTAATAGCCACCCTTTTCACATCACTGTCAACCGAACAAATGGGTATGTTAGAAAACCCTCCTACCGGTCTGACGGCAGGATAAAAATTAACAACGAATATCGAACATAAAATAATTGCCGTCAAAACACAAATACTAATAATGGTAACCGTACTGCTTTTCAATTTAAAAATTGCCATAATATCACTCCTAAATCCGATTAGTATATACATATTAAAAAGCGGACAAATTATAACCTTTTTTTATTTTCTAATCATCCACATAATAAAATTATTCGTTAATAGGCCTACTATATATTATCCACAGTTTTATCCACAATTTAATCAACATATCCACATTACTGTTATCCATATTGGGAATAAATGATATCCACATTGTGGATAAATATGTGGATATCCGGCAAATAATCAACATAATAAAGAATGAATATCAAATTGACAATTGATTTTTTTATCAACATTAATTACTGTAATATAAATGATTATGTTTATGGTAAAATAATCATATAATTTATATTTGGTAGCCAAATAAGTTTTTTAGAAATTTTAACAACCGTTATATTAAGGAGGATTAATATATGCTGCAACAAGACATTTTAGAAAGAGAACTTCCGCCACTACTTATATTTGACGATAAAAATATTGTAACATGCGATTCTTGGCCAAAACGTAGAATGGAGCTTTTAGATATTTTAATGAAAAATATCTACGGCTACACACCTGACAGTCCGGATTACACTAAAGGTGAAATTGTATTTGAAGGTGCCACAAGAGCATTCGCCGGAAAAGTCAGACATCAAACCGTTCGTATCACTTTTGACACACCTGCGGGTGAATTTTCATATCCGCTTCAAATCTTTTTACCTAGAAACAATCCGAATCCGGCATTGTTTTTACATATTGCTTTCAGGCCGGATATACCGGATATATATTGTCCTATTGAAGAAATTACCGATAATGGTTTTGCATTGGCTTTCTTTTGTTATAAAGATGTGGTAAACGACAATTTACACGGTGATTATTCAGACGGCTTAGGAAAACTTTATATCGGCAGTAGAAAAAGAGATAAAGTAGAATGGGGAAAAATCGGTATGTGGGCATATGCGGCCTCTAGAGCTTTAGACTACCTTATTACTCGTGAGGATGTGGATAAAAATCATATTATTGTCGCCGGTCACTCAAGGTTAGGTAAAACCGCATTGTGGTGTGCTGCGCAAGATGAACGTTTTTTTGCCGCTATTTCAAATGATTCCGGCATAGGAGGTGCTGCAGTGGCAAAATATTCTACCGGAGAAAAAGTATCGGCTTTTCTACGTGCGGGAAGCTGGGATTGGTTTTGTGAAAAATTCAAAGAATACGACGGTTATGAAAACAATATGCCCTATGACCAACACTATCTCTTAGCGGCTATTGCACCAAGATATATATGCGTTGGTAGTGCCGAGATAGACCCCGGTGCAGATCCCAAATCGGAGTTTTTATCTTGTGTCGCAGTTAGTGAAGTTTACAGATTGCTTGGTTACAAAGGTATTGTGACACCGGATGAGTACCCTGTGCCCGGTACATCTTTACATGAAGGAGAAATTGGTTACCATTTAAGGTCCGGTTCTCACTTTTTCAGCAGAACCGATTGGATACAATATATGAGCTTCTTTAAAAATAAAATATTATTATGATTGCTTTGTAATAATGCTCGTTAATTTATCACTATAAAAAAAGTATTTTTTGTCGAATCTTATAATGGTTTTGCAAATACCGACACTGTGTAATATAATTAACATATATGTTTTGAAAGTGAGGAAAATATATGACGGTATTAGTCACGGGAGGTGCGGGTTACATCGGTAGCCACACCTGTATAGAGCTTTTAAACGCGGGATATGATGTCGTAATTTTGGATAATTTGTATAACAGCCATAGTGAATCGGTTGAAAGGATAGCCAAGATTACAGGTAAAAAACCGGTTTTTTATATTGTTGATTTATTAAACAGATCGGATATCGAGATCATTTTTAAAAATAATAATATAGATAACGTTATACATTTTGCCGGATACAAGGCTGTTGGTGAATCGGTACAAAAACCTTTGATGTATTATAATAATAATATTACGGGAACTGTAAATCTATTAGAAACTATGCAAAAATATAATGTAAAAAATATTGTTTTCAGTTCATCAGCCACAGTATACGGAAATCCACACACTGTTCCTATAACAGAAAGTTTTCCAATAAGCGCTACGAATCCGTACGGACGTACAAAGTTGATGATAGAGCAAATATTAAACGATTTATATATATCCGATAATACATGGAATATTGCCGTATTGAGATATTTTAATCCCGTAGGAGCCCATAAAAGCGGGTTGATAGGCGAAGATCCAAACGATATACCGAACAATCTGGTTCCGTTTATATCGCAAGTGGCAATCGGAAAGCTTCCGGAGTTGAAAGTTTTCGGTAATGATTATCCCACCAAGGACGGTACCGGAATTAGAGATTACATACATGTTGTCGATTTGGCTTTAGGACATATTAAAGCACTTGAAAAAATTAAGGAGCAGCCTGGCATATTTACTGTAAATCTCGGTACAGGTCAAGGATACAGTGTATTGGATATGATCGGAGCCTTTGAAAAAGCCTGTGGGAGAAAAATACCTTATACATTCACTCAAAGACGTCCTGGTGATATTGCAAAATGTTATGCCGATCCTTCACATGCGGAAACGATCTTAGGATGGAAAGCTTTAAAAGATGTGGATGAAATGTGTGAAGATACCTGGAGATGGCAATCCATGAATCCGAACGGCTACAAATAACTTTCAAAGACATAGGATATATTTTATATAAGTACCTTTTAAAAACGTATCCTATGTCTTTAATTTAAGAATAAGACCCGAAAGCCGCATTTAGCGGCTTCGAGTCGGCATACATTTTTAAAATCAAGTTTTAAAAATGTATCCTATTTTGTTATTACAAATTAATTTAAGAATAAGACTCAAAGCCGCATTTAGCGGCTTCGAGTCGGCATACATTTTTAAAATCAAGTTTTAAA
>CAZJOD010000023.1:26802-30456 GCA_964547525.1 uncultured Clostridiaceae bacterium
AATGTATCCTATTTTGTTATTATCTATCTATTTTGTTAACATTGTTACTTAAAAATAAACCGTTTGTAACGTTAGATCCCTCATTTAACTTAATCTTTTTTCCTTCCGCCTTGATAATGACGCTGTCAACGCCTGTGATCTGTTTAGCTGCCAGATATATTTGTGAAATAAGCTCAAGCTCCTTATCTAAACCGGTATAGTTATAAATGTTGGCATTAAAATCCAGTATAATAGTATTGGTTTTATACTCATAGGACTCCAATCTGGTGTTCAAAGGCAGAGCGGTATCCATATTATCGTTTTTCATATTCATAGAATCGAAAATAAAGTAAGCCTCGTCCGCCACACTCATAACCTCAACTTGCTTAGAAACAGGAATGCACCATCTATTTTTATTGCCGTCTTCTATCCACATATATGAATCAAATTTTGAGTACCCTTGCGTAACGTTTAATCGATCGGTATTTATCATTACGTTTTTACGAGTCAAAACTCCACTTATATTTGTTTCAAAAGGCATCACAGTTACAGGATTTCCGTTTACCGAAAAACTGACCCCGGTTATATGGTCAAAGCTTGTCAAAGTATAAACAACTGATATAATCATATTTCTTTCTTGTGCTAATGATACAGGTGATAAAAATACATCATTAAAATTTACATATGCTATACTGTTTTTTATATTGACACCAAGTATCCTGACCTCAGCGGGTAAAACCGGATATAAGCCGTAACCTCTTATTTCATTTTGTGTTATGGGGTAGCATATAAGTGCGTTTAAACATGCTCTTTCCAATAATTCCTGCTTTCTTATATTACGTCTTACCGGTATCAAATAACCTTGATTGTTTTGATAAAACAATACAACTTCGGTTTCGGGATAATCGGGAGTTTTTTCTGTCAACTCCATAAACTGTGCTGCAAAAACTCCTGTTACATTTTCTTCTTGGTCATCGTATAATATTTTACCTGACGGATTTTTATCACTATACATTGTTAATGTTCCGCATCCGGCAAACAAAACGGTTATTAATATAGTTAAAGATATAAATCCTCTTTTCATGGTTTACCTCCTGCTTTTAAATTCTTATTAATATAAGTTTTTCTCATCCTACAAATTACTCCACATTCTATTTACTTTTATCTCAATAGTTTCAATTTTTAAATAACGATTTAACTGCCTTTTATGCATAAAAAAACCGGATATATAAATATATCCGGTAGGTAGTCCGATTATTAATCGTAATTTAATTATTTCCCCAAATATTGCATAATTCCAAGTGCTATGGCTTCTGCGGCCCGATCTCTGAATTCCGACGTGGTAAGTAATGTAAAATCAATGTCTCCTGACATGAAAGCTACCTCTACCAATGTGGCGGGCATTTTAGTCCCCACTAATACAATATAATCATTTTGTATGCGTGAACCCAGATTGGTCGTTTTTAACCTACCGACCAAACTGTTTAACAGCATTTCGGACAGTATTCGTCCCTGGTTGCTTGCACTATGATAAAATGTCATAGTCCCGTTCACCCTTGAATTGTTTGTAATTGCATTATTATGAATACTTACAAATACCTTTGCGTTTAATGTGTTCGCTATATTTGTACGTTCGTATAATCCTAAAAAACTATCATCTTCACGAGTCATATATGTATTGATTCCGTTACCTTCTAAAACACGTTGAACTTGTAAAGCTATATCCAGATTCAAGTTCTTTTCATATACTCCGTTATATATGGCACCCGGCTCACATCCACCATGTCCTGCATCTATAACAACCAAGTTATCTAAAGAAGCTGCAGGCATAAGGAATGTAATGGCGGTGTTTTTCACATCCGACCTATATACGATATTATATGCTAAAGGTTGACTCATATTAATGACTATTGTGTTTTTTCCGGTTAACCGGTTATTGTTTAAAACAATATCTTCTATAACACCGTCGAATATAGGAATAGTTCCGGAATTTAGTGTACCGTATGCAGATTTGAATTCGATTTGTAATGTTTTACCACCGTTACTTATCTTTTCAGTATAATATTTGGTTAAGATCTTAGTTCCTTGTGTCAATTGAATGCCGTTTAGCAGTAAAGCAGTTCGATCACCCACCGAATGATATGTAATGTTATTATTAACAATTATATTTTTTTTGTTCGGGTTATACCAATTACCCTGAATTCGAGGTGCATTTATTATTATTTGTGTGCCTGATTCCCCCGTTGTAACAGGTACTATTTGAAATTCACAATTTTGTGGAGTTTCAATGACTAACCTGGTACTCTCGGTCAATCTGTTATAAAAAGATGATATGGTATTTACTATACCATCTTTTAGGTTAAGGAAACCGTCTTGCACTACACCGGAACCTTTTTGAAATTCAAGTACATATCTTAACCCGCTTACCGATTGTGTTACACTATACTTACCGGATTCTAATGAAATTCCTTTTAGAAACAATATCGATGAGTATGTGTTGCTTTTGTTGTATGTCATCTCTTTACGTTCAATATTTTCGGTGTTTTTGTTTTCAGAATTTCCGGACTCGGTAACATTGCCGGTTGCACTGTCGCTTCCTTGAGAAGGTGCTTTTACTTCTTGATCAGGTGATTTTCCTACAGGTTTTCTTCCGATATTAATATCAATGGTATTCGTGCTTTTTACGCTCTCATAAACAGGATCACCTATCAAATCCAAAGCAATACCTACCGCGTTTTTGTCATATCTTGTATATCGCAACTGTTTTACCGTCTTGCTTGACAAAGATACAACCTCTTGGCCTTCCTTTTTTTCAGGTCCATGTATTCTGATAGCGATTCTGTTGGGTAATGCACCTTCTGCGGCTACCTTAAAAATCTCACATTCATAACTGTCGTCCATTTTTATATTTAGATTAAAATACGAATCATAGTTCATATATTTAAGACTTTGTATCCCGATCATGTCGCCTGTGTAACCGGAATTGTTAATATACAGGCTATAATTTGACGTATCCACATTAATGTCGATATTAAAGATTTCATAAAGAATAAAAACGGGAACAACCGTCACACCGTCGATTGTAACAGTTTTAATTCCTATAGGCACAGTATTACCGTTTACCGTACACACGCTTTCATTCATTTTAAAAGCAACGGTACGTCCGCCAAGATGAGCGGTAACGGTTTCGTTTTGTTCATTCCATACCACTGCTCCTCCTAATCCTTCAACCACAGGTCTTAGGGGAACAAGAAGCCAACCGTCCACCTGTACGGGTAACACGGCAAAATCGACCTTACGGTAATTTATGTACAAGGAGTAAAAAGGGCCTAAATCCCTGTATATGTAATCCTGATATCCGTACCTGACAGTTTTAGCATGTGTTGTCATACATGAAAAACATAACAAAAAAATCATAAAATATATTATTATTTTTTTCAAAGAAGATCCCTCACCTATAAATCTTTTTATATACCAACCTTTACGACATTATATCACAACCGGTTAATTCAGACAAAAGCTTGATAAAAAAGTATTATTCCTGTAATACAATTGTAATCTGTGGTGTTTTGTACGATTTTAGGATACAAAGGAACTAAAATCCCATTAAAAATAAAAAAAGAACTTTTTGTTCATATGACTCTGTCCCAAATTTATGAATCTTGAAAATCATCC
>CAZJOD010000024.1:0-29869 GCA_964547525.1 uncultured Clostridiaceae bacterium
AAGCCGATGCAGGTATCGGTAAAAGAAGAAGTATTGAATTAAAAGATTTCAAATCAATACTTATAAATAGTAATATGTGGATAATATGTTTTGTAATGTTTTTGTATTCAGGACACCAAAACGGTATATCTGTATGGTTACCAATGTATATGGAAGATGTGTTAAATGTCCAATCATTCGGTTCAGGCATAGCGTTATCGGTTTTCTGGGCAGGTATAGTACTCGGAAGGTTTGGAGCTTCATTTTTACCCGAACGGTACAAAGGTAAAAAATTTATTCGTAAAGCCGGTTTGATAGGAGGAATTTTTTTGGGAGTAGGTGTCATATTAAAAATACCTATTATCTTAGTTGCTTCTGTTTGTTTGACCGGTTTGATAACAGGAGCAATTATACCGATGTTAGTAGCCTTAGCTTGTAATCGTCATCCTGAAAACACCGGAACAGTGTCATCGATGATCTTTATTACCGGAACAGCCGCTTCGTTAGTGTTTCCGTGGATAATAGGAAAAATGGCCGAAACTGTAGGTTTTCAATCCGGTATGTTTTTAACTTTTATTCCTTTAATATTCATATCAATAATAATAATGTTTTTATTCAGGGAATAAGCTGTTTTTTATGTCATAAGTTCAAAGCAATTCAAAAAATTATACACCAAATAATCTGCTTTTAAAATCGATTTTCAAATCTTTAATTAAACTTTTTTACTTACATTCCTTGGTTGTTTCTGTGGGAACACTTAGAAATAAATATTATGCAAGTTTTATTAAGATTTTCAGAAAAAAATAGATAATAAATAGGGTAGCCATTTTTATACCGAATGAACAATCATTCAAAATATTATTTCCATTTTTGTTCTGCTTTCTTTATCAATTCTTTAGCATCGTTCTCGCTCATAGTAGGAAATAAAAGATACAGTCCGTCTGATCCATAACGTTTAACGAGTTTTTCCGCATTTTCAACACAATTTCTTAAATCGTCATCGTATAATGATATCCATAATGATTTGTCTGCATGTTTTACTTTATCATAAATAGGGTACCATAATTCATGGCCACCATCAGGATTTCCCGCACCGGGTGTCCATTGCAGCGCATCTAAGGATTTAATTTCCATTAAGGCGTCTATATGTTTTATACAATCAGGTCCGTCAAGATGATAAAGAGAATGATCAAGAAGATTGCATTGTTTTTCCAAGTATGGTTGTACGAACTCTCTAAACTGGTCGGGAGACATCATAGCGCAAAAGTCACATTGTACTTTTGCGGTTTTACCCGGCCCCCATATATCAAATGCAGTATAACTACAGCTTTGATTTTCGAGTTTAACGGAATTGTACATTGGATCGAAAAATTTAAAATATAATTCATCCAATTGATCCATATATTTTTTAATAATATCCGGTATATCAATTAGATCGTAGCAAAATTGAAACGGTCCGCGCATTGCTGCTAAAATATCAATTCCTTCAACCAGATCCGGTATATCGATTAAAAAATCATCTTTAGACAATTCACGTGCTTTATTTATTATTTCCAGGTGCCGTATCCATATGGGGTTATCAGGATTAAACCTAAGATCACTAATTTTACTCCATCCATCTTTTGCATTATCTGTGAACCACACTGTGTCCCAGGCAAATACCGGTTGACTTCCTAAATATAATGCCAATGATCCCGGTCCAAAATTCATGCTAAAATGAGGAAACGCTTCAGCTAACATACTATATTTGAGATTATAATTTCTAAACCTTTTAATATTTTCTTCAACATTAATATACATATCTTCGGGTGTTAAGAACGGTATTTCTTTTTCAGGATCACCAATAGGTTTTTCTCTTTTGGCAACAACTTTCATTAAAGGTCTGCCAACACAAGATCTGTTCCACCAAGCTATAAATCTTTCTTGAGTTTCTTCCCAATTATCTTTGTACTTCATGCGGTATCCTCCTATACTTTATGTTGCTAAAGGTGGTATATTCACCGGTTCATAAACCGGGTTCAATATGTGAAACTAAATATATATTAGCGTTTAGATATACTTATATTTTACAACATATATATGATTTTATCATCTTTTTAGTGAATTTTCTATTATTTTCAACCACTTGAACTGAATACTTCCGCTTGTCATTGAAAATACTTTTACCTATAATCAATCTTATATATTTAAATACCATATTGAATACTTATTTTGCATATGCTAGACTTAAATCAAAAATAATAATTATTGTTATCATACATATCGGGAGTTGAATCTTTATGGAAGGTTTTTCACTTAAATCCGGCATGAAACTGGGTGTAGCTACAGCTGCAACTCAGATAGAAGGTGGCGATCGGAACAACAGTTGGTTTGATTGGTCTTTAAAGGGAAAAATACTTGATAAATCAAGCCCTTTAAGAGCAAATGATCATTATGTAAGATATCGTGAAGATACGGCGCTTTTAAAAAAAATGGGAATTCAGATTTATCGTTTCGGAGTTGAATGGAGTCGAATTGAACCGGAACCGGGTGTCTTTGACGAAAATGTATTATTTCACTATAAACAAGAACTGACTCTGCTAAAAGAGATGGGAATAGAACCGCTTGTGACATTGCACCATTTTACAAATCCTGTGTGGTTTGAAAAATTAGGCGGTTTTGAAAATTCCGATTCTGTAAAAATATTCTTGCGTTTTGTAAAAAAAGTTGTCTCTTATTTCGGTGATTATGCAAACGAATATATAACAATAAATGAACCAAATGTTTACGCTGTCAACGGATACTATTTCGGTATATGGCCGCCCGGCAAAAAATCATTTAGGTCGGTTATGAAGGTATATGGAAATTTAACAACATGCCATATTGAAGCTTATAAAATTATACACAGATTGAGAAAAGATATGGAGTTTTCCGGTACAAAAGTTGGGTTTGCACACCATATGAGAGTGTTTAAGCCGGAAAACAATAAAAATTTTATTCATAAAATACTAACATATGTACTTGAGCTTTTATTCCAAAAAAGCATAGCACAGGCTTTCATGACAGGTAAATGCATTTTTCCTGTTAAAAAAATAAAATCATTAAAGCAAGGTAATTATTATGATTTTATAGGTTTGAATTATTATTCCCGTAGTACCGTTTCGAACTTTGGAGACGGAGTTGGGAAAAATGTGCCGGTTAACGATTTGGGTTGGGAAATTTATCCTAAAGGTATCTTGCAGTGTGCAGAAAAATTATATAAAAAACAACCCGCTCCCATTTACATAACCGAGAACGGAACATGTGACAATAATGACAGTTTTAGATCGAGATACATATATGAACATCTAAAGGAGTTATGTGAGTCCGACTTACCTATACAAAAATATTATCATTGGTGTTTTTTAGATAATTTTGAATGGTTAGAAGGTGAGAGTGCTCGTTTCGGTCTAGTACATGTAAATTATGAAACTCAAGAACGTAACATTAAAAAAAGCGGAGAATTTTTCAGTGAAATAATACGTCAAAACGGTGTCACTGATGAAATGTATAAAAAATATGTCGCTGTTTGCAGTTATAATATAAATTCCGATTCGAAGTAATAGCAGATTGATTTTTCTTCAATATAATTTAGATTTTACTGCAAAAAGAATTATTCCAATAGAACACCTTTAGTTATTATATAAAACCTGATGGAACGGGAAGAAGGGGTCATTATGAATAAAAACGATTTTACAAAAAACAAATACTGTTTTGGATTGGGAACTGTCGGCCGTGACATGCTATACAGTCTTGTAAGTATGTATCTTTTGTTTTATCTTACAGAAATTTTGGACCTACCTAATTCTGTAATGTGGTGGATGACGGGAATTTTAACCGCACTTAGAATTTTCGACGCATTAAATGATCCTGTAATGGGATTATTGGTTGATAACACAAAATCAAGATACGGGAAATTTAAGCCTTGGATAGGTATTGGAGCTTTGCTTTCAGGAATTTTTACAGTATTGATGTTTACGGATTTTAATTTATCCGGTGCCACTTACATTATAACCTTTACTTTTATATACCTCATATGGGATATTGTATACGGTGCAAACGATATCGCATATTGGTCAATGCTGCCTTCTTTAACTATAGATATGAAGCAAAGAGAAAAGATGGGAGCTTTTGCAAAGATATGCGCTAATATCGGTATGTTTACTATTGTAGTTTCAATTCTACCTATAACGTCAAAATTAGGTTCTATTTTTAATAATGCAAAAACCGGTTGGTTTGTGTTTGCACTAGCCATAGCAGTACTTTTGATAGCTTTCCAGTGTATTACACTATTTGGGGTAAAAGAGACAAAAGGTTTTTTCAAAGAGGAAGATAAAACCACATTAAAAGACATGTTCTCAGTCATATTTAAAAACGATCAATTGTTATATACAGCCGTATCAATGGCTTTATTTATGATAGGTTACTGTACAACCACCGGTTTCGGTGTTTACTTTTTTAAATATGCATTTAGAAATGAAGCTATGTATTCTATTTTTGCCGCCATATTAGGTGTTTCACAAATTGCAGCATTAGCTGTCTTTCCTTTATTCTCAAAAAGGTTCGATAGAAAACAGTTATACACAGCCGCTACCTTTTTAGTATTATGCGGTTATATAATATTTTTTGTTTCTCCAATGAATATGATACCTATAGGGATTTCGGGTGTTCTTATTTTTGTGGGGCAAGCGTTTATACAGCTTTTAATGTTAATGTTTCTCACAGATACAATCGAGTACGGCCAGTGGAAATTCGGAAAACGCAATGAGAGTATTACACTTTCGATCCAACCTTTTATTAATAAAATCGGAGGAGCTCTATCGAGTGGTATTATAGGAGTTACAGTAATCCTTTCAGGAATTAATGAAGCCGTTACCCCGGACGATGTTACTAATTCCGGTCTAATGATCATGAAAACCTCAATGTTGGTTTTACCATTAATTTTTATTATAGCAGGTTATCTTATATATCTTGTTAAATTTAAGATAGATAAAGAATTATTTGATAAAATTGTTTCTGATCTAAAACAAAGAGGAGATATTAAGGATAACATATGATACTCAAATATATAAGAGTTATTTTGCTTCAATAATACCGATTTAATAAACCTGATTCATCTTTAAGATAACTTGTTATTTGAGCAGGAATATTATAAAATATAGGCTGTATATAAACAAGTTTTCTGTATAAATATTATTTTTAGAAATGAGGACACTTACATGACTGACAGAAAAACACCTTATCCGTACTTTAGACCTAGGAAAATGGCAAGCTGGGTAACCGAGTTAAATGACATATTATGGCCTGATAAGGCGGTTGTTGAAAAAATCAAAAAAAGAGCGAAAGGGTTTGCCGATGCAGGAATAGATACGGCAATAAACTTTGGATTTCATCTCCGCTTTGATTTTTCTGATTATTTTGATATGTTGCATGGTTATTTTAAAAATGTATGTGATGAATTGCACAGCTATGGGATTAAATTTATGGATCATTACAGCTGCAATTTAGTTGAAAGGCCTCGAACAAAAGAAGACTTTTACTATTTACATAATGCACACCGCCATCATGTTCTTTTACATAAAGATACAAAAGCCGCTGAATTCGCTCAATATGAAGGGTATATGTTTCAGGAAATATGTGAAAAGAGAGTAAATGACGGAACCCGTGGTTACAGTTGGAATTATCAAGCTGAATTATTCTGTCATAATAATCCGAATTTTATAGATATGCATAGAAAATATCTTAAAAGATTGTTTAACGACGTACCCATGGACGGTATGGAAATTGATGACATGTGTGATTATGGTGCATTCTCGACTTGCTGTTGTGATTACTGTAAAGAAAGATTTCGGAAAGAATTTAATAGAGAATTACCGGCATTCGAAAATAAAGAATTTTGGGGTAATACATCCGGCAATCCTACAACATGGGGTAATTATGAGAATCCTGCTTTTCGTGATTGGGTTATGTTGAAAGTTAATTCCGTCAGAGACCACATTAAGATGGTAAAAAAAGAATTGGGCTATAGACCGCTTATGACCTGTTGCTCGGCTACCGGACCTATGGTATTAAACGGATTGGGTTTAAACCTGGAACGTTTCATGGATGATTTGGATTTACTTATGTTAGAAAACTGTGGTATGGGTGTACAAACAGTATCTTGGGACAAAGCTGAAGCCGAAGCGTTACTCCAAAAAAATATCGCTTTAAACATGGGTAATGCACCTGCTATTGCTTTGAGTTACTCCACATATGATACCAGTGCTTATATGGGTTGGGCGTTTGCAAGATTTTGGGGAGTTTCAAACTGGGCAAGCACATTAGTAGGCAGACTAAGTCACGATCCCGGTGATATAAAAGAAATAAATGATTTATTGGCTCCGTGTAACAATTGGGAAGATCGGTACAGTAGACTTGACCCTTGTGAAGGAGAAGACATATATGATGTTAGACTGGTTAATAATCTATTGTGTAGGGAAAACGGCCACAGAGACGGTCAAGGACGGGATCATTGGGCGAAAGTATCCTCATGGTCAAAAGCTTTGCTTCATAATAATATAGGCTATCGATTTGTTCGTTACACTGAACTTGCCGATAAAGACCGCTTGATAGGTGAATATACTCCTATTATATTGGATAATTGCGGTTGTGTTTCCGATGACCAGTACTTTGCCGTCAAGTCTTTTTTAGATAACGATGGCACCGTTATAATGGCATTACCTTTTGGTATAAAAGATGAAAAAGGATATTTACGTGAAAAACCACTCTCGGATGAACTATTATCAAAAGGTTATCCCGGACTTGTCTTAATAGATGAAAACGCTTCTTTAGACACATGTATAAACGAATTGATACAAAATAATATAATTATTCCGAAAATCCGTCAAACTGACGGAGATCGTACATGGGCTGTTAAAATAAGAAAGCACAAAGATAAATTGGTTATGCACATACTAAATCGAGCGATTGAAGCAATTCCGCACCCCACATTAACTAACGCCATAGGACCCGGAAAAATTTTATATGATATAGCAGCTGCAAATCAGGGAGAAAACGTATCATATATTATTGATATATCAGGCTTGTCGCAAAAGCCAACTGAAATTAATTTTATGAGTCCTGAAACCGGTTCTTTAAAACGTAAGGTTTCGGTTGAAAAATTAACTGAGAATAAAGTAAAGATAACATTTTCGACAAAAGGAATAAAACTTTACGGAATTATATTTTAAAAGGGGTGCAAGATTAATATGACATATTTGCATGATTCTGTTAAAACATCAAGATCATTTTATACTGATACCAAAATACGAAATATGCTAAAAAATCTTAACACATTTGATTGGGCGGTAGAAGAAAAAGAACGCACTGTTGCAGCGGCAAATGAATATTTAAAATATGGGCTTGATAACTTATTAGTTTATGTAACGCAACAAAACATTGCAAGGAGCTATGGTGTCAACCAATCTAAAGGATGTCCCGTTTGTGGTAAGCAAATAGACAAATACGGTAACTATCCATACACCGCAGACCCCCTTAACAAACCTTTTAAATTGGTATGCCCCAATTGTATGAGTATTTTTCCATCAAACGATTTCGACTCTTATTATAAAAGCGGTTTGGATGAAAACGGAAGGTTTCATCATGATAAAGCCGATAAAAGCTACCTACTAAACGAACTATATCCGGATCGACCCTCGGATTGGTGTGTGGACGACGGATTCGGTTGGGTTGATCCTGATGGTATTAAAACAAAATCATTCGGTAAAGTATATGATCGGGAAAAAGGTCTGGTAAGAAAAGAAACAACAATAGGTGACAACCGATATACATTCATTGCATATTTTAATCATTGGTATATATGGTTGCACAATTTTAAAAGCCACGGTCAAAAAGGTTTTGTAACTTCAGCCGTCTCTACTTTTCGTGACGCTTATTTATTTACAGGTGAAAAAATATATGCGGATGCCGGTTTGGTTTTACTTAGCAGAGTATCTGATTTTTATCCCGAATATGATGCTTGTGTATATAAATGGGAAGACGGTTACAAACACTCCGGAGGTGCATGGGGTAAAATTGTCGGTTCTATTTGGGAAAGGCAAGTCATTGATAATCTAATGACGGCTTATGATGCGTTCTTCCCTGCAATAGACGGAAAATCTCTTGAAACAATTAGAAGCTGTGAATTCTATAAAAATAATCCGATTACTCCTAAAACGGAGAAAGACATAATATTAAATATAGAAAACAACCTTTTAAGACAAATACTTCCGGAAGTAATGAACCACCGCATACGAGGCAATGTGGGAATGCATCAGGGAAGTATAGCTCTGGCCGCCTTGATTTTACAGAACGAATCATTTTTTAACGAATGTATAGATTTCATTTTATCTACCACAGATAAACATTTGTGGGGACCGGGCAATATCTTACGCATTATCACCGATGAGGTGGACCATGACGGATGTGGTAATGAAACATCGGTTAATTATAACAGTATATGGTTGAACGGCATTCATTCCATAGCCGAAATACTCAAAGGTACAAATAGAGATTTATATAATAACCCGAAATTTATGAAGATGTTTCATTTAGATATTCCGTATATAATTGCGGATAACTACAGCTTAAACATAGGTGACACGAACAAGGCGGGAAATCCTATCACCGCCATTCATGAAAAGCCACTTCTGTCTTTTTTTGAATTGACCGGAGACATTAAAAGCGCACAACTTTTATATAAGTCTGCTAAGCTACGTGAGACATATAAAAAAGACTCGGAATCGGGTAGTATTGATATATATACCGATATAGAAACTATTGAAGAAAAAATACAAAATGTAATCGATAAGTATGGAGAATTTAAATCGGAAAGTAAAAATTATAGCGGCTTAGGACTGGCAAAAGTTGAATTAATAAACGATGGGGATAAAAAAAGTATATGGATGTATTACGGTAGAAATACAGGACACGGTCATAAAGACACTTTAATGTTAGGTATTTTTGCATACGATGTGTATATGAATCCTGATCAAGGCTATCCTGTATATGCAGATGGAAACCCTCAAACAAAAAACTGGAATAAAAACACAATATCACATGATACGGTTACAGTTGATAATCAACCTGGAAAAGATCACATTGTAGGTATACCTAAACACTATCATGCCGGTGAATATACAAGTGTTATTGATGTTGAAGCTCCTCTGTTATATAATCAAACATCATGTTACAGAAGAACCTCTGTTGTGGTTAACATGGACAACTTTTTTTATACGGTCGATTTCTTTCGTATTCAAGGTGGAAATGATCATAAATATGTTTTTCATGGAGCTGAAGGAGAGACGACTACTGAGAATTTAACTCTTTCAAGACAAGTCAAAGGAACATTTGCAGGGGAAGAGATTGAATATGCTTCGGTGGAATATGACGAGTCGAATAAAGACGGTTTTAATTACCTTTATGATGTACATAAAGATAAATCGGTAAAAAGACCATTTAGTGTGGATTGGAAAGTTAAAGATACTTGGGGAGTATGGGATATGGAAAGAGACATTCACTTGAAAATTAGTATGATCGATCCGGTTAACGAAGTTGTTCTTGCTAAGGGAAAACCACCCCAAAACAAACCCGGTAATCCTAAAGAGTATACATATATGATAGCTATGAATAAGGGAACCGATATTAAGAGCTTGTTTTCAGCGGTAATAGAAGCTTATGAGAATAACAGCAATATTTTAAGAACCGAATCAATGTTTATAAAGACAATTGACGGTTCGGATGCAAGCTTCGGGGCAAAAGCGGTTAAAGTTACTTTAAAGAACGGTCGTGTAGATTATATAATCAATTCTACCGATAATAAAACTTATATAATAAACGATGAAATTGAATTTAAAGGTTTTACGGCTGTTATAAGTTTTATGAACAATAGAATTGTTTACATGTATGTTAACGATGTCGACTTGCTTATGATCAACGGAGATAGAATTGTATCTGATAATCCGGTAGTATCAGGTAGTGTTGTAAATTTCACTAAAGAACCCGGTCTTAATAACAGCATTATCGTTAAACTCGATAAAGATATCTGCCCGTCCTTATTAACAGGAGCATATGTATCTATCGAAACCGATTTAATTAGAAACGGCTTTTATGAAATCGTGTCTGCCGAGTATATTGAACAAAATATATATGCATTAAATACCGGTGATGTATCTTTTATTCGAGGTTTTATCGATGCAACCGATTTTGATAAAGGATACAAATATAACATATCTGAAGGCGAATCTCTTAAAATTGTGTTGCCTGTTGAAACAAAGTGGTAAAAACCATTTAACATAAGGGGCGATACGCCCCTTTTTTAGTGTTGATAGAAATTTTATGCCGGTATATAATGATATGGCAGTGGTAAAGTTTTCGTAACTTAATAATAAACCAAACCGTTAAAAGCAACATAGAAAACAATTGCCAGGTCTCACATTAGTTTATGATACTTTTAAAGGAGGAAGACATTTGATGTTTAACGATGAAATAATAAGTGTATTCGCAGGTGGCATAATGGATGTAGTGGCTGAATATGTAAGTAATATTTTAGGGTATGAAGATGAAATTAATCCGAATATAACACTTAAGGATGCATTGATAAACGGATTGGAAAAGGCTGAAGTAGATGACAGTTATGAACGCTACGGTATAGAAGTAATATTTCGTTTGCTGGAACAAAGCGTTTATGATGATATGGAAGAGTTAGATATTTATAGGAGGGATAACACAAATAAAGTACTTGATTTGTGCATTAATTACTATAAAAAAGTATTTTTAAACGCTTATATGGCTTATCCGGGAATAACCGTCGGTGATTTTATGACAAAAGTCGATGATTACGACTTGGATGTATTAGCAGAGCGAGAGACCGAACTAATCTACAAGCAAATTAAAAAGTTACTTAAAGATTATATACTACATGTAAATAGTCGATACTAATTTCTACAGGTTTTCATTTAATTTAGAAACATATAATTGTGGCGATATTCGGTTAAAACACAGATTATAAAAACTATTACGACCTATTCTTTTTATACATTTTTGGAGGACTTTATTTTATGGAAAAAAATTATTATATCGGGGTTGACGGTGGCGGTTCAAAATTGGTTTCAGTTTTGTTCGATCAAGATTTAAATTTGATATCCGTTGGAAGAGGAGGTTCAATTAACTTAAACTTTGCGAGCATGGAGGAAGTAAAGTCAAATATGCTAAAGAGTATAAAGGAATGTCTACCCACGAATTTTCAAGGACCCGTAGAAGCCGCTTATGTCACAATGCCGGGACCCGGTGATGTTTATATTAAGCTTTTATCGGATTTTTGCACGGTAAACTCCTACAAGAGACTAGGTGAAGGTTTGATCTGTCTTTTGGCAGGTATTCAAAAAGAAAAGGGTTTGGTGATTTTATCCGGTACGGGTTCGGGTATTTTTAATCATACCGATCTTGAAAATGTTACACACTTAGGTGGATGGGGCGCTTTAGTCGGTGATGAGGGAAGTGGTTACGATATCGGAAACAAAGGTATAAGAGCGGCTATATATTCATATGATACAAGAGGTCCTAAAACCATACTCGAAGATATGGTAAAAGAATTTTTTAATGCTAAGGATTTCCTTGAAGTAAGGTCTGTTTTATATAGGTTTCCTGTTTACAGAGCGGTTATCGCTCGTTTATGCCCCGTGGTTGTAGATGCCGCCGATGAAGGCGATGAGGTTGCTATAAAAATTTTAAAAGATGCCGGAGTAGATTTGGCCGGGCAACTGGATGCGGTAATCAGAAGAGATTGCGTAAATGGAAATGATACGGACGCAGTAGTTGCCGGTAGTGTATGGAAAGGTAATCCGTATATGTACGAAGCTTTTAGAAATAGAATTAATTCTTTGTACCCCGGTCTTAATATATACAAACCTTTATTTGAACCTGTTATCGGTTCGGTGGTATATTGCCGATTAAAATTACAAAAAGCTATAGATAAGAATATGCTTAATCATATGAAAAATCAATATAGAGATTTCTTATATAAATAAATTTGACTGTAATAAAATTAAGTTTTTATATTAGAATCACAAATAAATTTATAAAAATTGTGATTTATCTTTACGAAACACAGCTTGTATTATATTATAATAAGCATTATACAAATTATAGAAGGAGGGTTGAAATTTGATAGATAACTATTTTAATGAAATAAATAATATCCTGGATGAAATTTTAAGAACTCAAAAAACAGCTATGCAGTTGACCGCCGATAAAATGGCCGAAGCTATAGTTGACCGTCGTAACATATATGTTTTCGGTTGTAGTCATGCAGGTATCTTAGCACAAGAGATGTTTTACAGAACAGGCGGGTTAGCGGTTATAAATCCGATTTTACCGGCAGGACTAATGCTAAATGTGCGTCCGGTTACTCAAACAACTGATTTGGAAAGATTAGAAGGTTTTGGAAAAATAATTTTAGAATCGGCAGGCGTACAAAAAGACGATATTTTAATCATTCATTCGGTGTCGGGTAGAAACCCGGTCCCCATTGAAATGGCAATCGAAGCGAAAAAAACAGGAGTTACAGTTGTCGCTTTGACCAATGTTAAATATTCCAAATCGGTAACGTCAAGACATAGCAGTGGAAAACGTTTGTTTGAAGTTTGCGATATTATATTGGATAATTGCGGCAGTATCGGAGATACAGTATGTGAAATCGAAGGATTCGGGCAAAAAGTTGCAGCATCTTCCACAGTTGCCGGAGCGGCGGTATTAAATGCTATTCTGTCAGAAACAGTAGATATAATTGTGAAAAAAGGATTGGTCCCACCGGTATTTATCAGTGCCAATGTAGAAGGTGGAGATGCTCATAACGCAAGAATATTAAAAGAATATAGAAAGAATATAAAATACATGGAATAATACGAGGTGTATGTATGTTAAGAAAACGTTTTATGAAAGCTGTAAGGGAGTTATATGATATAGTCGATCAAACGCAAACCGATAATATTATTAAGGCTGCCGAATTGATAGTTGACTGTGTTAAAAAAGGTGCTCATGTCCATATATTCGACACCGGCCATATAATTAACAGTGAACTTACCAACAGAGCCGGAGGTTTGGCCTTGTTAAAACCTTTTAAATACTCATTTTCAGTGGATGATCCTGTTAGAGTAACCGATCGCAACAATATCTCGGGTAATTTTGAAGGCCTTGGTAAATTTATATTGGACCATTCAAAAGCGGTAACCGGTGATGTAATGATTTTAGGCTCGGTTTCAGGTAAATCTGCCAATGTTATTGATTTAGCTTTAGCTGCAAGAGAGATGGGATTAAAAACAATTGTTATCACATCCTTGGAATATTCATCATCGGTACCTTCAGCACATTCTTCCGGAAAGCATTTGTTTGATTTGGGGGATGTGGTAATTGATAACTGCGCTCCGAAAGGTGATGCTATGCTGGAAGTTGACGGGGCGACAAATAAATTCGGACCTGCTTCAGGTTTATCGGCCGCATATATAATGTGGTGTGTTTGTGCCGATGTGGTAGAAATGTTATTGGAACAAGGATATGACCCTACAATTTTTAAAAGCATAAATTATCCTGACGGTAAAGAAAATTATGATTTGATGTGTAAAAAATATGCTGAAACCGGAATCTGATCTTATGGACAATCAATTCAAGGAATGTAAATATTGTTATGCCCGGGTCACCCGGAGATCTATCAGGTGCTCTGCTTGCGGTAGCTTAATCGGTCATAAAAGGAATATACCCGATTCCAAGCGTTCGGAAAATGATAGTAATGTTTTGTCTTTTAGTAAAGTTATACCGTTTGATAACCGTTGTTATGACCGTGATAAAACAGATAATAACTATAATCTGAATGACTGTGTTCAACAAGAAGCCGCCCTGCAGGGTAATAGTGATATAAAAGGAAATGAAGAAGACTGTGCGATGAGCGTTCAAAATATTAGCAAAAACACTTTTCGCACAAGTTATTTTATTATTTTTTTAGCGGCATTATTTGCATTTATTCCGATTGTAGGTCAAGTTGCAGGCTTTTTTATAAGTATAATATTTATATTTACAAAAGATCATGATAGAAAAAATATCGGTAAAAGTTTTTTATTTAATGCTCTTTTCTTTTTTGTTTTATGGGTTATTATTATATATTATATTAATAAGATTTTGGATTTACAATTATTCGGATTACAATAAAATGATCAGTAAAAATATACTAAGACAGGAACTTTTATCTAAAAGAAGTTGTATAACTTTAGAATATATGTGTTACGCCGGAAAACAGATATGTGAAAAGGCACTTGATTTAAAATCATATGAAAACTCACATAACATTATGTGTTATATGAGTATCAGAAATGAAGTGCCTACGAAATTATTCATTGAAAGATGCTTTAAAGATAAAAAAACAGCTGTTTTTCCTGTTTGCTTAAGTTCACAAAATATGATAGCGGTTAAAGCTGACAGTTTAAGCTCTATAACCGGAAAAGACTTTTTTGGTATAAGCGGACCTGATGTTATACAAAAAAATGGAGTTGATCCGAAATCTATAGATTTGATAATAGTTCCGGGTGTCGCTTTCACAGTTAAAGGTCATCGAATAGGATATGGCAAGGGTTTTTTTGACAGATTTTTATCTAATGTTAGAAAGGATTGTGTTAAAGTAGGATTTGCATATGACTTTCAAGTAGTAACGAATGATATCCAACCTGATGAATTTGATATTCCGGTTGATATAATAATAAGCGAAAAGAGTATCTATTACAATGAAAACAGTTCAATTCAATTGTAACGAAGGAAATACCGTAACAATCGCTAATAAGCTTTTTATGGTATTATGTATATTGTTTTTTATAACTCAAGTTTTATTAGGGCTTTTTTTATCAATGCAAGCGGATTTATACGGCCGTGACATAGCCGATAGTATGCTAACGGATGTAACATATCCCGTTATAATATTTAACGAATTGATATTGGTACTTTTGCCTGTTGTTTTATACTCTATAAACAAAAGAATAAGTATTACATACGGTTTTAGATTCAATAAATTAAAAATAAAAAACGTTCTCATCGTTATTTTGTTAAGTGTTCCGCTATATGTGTTTTTAAGCTCTGTTAACAGTATTTCTTTCTATTTTCTTCAAAGGTACATAGAGATACCCGTAAGTTCAATTCCGATTCCCGGAAGCGGAGGAGATTTTATACTTAGTTTATTTATTATTGCTTTTTTACCCGCAGTATGTGAAGAATTATTTCTAAGAGGTGTTATGTTAGATGCATATTATCGTAGAGGAGCTTTTAGTGCGATAATAACCGGAGCTCTGTTTTTTGCCATATTTCATTTTGATATATCTAATTTCTTTGCACCGTTTTTTTTCGGATTGGTAATAGGTTATGTTGTTTTAAAAACTGATTCTATTTATGCGGGGATATTGGCACACTTTCTAAATAATGCGATAGCACAATCGATAAATTTTTATATTGCAGATCATGAAAATTATAAGTCGGTGAACATACCGGTTTCAGATTTTCAAGCTATTATAATTCAAAGTTTAATCGCTTTACTGATAGTTGTGTGTATTTTAATTTTATTTAGTGCCGTAAACGGAAAAAATAAGTTAAAAAAACCTATAAAAAACCCCATAAAAGGTATAGTTGACATATTAACGCATTGGCCTGTAATAATATCATTTGCATTATACGGTTTTATGATATATATGACATTGACATTATAATTTTATGACGGAGGCTGTTATGAAAATATTTTTATGTCCTGATTCTTTTAAAGGTACCATGTCATCGGAAAAGATCTGCGATATTGTAACAAAAGCAATAAAGTCGGTAGAAAAAGATGCAGATATTGTCGCAGCACCGGTGGCTGACGGTGGAGAGGGTACGGTAGATACATTTTTATATGCTTTAGGCGGAAATAAAGTTTTTTTGTCAGTAAAAGGACCTTTGGGTAATGAAGTAAGTTCTTTTTACGGCATTTTAAAAGACGGAAAAACCGCTATAGTAGAAATGGCTGCGGCGTCAGGATTGCCATTGGCAGAAAATAATAAAAATCCTCTTATTACAAGTACCTATGGAACAGGTCAGCTTATATACGACGCTATAATAAATAAAGGTTGTACCGACTTAATTATCGGAATCGGCGGTAGTGCGACAAATGATGCAGGTATAGGTGCGGCTACCGCATTAGGCGCGGTTATAACCGATAAAAGCGGATATCAGTTGGAACCGATAGGTCGATCGTTAAATTTTATTGATAAAATTGATCTGTCCCGAATCGATTCAAAAATATTTAAAACAAATATAACAGTTGCTTGTGATGTTACAAATCCGTTATACGGACCAAACGGAGCCGCTTATGTATACGGTCCGCAAAAAGGAGCTGACAAAGAAGCAATAGGATTGTTAGATAACGGGCTTAGGAATTTTGCATCTGTTGTAAAAAAAGATTTAAATATTGAAGTGGATCAAATACCCGGCGGCGGGGCGGCAGGAGGATTAGGAGCGGGTTTATTCGCTTTCTTCAACGCTAATCTCAAAAGAGGGATTGATATTGTATTGGATATTATTGATTTTAATCGGATAGTAAAGGATATAGATTTGATTATTACGGGAGAAGGTAGGATCGATTCACAATCATTATACGGAAAAGTCCCCTATGGAGTCGCAATAAGGGCGAAAAAGCATGGAGTACCCGTTGTTGTTATCGCAGGGGATATTGACGGTGATATGAGCGCATTGTATAAAACAGGTATAACTTCCGTATTTACCACTAATAGGAAAGCCATGGCTTTTAAAGATTTACAAAAAAATGCGGAACAATACCTTTACGATACAGCAGTTGATGTTATTAGATTATTTATGTTTTCACAATCATTATTATAAAAAAATAAAAATTCATTATTAAAAAAGTAATAAACCCCTTTTTGCTACATATATTTGTTATGGTACAAGTTTTAATTAATCAAGGGGGAATATGAATGGAATATAATATATATGGTGAAATTGCGGAAAGAACAAACGGAAACGTATACATTGGTGTCGTTGGTCCTGTTAGAACCGGTAAATCAACATTCGTAAAAAGATTTATGGATTTAAAGGTAATTCCAAATATTGAAAACGGATATGATAAAGCCCGAGCTATAGATGAATTACCTCAAAGCGGTACCGGAAGAACAATTATGACTGCAGAGCCTAAATTTGTTCCAAACGAAGCAGTTGAAATCAGCATGGAAGATAATGTTAGTCTGAGCGTGAGAATGATTGACTGTGTAGGGTATATTGTTAAAGAAGCAATAGGTTACATTGAAGACAATGCACCGAGAATGGTGTCAACACCATGGTTCGATTCCCCGATTCCTTTTGAGAAAGCAGCGGAAACAGGAACAAGAAAAGTAATTGACGACCACTCTACAATCGGCATAGTCGTAACAACCGACGGTTCAATAACAGAAATACCCCGCAGCGCATATATGGACGCCGAAAGAAGAGTTATTGAAGAATTAAAAGCAAGGCAAAAACCTTTTGCAGTACTTTTAAACTCAACACATCCGGATGATGCGGAAACTAAAAAAATTGCGGATGAAATCTCCAGGGCTTACCAAGTGCCGGTAAAATGCATAGATGTCCTCAACATGAGAGAAGCGGAAATTAACGATATAATGAATATGGTTTTAATGGAATTCCCCATAAGTGATATTTATATTAATTTTCCTTCTTGGGTTGACAGCCTTGACAACGATTATGATTTAAAAGAAAATTTCAGAAACCTTTGTGTCAATACTTTCTCAGGTATCAGGAAATTAAGAGAAGCTCGTGAAAAAATCAAGCAGCTAACCGAACCTGATTATGTTGCCGAAGCTTCCATAAAAGTAATAAAACCGGGTTCAGGGTTTATTAACATACAGCTTTCAACTGATGAAGCATTATTCTATAAGACACTATGTGATATTTCAGGATTGGATATAGGGGATGAGCGTAAGCTAATGAGCTGTATAAAAGAATTATCTGAAGTACAAAAACAATACAGACATATTGAATATGCTTTACACCGGGCAAAAACGGCCGGATACGGTATTGTGATGCCAACCGTTGATGAAATGAGTTTGGAACAGCCGGAAATAATAAAACAAGCAGGACGTTTTGGTGTGAAATTAAGAGCAACAGCTCCATCCATTCACTTAATCAGAGCCGACATTGAAACTGAAATCGCACCGTTGGTGGGATCGGAAAAACAATCGGAAGAACTTGCAGGCTATATAATAAATGAATTTGAAGATAAACCCGATGCAATGTGGAAATCCAATATATTTGGTAAATCACTACATGATTTGGTTAGTGAAGGATTGAATAATAAACTGCTTAAAATGCCCGAAGATGCACAAATCAAACTCAGGGAAACATTGGAACGAATAATTAATGAGGGTAATGGAGGTTTAATCTGTATAATCTTATAGTTAAATTGTTTGCCTGATATAAAAGACTTTAACAAAGTAGGCACAGGGCTATTTGTTCGGTATTTAGAAAAATATGTTAAGGGGGAGAGCCCCCTGTTTTTTTTGAAAAAAATAAGTTGAGGGAGTACCTCTGTTAAATTGTGTGTTATAATTTAAAGTATTATAAAAACTTTGATAATTGTTTCATCATATAGTTTTAACCGTTTAACAGCAATTTAAGGAGGAATACATGAAACGTCCGAATATTCTATTTTTAATGTGCGATCAAATGCAAAAAAAATCTTTACAGGAAGCTTTGACACCAAATTTTGATTCATTAGTTAAAGATTCAGTATATTTTAATAACGCATATACTACCAATGCGGTTTGTTCACCGGCACGAGCAAGCCTAATGACCGGATTATTACCACACAATCATGGTGTTATATCTGTAACACATACTATGGATTCAGATCAATGCAGAATAAGAGAAGTGTATCCCCATTTTGCCATTTCATTAAAAGAAAACGGATATAATACAGGTTATTTTGGGAAGTGGCATGTTGATCAAGAAGAAGATCCCACAAAATTCGGTTGGGATATTGCTTTAAATTATAATACACAGAAAAATAAAAGTAAGGGAATAGACGAATATTATGATATAAAATATTATAGCGAAGATACAGGATACAATAAAAGCATTTTTTATGCTGTTAAAAATTCCGAAGAAGACAGACCGGACATGAAAGCTGCCGTAGAAGATGCCAAATCGTTTATTATCAATCAAAAAACAAATGACCGACCGTGGATTTGCTTCGTAAGCTTAACACAACCTCACGACCCGTTTGTCTGTATGAAAAATTATTATGATCAATATGAGGACTTAAATATAAATATACCTGATAATTGGGAGGATGATCTAAAAAATCGTCCTAATGTATACAAAAGAGCAAAAAGCATATGGGATCAATTTTCAAAAGAAGATAAAATAAAAGCTAAACGCTGTTATTTAGCCTCAATTAGTGAAATTGATCATCATTTTGGTACCTTAATTAATTATTTAAAACAAAACCGTCAATATGACGATACTGTTATTATTTTCACTACCGATCATGGTGAACATATGGGAGCCCATGGGTTGTTTTGTAAGAATTTTTGCGCCGGAGAGGAAGTATATAACATCCCTATGATTATAAAGGGTAAGGATTATCCTAAAGCTACCGTGTCAAATGCAAGAGTAGGATTACATGATTTGTGTCAAACAATTCTTAGTATTTCAGGCTGCGACAACTTTGAATATAACGATTCAAAAACTTTTATAGATGCTTTAATTGATCCTAAAACAAATGATATAAATTTTACCACAGGTTATGCTGAGTATTTCGGAACAAGATTAATGATTACACAACGTGTAGTTTATAATAAAAATTATAAATTCATATTTAATGGTTTTGACTTCGATGAACTATATGACTTGGAAAAAGATCCTTATGAAATGTGTAATTTAGCCGAAAAACAAGAATGCAGCCAAGTTTTAAAAGATATGTACGGAAATATGTGGGAGTACGTTAAAAAAACAGGGGATAAGACGCTTGAAAACATTCATTACCCTATTTTAAGATTGGCGAAATACGGACCGGCGTCAGTATAACGGAGATTTATCATGAATGATTTTGTTCACTTACATTTACACACCGAGTACAGCCTTCTAGACGGTGCTGTTCGAATATCACAGTTACCGGAGAGGGTTAAAGAATTGGGAATGAATTCCGTTGCCATGACAGACCATGGCGTTATGTACGGTACCGTGGCTTTTTACAAAGCATGTAAGTCGGCCGGTGTAAAACCTATTATCGGATGTGAAGTATATACGGCTGCACGTTCCAGATTGGACAAAGATAAACAATATGACGGTGATTACGGTCATTTGGTGTTATTAGCCAAAGACCGTACAGGTTATAAGAATCTGATGAAATTGGTCACCACCGCATGGGCGGACGGCTTTTATTATAAACCCAGGGTTGACTTGGAGTTGCTAAAAAAATATAAAGACGGTTTAATAGCTTTAAGTGCATGTCTAGCCGGTGACATTCCACGATTACTATTAAGCAATCGGTATGAAGACGCAAAGATAATGGCTTTAGAATTTGAAAAAATATATGGTAAAGGAAACTTTTATCTTGAACTGCAATATAACGGGATACATGAACAAAACGAACTGAATACAAAACTTATAGATTTATCAAATAAAACCGGCATACCGTTGGTGGCGACAAATGATGTTCATTATTTAAATCGTGAAGACAGCAAAATGCACGATGTGCTTTTATGTGTACAGACACAAACCACGGTTAATGATCCTGACAGAATGACATTTGAAACCGATGAGTTTTACTTAAAATCACCCGATGAAATGAAAGTTTGGTTTTCAAAAATACACGGCGCTATAGAAAATACTGTTATAATTGCTGATATGTGTAATGTAGAGCTTGATTTTTCATCACATCATTTACCGGAGTATAAGTTGCCGGATAATACCCACCCTTTTTTGAAACTTAAAGAATTGGCTTATGAAGGTATGATAAGAAAATATAGCGATAGTGCTATGGAAGATGAAAAAGTAAAAGGACGTTTGGATTATGAGCTGTCGGTAATACGGGATATGGGGTTCACAGATTATTTCCTGATCGTATGGGACTACATAAAATATGCCAGAGACAATAATATCACAGTTGGTCCGGGAAGAGGCTCGGCGGCAGGCTGCTTGGTTTCTTATTGTCTTGATATTATAACGGTGGATCCGTTAAAATATGATTTGATGTTTGAAAGGTTTCTGAATCCGGAAAGAATCAGCATGCCTGATATAGACAGTGATTTTTCTTCCTTCGGAAGACAGCAGGTGATAGATTATGTTATTAATAAATACGGAATAAACAATGTAGCGCAAATTGTGACTTTCGGTACATTAGGAGCCAGAGCGGCAGTCAGAGATGTTGGCAGAGCTTTGAACATACCATTATCAAGAGTTGATACCGTTGCGAAAATGCTGCCGTCAATGGGCAAGATTCCTATTGAGGAGTCTATTAAAATGAATCCAACTTTAAGTTTAATGTATTTGGAAGATCCTGAAATAAAAGAACTATTTGACATGTCGGTGCAAGTAGAAGGTATACCTCGGCATTCTTCAGTTCATGCGTCAGGAATAGTTATATCTAAAAATGAGATTGACAATTATGTACCGTTACAAAAGGTAGAAGGCACCATGGTAACAATGTTTACTATGAATGAGCTTGAAGAATTGGGCTTGCTTAAAATGGATTTTTTAGGTTTGAAAAATCTTGATGTCATTGATCAAGCGGTGAAAATGATAAATGCTCACAGTGGAGAAAAAATAGATATTGAAAATATTGATTTGGACGATAAAAATGTGTTTCAACTCATAAGCGACGGCAACACATCAGGTTTATTCCAACTTGAAAGTACAGGAATGACTTCGTTTATGAAAAATTTAAAACCTGACAAGCTTGAAGAAATAATAGCGGGAATATCTCTATACAGGCCCGGTCCCATGGATTCTATCCCCACATATATTGAAAACAGAAAAAATCCGGAAAAGATACGATATATACACCCTAAGCTTAAAAACATACTGGACGTAACATACGGATGTATGGTATATCAGGAACAAGTTATGAGTATTTGTCGTGATCTGGCCGGATATACGTCAGGGAGAGCCGATTCCGTAAGAAGAGCCATGTCAAAAAAGAAACACAAAGAAATGGAAAACGAACGACAAATTTTTATACACGGTTTAAAAGGGGAAGACGGTATATATATAGTACCGGGATGTTTGAATAACGGTATTACGGAAGCTGTGGCAAACGAATTATTTGACCGTATGAGTGCGTTTGCCAGTTATGCATTTAATAAATCACATGCAGCCGCTTACGCATATGTCTGTTACAGAGAAGCATGGTTAAAAACATATTACCCGGTTGAATTTTATGCGGCGTTGTTGAACAGTTACTTAGATAGTACGGATAAAATAGCACAATATGTATATGAATGTAATAAAGTGGGTATCAGAGTGTTACCACCCGATATAAATGAAAGTGGGTCTGAATTTACGGTTTCAGGCAATAAAATCAGGTTTGGGATGTCGGCTGTAAAAAGCGTCGGTGGACAAGCCATTAAAGCTATCGTAGAGGAAAGGGACGAACACGGTTTATACACGGATTTTATGAATTTTTGTAAGCGTGTAAGCAAAAAGGATGTTAATAAAAGAAGTCTGGAGAACCTTATACGTTGTGGTGCATTCGATTCAATGGGTATTTACCGTTCAAGATTATTAAGCGTTTTCGAAAAAGTTATAGATGGATTTAATAGAGAAAATAAAATAAATATAACAGGGCAAATATCTTTATTTGATTTACAATCGGAAGACATAAAAAGAATTGAAGTAATTAACTATCCTTCAATTGACGAGTTTGAACCTTCTGTTTTATTATCCATGGAAAAAGAGATATTAGGATATTATATATCCGGTCACCCTATGTTACAATATCAAGAAAAACTAGCAGACGTTATTAATTTTTCCACAAAAGATAAATACAATTTGTTAAACAATAATAACGATGAGATTGAATTTGCACGGATTAAAGAGCCTCAAACCGTTACTATGGCAGGCAGTATAACCAAAGTTACGGTTAAATCCACTAAGAATAATAATCTTATGGCATTTGTTAATTTAGAAGATGTGTACGGAGTAATTGAAGCAGTCATATTTCCTAACACATATAAAGCCAATATGGATTTGATAACCAACGATAAAACAGTTTTAATCAAAGGGAAGCTTGATGTTCGAGAAGAAGAAAACGATGTTAAAGTTCTATGTAATGAAATATATGATATTAAGCAAGTAATAAATAACATATCTGTAATTAAAGGAGAATCGAAACGTTTTGATAAAACAGATAAAAAATTAACTGATGTTATAACTTATATAAGGCTTGATAATACGCTTAAACTGGAAGAATTAAAACATCTGACAAACTATTTTTCCGGTAATGGAAAAGTAAAAGTTTATTTAAAAGATACCGCTCGATATGAAACTCTTAATGATGATTATATGATCGATATCGGATCCGAAGAAGTGTTAAGAATATTGAAAGAAAAATTCGGAAATGAAAATGTGGTTATTAAATAAATATATTGTAAACAATACTAAATGATTGTTTTGTATTTTTTTATTATTGATTTGGCTCATATTAGTGATATAATTATAATATTATATTAATGATAAGCCATGATATGATATGATATACGATTCAATTAATGCTTGTGGTAAATATATTGTTATTACCGTATAAAAAGACGGTGTCAGTGTAAAAGTATTAACAATGGAAAAATACAATAATTTTATCACATTGAAAAGCCGGACATTGGAGAAATTATTATGAATTTACCTAAAAATATATCGGCTATAAAATTAGGGATGATCTCAGATAAATTCAAAACACGGGAATGTCATAAATGGAACTGACAATTAATTTTTATTTTATTTGGAGGGAAAAATGAGTAAGATTAAAACTATAGGTGTATTAACAAGTGGCGGAGATGCACCGGGAATGAATGCTGCTATTAGAGCGGTAGTTCGTGCAGGCATATATCACGGTTACAAAGTTATGGGTATCAAAAGAGGATATACCGGTCTTATTTCAGGTGAAATGGAAGAATTGTCACTTAGAACGGTTTCAGGTATAATTCAGCGGGGAGGTACATTTTTAAAAACTTCGAGATGTCCTGAATTCAATACTGAAAAAGGAATACAAAAAGCGGTATCAATGTGTAAAGTCTTCGGTATAGATATTATAGTTGTTATAGGTGGTGACGGCTCATACAGAGGTGCTTTGGATTTGTGCAAAGCAGGTGTACCTGTTATTGGTATTCCGGGAACTATAGATAACGATATTGCTTGCACCGATTACACAATCGGTTATGATACGGCTCTTAATACTGTTTCTGAGGCTTTAGACAAGATAAAAGACACCGGATACTCTCATGAAAGAGCCAGTGTTCTTGAAGTCATGGGTAGACATGCCGGTTATATAGCTATCAATACCGGTATAGCCGGTGGTGCCGAAGTCATTTTAATACCCGAAAAACCTGTGGATTTCGAAAAAGATGTTATAAAACCCATATTAGAAGGAAGAAACAGAGGTAAAACCGATTTTAGTATAATAGTTGCGGAGGGTGTTGAAAAAGACGTGCCGGAAATCGCACAAATGATAGAGGAAAGAACCGGTATAACAACTCGTTACACAATATTAGGTTATATACAAAGAGGAGGTACGCCTACGGTAAATGACAGAGTTATGGCGAGTAGAATGGGAGTTAAAGCTGTCAAAGTAATTCATAAAGGATTAATAAACAGAGTTATAGCTTACAAAGACGGAAAAATTGTTGACTATGATTTAGAAGAAGCAATAAATCAGACAAAAAGTGTTGACGAGGAAATACTTGAAATGTTGGAAATGGAAAGGATACTATCGTTATAGTTTTGGGAATCATTAATGAATATACCTAATTTGTTGACTGTAATAAGATTTTTACTGATACCTTTATGCGGATATTATCTGTATAACGAATTGTATTTTATTGCAGGTGCTATATTTGTAATTGCTTGTCTTACAGATCTTTTAGACGGCTATATAGCTAGAAAATATAATATGGTTACAAATTTCGGTAAATTGGCCGATCCTGCAGCCGATAAACTGCTGTTAATTACCGTGTTATTTATTTTATCGGTTAATAGTTCGGTTCCATTGGTAATACCGGTTATAGTATTTACAAAAGAACTACTTATGGGAATCGGAGGCTTGGTTCTATTAAAAAATCGATATGTGGTAAGCTCTAATGTATTTGGTAAAATAGCGGCATTTATTTTTAATGCTTCGGTTGCGTTAATTATTATATTTAAACCCAACGAAATTGTTACAAATACATTATTAGCGGTTTGTGTTATTTTGATGTTTGCCGCTTTAGTCGGATACACTATTCGTTATTTTAATATTAAATCAAATATTAAACCGATAAAACAGGAGAAATAATGTTCGGATATATTTACCCGCTGAAACCTGAAATGAAAATAAAAGATTATGAAAGATTCAGAGCGTATTATTGCGGTGTATGTCATTCTATATCTAATTTGGCAGGCCAAGCGGCACGTTTTGTTTTAAGTTATGATTCGGCATTTTTTGCTGTTTTTTTAGACGGAATACATAACGATAAAGATATAGTATTTAAATTATCCAAATGTTTAAGGCATCCGATACGAAAAAGACTTTCGTGCTATAATTCGATATGTTTGGATTATGCAGCCGACGTCAATACTATTTTAACTTGGTATAATATTCAAGACAAATATTTGGATGGAGATTGTTTAAAGTCATTACCGGCTTTGGCGGTTTTAAAAAATGCATTTAATAAAAGCAGGAGCAGATACCCTGTATTATCTAGTTCAATAAAGGATGAATTAGATGCTTTGCATGCCTATGAAAAAGAACTGTGCAACAACATAGATTTGATATGTGAACCGTTTGCTAATATAATTAAAATCATTGCTTGCCCTGAGTTTATGAATCTAAGCCCAAGTTCGAAAGAATCTTTACAATGGCTTGGGTATAATTTGGGTAAATGGCTGTATTTAATTGATGCATATGACGACTTAAAACAAGATATAGAAAAAAATAATTATAATCCGTTAATATATAGGTATGAATTTGATGCTGACAAACAGAATCCTGATGACTTTAAAAAAAGTATTAAAGACAATGTGGAATTCATATTATTAAACTGTTTGGATCAGATAGCAAAGGCTTACGAAGTTATTGATATTTATAAAAATGCCGGTATAATTGAAAATATAATTTATATGGGTATGTTAAATAAGACGGATAAAGTTTTACAAGGAGTAGATGATAATGAAAAATCCGTATGAAGTGTTAGGCGTGAATGAAAACGCAGATGAAAATGAAATAAAAAAGGCTTATAGAGCTTTGGTTAAGAAATACCACCCTGATCAATATGCGGATAATCCTTTAAAAAAGCTTGCCGAAGAAAAGCTCAGGGAAGTAAATGAAGCATACGATGAAATATTACGAAATAAAACCCGGAATAATACAGGATACCAAAATAAAGATTATAATGCCGGTTCAAATTCAAATTACTCTCAAAATCAAAATATATATTATGAAGTTAGACAAAAAATCAACAACGGATATTTAAATGATGCAGAAGCTATGTTGGATAGAATATCTAATCACACAGCCGAATGGTTTTATTTAAAAGGATTGCTGTCATTTAAAAAAGGCTGGTACGATATGGCTTTTAATAATGTGCAAACCGCTTGTAATATGGATCCTACGAATTTTGAATACAGGCAAACTCTCAACAGAATGAATAATAATACCAACACATATCGCCAAAGTTCGTATAACAGAGGTTATAACCGTGGTTCAAGCCCGGATATGTGTACGATATGCTCTACCTTGTATTGCGCGGATTGTTGTTGCGAATGCATGGGAGGCGACCTTATCGGTTGCTGCTGACAAGGTTTTATATGAAAAATAAAACAAAAAATATTGCATTGGCAGGAATTTTAAGCACTTTAGCAGTCATAGGACTTCTTATAACCTCTTATGTACCTACTGGAAAGCTTTCTATTTACGCGATTGTATCTTTTTTAACCGCTATAATTATAATAAACGCCGGATTAAAATATGGTTTTTTGTTTTATATTGTTGTTTCGACGTTAGCAATGATTTTAATACCTGATAAAGTAGCTATTTTACCATATGTAGGAATTTTTGGTTGGTATGGGATATTTAAATTTATTGTTGAAAAATTAAAAAGGATGTCTTTGGAGATCATTATCAAATTAACTGTAATGAATATTATTGTTTGGGCAGGATACTTTTTATTTCAATCTATGATACCCGCTTTAGATTTTACAAAATTTGCCGTGTGGGCGGGAATTATTTTATTACAACCGGTATTTATCATATATGACTATGTTTTTACTCTTGTCATTGATTTTTATTATAGAAAATTCTACAATAGACATTAATACTGTGCATAGGGAGAAAAGTTTGTATTCCGTTACCCATTGAAAAAAATTTGTAAAATCGTTATTATAATTGCAAAACAACTTGAATTGATGTATGTAATATGGTAACATTATAAAGATTTCACGAAGAAATCTTTTTTTACTGCGAAAGTTTGACTTTCGCAGTTTTGTTTTATAAGGGTAATCATATGAAATGACTAAAACTTATAGCAAATTTTTATACCTTTAATCATTGAAAAGTAATTTTCAAAAAAGACCCGCGGCCGCATCGAGCATCCCCGGGTCGGCATACCTTTTTAAAATCGAGTTTTTAAAAAGGTATCCAATTTAATAAGATATTAATGTGGAGGTTATTATGAAAAAAAATGTACGTAATATTACATATGGTGGTTTGTTTATAGCACTTTGCGTTCTATTTCCAATGTTGTTTCATACAATCGGAGGTGCACAGGCGGGAAGAATATTTCTACCTATGCATATACCTGTTTTATTAGCAGGTTTTATCGCCGGACCTTTTACAGGAGCTCTTACAGGTATTGTCGGCCCTTTACTGTCAGGAGCATTCACCGGTATGCCCGCCGGCCCAATGTTAATAAGTATGCCAATAGAATTGTGTCTTTACGGTCTGTTCGCGGGAATTTTTTATTATAAATTCAAGATAAATATATATATATCATTGTTATTATCCATGATTTGCGGTAGAATAGTTCTTGCCGGTATTCTGCTTTTACTTACGGGAGTGTTAAAAATTAACACAATCGGTGCAGCTGCAGTATTTACATCTATTGTCACCGCTATTCCCGGTATTGTAATTCAGATTGTGTTAATCCCGGTAATTATTTTAGGATTGAAGAGAGTAAAAGTAATCGGATATGATTCGACAACAATTAATTAAAATATTTAAAGAAAACAATTATACATGCATGATAACAAATGACACCGATATTATTTACACTTCTTTTGATAGAGGAGTAAAACCTTTATATGATTATTATAAAATTTATAATAATAAAAATACCGGTGATCTAAAATTAATCGATAAAGTTATAGGTAATGGTGCGGCTTTGTTGTGTATACTCATAGGCATAATCGAAGTGCATACTGATGTTATAAGCAAATCCGCTTTGAAGACTTTTAAAAAAAATAATATTCCGGTAACCTACACTATATTGGCGGATCAAATAATGAACCGTAATAAAGATGGTAGGTGTCCGGTTGAAATGTTAAGTGAACAATACGATACACCTGAAGCCTTGTATCATGAATTAAAGAAATTTTTTAAAGAATAGGAGATAATCATGATAAAGGTAGCTGTTATAGACGCTCAAGGTGGTGGATTCGGGAAAGCTATGGTTGAATCGTTAAGCGGTCTTTCGGACCGATTGGAGATATTGGCTCTAGGCACGAATGTCTATGCGACAATGACAATGAAAAAAGCCGGTGCGCATCGGTATGCGACAGGCGAAAATGCCATCTGTTTTAATGCGGATAAAGTTGATTTGATTTTAGGAGGCATAGGTATTATCGCTGCTAATTCCATGTTGGGAGAAATTACTCCGAAAATGGCACAAGCAATATCATCCTCGCATGCAAGAAAAATACTGATTCCTTTCGGTAAGTGTAATATAATCGTTCCGGGCACAAAAGATTATACTCTAAAGGAAATGGTTGCTTTTGCTATAGAGTCGGTCAATCAATATCTGGAGGAACTAAATGGATAGGCATGCTTTAGATGTTTTAGAATATGATAAAATAATAAAAATGCTCATGGAATGCACCGTATCGAAACCGGCTAATAAATTAGCCGGTAAGGTTAGGCCTTTGGTTTCTCCGAAAAAGGTTATTGAAAAACTTAAGGAAACCTCTGATGCGGTGCAATACATGGTACGTAAAGGCAAACCGCATTTATCGGGCGTTAGCGACATGAGTGAATTCTTAAACAAAGCGGAAAAAGGCGGAACATTGTTACCCGGGGAATTATTAAAAGTTGCAGATTTGCTTTTTACATGTAGATCCTTTACTGAATACTTTGAAGATAAAAATCCTGAAGAAACAAACTCAATATATACACTATATCGAAATATAGAGCGTAACGACGCACTGGAAAGAGAAATAAAAAGAATTATTATTAACGAATATGAGCTTGCAGACGAAGCCAGTCCTGAGTTGTACTCTATTCGAAAAAGCATAAACAGAACTAAAGACGAATTAAAGTCAGGATTAGAACGAATGATTAGGTCTCCGCAATATGTTAAGT
>CAZJOD010000025.1:0-29812 GCA_964547525.1 uncultured Clostridiaceae bacterium
ATAATAAGAGTTCCATTATTAACAATTTAATTAGATCCAGAAACTCTTATTATTATTAATTTACCAGAAATTTTTTATCTATATAATCTCTAATAACCGCACACTATACCATCATAAACACACGGATTAGTATGTGATTCGTAGTGATTATGATAGCCTGTATATTCTACAAAATGTCCTAGCGTACACATTCCTGCATTTTAGTAAAATATAACAGAATATACCCCTCCACAAGCATTGCATGGTTGATAACTTGTTGCACTATAGTAATCACCAGAACACACCTCATATGCTGGTGGCATATCACATATTGGACATAAAGCTGCATCCACTACTTTTGACATTGAAATAACCAATATCAACACAAAACTCAATAGAATCAATTTCTTATTCATTTCAAAATCTCCTTAAATAAATCTCGTAGTCAAGGCTATTAGTGACAGGGGGACGTGGGTAGTGACACCTCTTGTGTCACTATCCCCGTCCCCCTGTCACCCCGTGTCACTTCGCCCCCCTGTCATTTATTTATTATCTATATAAAAGTCCTTTCATAAATAATGTACCCAGATTATCTTTTATCTTCTTAATATCCACAGTCTCACTATTTTTCATATAATTACCCATAACCCCTTGGAAAGCACCTAACAATGCATATGCCGCTATGTTCGGGTCCATATAGCGTACTATTGAATAATTCATGCCTTCTTGAAGGATGTCCCTTATGATCTTTGCCAAGTCGTTTATCAGTTCCTTTGCAGTTGACAATGCATCCTTATCTATTCCACCTGATAACTCATTAAACAGTATAAACATAAAACTGCTGTTTTCCACTGCATAATCTACAAAAAAGTCGATACATTTTAATACTTGCATATCGGGACTGTATTCATTATATGCTATGTCAGTAAGATTCCTTGATAAATACTTTAACCCTTCCCTGATCACCTCGGTGAATAATGTCACTTTAGATGGAAAATTGTAATAAAGTGTCCCTTTTGCCACTTCGGCCTCCGAGGCTATCATATCCATTGTCGCCATGTAGTACCCGTTTTTAGAAAATACTTTTTCTGCCGCCGATAAAATCTTGTCACGTGTGTTCATATACAAACCTCCTAAAATTATTTTTATACTGACCAGTCAGTTTAATTTTACAGCTAAAACAGATAGTTTGTCAATAGATAAGAAATAAAAATTAAAATTATTTCATAATAAATATTAAATATATAAGACCCGAGGCTGCATTGAGCGTCACCGGACCCGTGTATATTTTTAAAATCGAATTTTCAAAAATGAATCTATATAAAAAAGACTATTTTTTAATAGTCTTTTTCTATATGTGACTTTATTATTTTTCTAATTCCCGATTTTGAAAGGTTGTACATATCCACCAATTGGTTTATACACACCCCTTCTCGGTAATTATTATATATTCTTGAGTTTCTCTCCCTGTACTCGTCACGCACACCGTTCTTTTCGCCCCAACCCGCACGTATGCGATTTTTTTTAGGTATATAAATGACTTCACCATCTACATATTTTCTAATCTCATCAAGTACTTTTTTCGGGAGAATCTCTTCTGCGTTAATATATTTCATTAAATCCTCCTTGCCAAAAACACAGCCGGAAGATTATTCAATACAAAAAATTCCCGGCTAAAAAATACACCACCGCAAGTGATAAAAATTATTAGACATAGATCTTTCCTCCTTTCGAATCTTATTAGTTTGTAATGCAGTTCGCATGTAACCGCTTCACGAGTGACAGGGGGACGGGGGTAGTGACACAAGAGGTGTCACTACCCCCGTCCCCCTGTCACTTTCTCTTTGCAGAAAAATTATAACGGCGAGGAAATCTCGCCGCACCGGATTTAAAACCTAGTTTTTAACCTCCGGTGAATAGAAATTTCCTCGCACACTTTTAACAATTATCAATCTATCCACCTCCTTTACATTATTTTTGTACGATTTCTCGCACATATAAAGTCTACCAAATCATGTATTGTTAGTCAATCCTTATAAGTTCCATACTTTTTTTATAATTAAGTTTTCCATCCTATAATATTGTTCTTGTATATATCAATTGTGTACAAATTATTAAAAATAACAAATTTGTGCATCTTAATAATATATGCTAGAATATTGATTTAAACGGAGGTTAGATATGAATAGAAACGCTATCGAAAAAGCACGTAAAGAGCTAAAATTTATAATAAAAAAAATGACTGATGTAAATGTTATTGAATCAGGAGCACAGTTAGCATATTATCTTGTTATTGCGATAATATCATTAATAGCGGTAGCGGTCGCCATAACTTCACGTATTCCGGGAATAAGCCGGAAATTGACAGACTGGCTACAACCTTTATTTCCCGAAAATGTTTTTGATGTAATAATATACATTATGAGCCAAATACGTATTCCTGATAATAATTCGGTTTTATTTTTTGCAATTATGTCGGCATTTTGGTTTTCTTCCAGATGTATCGTTTCTATTCGTAGAGGAATTAACAAAATATACGGGTTAGAAAGTGCTAATAATCCTGTAAAACTAAGATTGTATTCATTTATACTTTCTTTAGGCCTTGCTTTCGCTTTTATTTCATTGCTGTTTCTTGTAGTAATGGGAGAAAAAATCGGTATTGTATTGTTCACTCATTTCAACATATCAAACCTACTAAAACCGGGTTACACAGTTTTTAGATATTTAATCCCCGCTACAATAATGATATTTGTTTTATCGGTAATATATCGTTTTGGACCTGTAGGAGGAGAAAAATGGAGGAATATATATCCCGGTGCTATTTTCTCCTCTGTAATAACTACATTCTTATCGGCTACTTTTTCATATTACGTGAACAATATGAAATTGTCTCAACTATTAGGGAGTATGACAGGTATATTTATTTTCCTGATTTGGATTTATTGGTCGTGTATAATTATATTTATTGGTGCGGCTTTTAACACCGGAATGTCCGAAATCAGCAAACCTTACTCACCTAAATCTAAAAAATCTCTAACATGATCTCGAATATCAACCATCTCATCGAATTCATAAAAGAATAATATTTTCTCTTCCGAAACATTTTTAGCTTGGTTCGGTTTTGAGTTCAGTATAAAGGCAACAAATGTCTCACATATGTCTTCACTGGCTTTGGTTGCCGCATACTTGCTGACAAAATCCTCGGAGAATTTTTTATAAAAATCATTTATAGTCATATTATTCCAATAAACAATGTTTTTCTCCCAAAACCTTTTAAAAAACTCATCCAAGTATGAACCTTCTATAAACATTCCCCCGTCAAATCCTATAGGTCTTTCTTCGTTTCTATTCAAATTCATCTGAGATTTATTCAATGTTAGCAAATGACAATACTCATGGAGTAATACTTTAACGGTTTGGTTGTAATCCCTGAAATTACCCGTATCATCAAAAATATCATAATAATCCAAATTAAATAAAAATTCATTTTTGTTATATAAATAGTATTCAGGCTTATCTCTTTTAACATATGCCGTTTTATTACCTAAAAAATCCGTAAAAATCACGAACCTCGAAATATAATCAATATCTTCACTTCGCATTAAACCGGTCATTAAATCCCATAATTTTTGATGCTTTTCATTTTTACTTTCTATTATTCTGTTAGATACTCGATATACATTTATAATTTGATCTTCAGGAGAGTACGGATATATTGTTAGAATATTCTCTTCAGAATCATAATTGTAATAATTACCATATATAGATTTCCATCCGTAGGTCGAATACGAAACATCCGCCGGTTCACCTAACCGGTCATATAGAATTTTTAATGCATCCGATTGAGAAATATCTGCTTTTTGAAAATCAATTTCTGTAAACCTTAAATTTCCATAATAATCATACGTAAAGTAGGTGGGTATGTTAAGTGTATCAAACCAAATTGCATTATATTTTAATTTTGCCATTCCTTCAAGTGTCGGCACCAAATATCCGCTAATTCCCAGCTCGTTTTCCACTTCACTTATTGATCTTCCAAACGGAAATAATGCATTGATAGATATTTTATAAACCTTTTTACTCGGTACGTTATAACACTTGTTCAATTCAAATATCGAAGGGGTTTCATCCGACATGATGCTATATAATGCGTTACATATTACTCTCGCTGTTTTCCCTAAATGATTTATGCTTAAGTTATCGATCACATCATCTTTATTATAGTACTCCACATTCAATCTGTCCTGCGACAACAAAACCGAAGGTATTCCTGCATATGCAAATGAGCTGTGATCCCCTATAATATCATTCATAACCGGTAAAGATTCACCATACAGTTTATAAAAGGACCGCTCTAAAAAATAACTTATAATATTCTTTCTTCCGTCTACTGTATATATGTTAAAATGGTTACCGTTTTTATCGGCCAACATATCGAGGTTTATACATCCGACAATTCTGTCTTTAGTTTTTTGATCTAATTGTGACAAAAAATATGCAGAACCGGCCATATCATATTTATTACCACCTAGAGCTACAAACCATATATCCAAATCACTTGTGTATGTAGACACAATTTGAGCGACTTCCATTAAAATACCGATACCCGAACCATTATCATTTGCACCTACAGAACCCAACTCTGAATCATAATGTGCGGTAATCAATAAAATTTCTTTTCCAGGATTTACGTTTGCCGACTTTTTGGCTATAACATTGTAAGATGTTCCGTGCCAAGCACTGCCTTGTACAGTAATCTCAGCATATATCTTTACGCTCCCGTTGATTAACTCTCGTAATTGTTTCATTTTTGAACGTTCGACACCTATTGCGACTATTTTATTTTCTTCATATAGACCGTACATTAAACTGTCATAAGCTTCACCTAACAAAACCACACCAAGCGCACCTTCATTGACTATTATGTTAAGGTACTCATAAAATCTGTAATCGTATGTGTCAAGTATTATAATTTTATCCTTGTATTCACCGGGATCATCGTACCAAGCCAGCAACCCTTTAATATTACCATTCTTTGAATTTACAACAATGGAGGTATCTATTACACCGTTAGGGATTCCCATGATATGTAAACGATTAATATCCGGAAGCTTTTTAGTGTAATTAGCATAAATTTTAAAAGGTTGTTTCTCCACCTTGTATCTACTGTCTACAAATTGTAAATATATTGATTCGGCGGTGTCATTTTCATTTTTTGTGCCTGCCGGTCTTTCATTTTGAGTTAATGCCCTAATATTTTTCAGTATTCGGTATTCATTTACGTAATTTTCTATTTGAATACTTTTAGCCCTTGTGTTTAAGTCGGATTTAAGAATGGTTTTGCTCTCTATATATTCCAACTTCATAATATCTATAAATAATTCCAAAGGTGCATATGTACTTTGGTTGATAATTATAGGAGCTTTTTCCATAACATAAATACGATCGTCTAAAACGCAATCCAAATTATCTACTTTGATAGTATATGTATCTTTTATACCAACAATTTTTACACTTCTGTCTTTTTCAAGCCAATATACATCATATCCTAATAATTCGCATGTAGAACGAACAGGTAGAAAAATCTCCCCGTCTATAATTGTTTGTCCCACGGCAAATATTTGACCTTGATAATTTTGTACTTTAAATACTATCTCTTCCGCATGTATATTTAGGGGTATATTAATTATTATACAAACAGATATTATATATAAGAACAGCTTTTTTTTCATAGTTCCCCTCCGAAACCTTTTATACAGCCTATTTTTATTATACAAGATACCTGACGGAATGTAAAATACAAATTGGCGAATTTTCGGCTACATCGGCACGTTTAATTTTATGCCGTTAATATTATTAATTGTTTTATTCCGGCTGTCCTTATACCTTAATTTTTCATATATTATGAACTAATCATTTATATGCGTAAAAAATTTATCAATTAATTTCTCCGCCGCCATTTTTCTAATTTGAGCTTGTAGGACAAGATCCAAGATCATATGGAAAATTGTACTTTGTTGTTCCGAATCATTTTTTAAGTTTTCAATTTTCATAATAGTATCTTTTAACGCCGTATTAAAGTTTTGTCTTTCATAATCTTCCATATAAATAAAGACTTCATACAGTTCTTTCATAGTATCACCGGGTTTTTGCTGTATCGACTTGTTATCTTTGTCTTTGTCTTTAATTTTATCGGAGATAGGTTTTAATAATGATTTTATGTCGTTTATAGATAATACCTGCTTCAGATAATATATCATTACCAGCATCTTAATATGATCTTTTGTATATTTTTTTAAAGAAGAAGGAAATAATATTCCCTCTTTAGTGTAATTGTTAATCATAGTCTTTGTTAACATTTTATCTTCATCGTTTCTTTTCAGACAGTTTAACTTACTTTCTATAAAAGTGGTAACCTGATCCATATAAAGGTCAATATCCGGTATTGATGCAGATTCTATTGCTTTATAATTGAAAATATCTTTAAAAATATCTAAAATTTCTTTCTCATTTAAATTATTCATTTTGCAACCTCGAATGTTTTTGATTAATTAATTATATAATACCGGATATCAATGTGCAATAAACATATCTGTATTTTAATTATAAAATATATAGCATTAACGTTAAACATGTATTGACTATTTTATTTCTATATTATATAATCTGCTATATATCATACATGGTTTTCATTACTATGTTTAATTATTATAGGAGGCTATTATGCGGATACAAATAACAGATAATGCAAATATTTTATTATTCGGTGATTCTATATCAAAAGGAATCATCTACGATAATATTTTATGTAAATATATAAAAGCGGGTTGTTGCTTTTACAACATTGTAAGTTCTAAGATTAAAGTCACAATATCTAATGTATCAAGATTCGGTAATACTGTTCTAAAAGCCGATAAACAATTCAATGATGATTTGGAAAAATATAATCCGCATATTACTGTCATAGAACTAGGCGGTAACGATTGTGATTTTTGTTGGGAACAAATTGCTGAAAATCCGGAAGGTCATCATCTTCCCCGTACAACTCCGGAGCAATTTAAAAGCCTTATTACCGATTTTATTCATCGACTGGAAAACAAAAATATACAACCGGTATTATTGACTATGCCACCAATTGACCCTATTAGGTATTTCAAGTGGATATGTAGGGGTATTCCTTCATTTGAAAAAAATATTTTAGCATGGTTAGGAACTGAAAACGCAATTTATTGGTGGCATGAGCAATACAATCTTATGCTAATCGAAATTGCAGACAAAAAATGTGTCCCCATCATAGATATACGTAAAAGATTTTTATCACACAGAGATATTCGACAGTTTTTATGTGACGACGGTATACACCCAAATGAAAAAGGACATAAGATTATAGCCGAAACCATATTGTCATTTATTAAAGAAAACTATCCAAAGATACTGAAATAACGCCGTATATTTTATAATTCAATGACATGAATATGTGCAATAACAAAAAATTTATGCAGTAGAATAATGACAAAAATATTGATTTTATACTTACCGTTAATATTTTTTTGCATTATACCGGTTATGTGATATAATAAATCCTTAAAATATACCGAAAGGTTGGCATTAAAGACAAATATGTTCGACAATGAAGTAAATAAGAGAAGAACCTTTGCAATAATTTCTCACCCTGATGCAGGCAAAACGACTTTGACGGAAAAATTGCTTTTATATGGAGGTGCCATTAGAATGGCAGGCTCTGTAAAATCTAGAAAAGCTGCAAAATATGCAGTATCGGATTGGATGGAAATTGAAAAACAAAGAGGTATTTCCGTAACGTCTAGCGTTATGCAGTTCAATTATGAGAATCACTGCATTAATATCCTTGATACACCCGGCCACCAGGATTTTAGCGAAGACACATATCGTACCTTAATGGCTGCGGATAGTGCCGTTATGTTAATAGACGGTGCAAAAGGGGTGGAACCTCAAACGGTAAAACTGTTTCATGTATGTAAAATGCGTGGTATACCCATATTTACATTTATAAATAAAATGGATAGGGCTTCAAAAGATCCTTTCGCCTTAATGGATGAAATAGAAGAGACATTAGGTATAAGGTCGTATCCTATGAATTGGCCTATAGGTGTTGATGGAGACTTTCAAGGAATATATGACAGGCTTAGTTCGAACATATTATTATTTGAAGGTGGTAATCATGGCCAAACATTTGTAGAATCTAAATCCGGATCTGTAAACGACCCTATTTTTAAACAAAATATCGGAGAATATCACTACAATCGGTTATGTGACGAGATTGAATTACTAAACGGCGCAGGGGAAGATTTCTCATTAAATGATGTTTTAGCAGGGAAACAAACACCTATATTTTTTGGTAGCGCTATGACAAATTTCGGTGTTAAACCCTTTCTTGAAAAATTCCTTGAAATGTCACCGAAACCCGCCGATAAAAAAGCAGGAGATATTATTGTCAAATCGACTGATGAGACCTTCACAGCTTTTATTTTTAAAATACAAGCTAACATGAATCCCGCCCACCGTGATAGGCTTGCATTTGCACGCATATGTTCCGGAAAGTTTATAAAGGGGATGAATGTATTTCATTATCAAGGCCAACGAGAAATAAAGCTTGCCCAACCACAACAATTTATGGCTCAGGAACGTACAACCGTTGAAGAAGCATATGCCGGTGACATAATAGGATTGTTCGACCCCGGAATCTTTCATATCGGAGATACATTAACATCAGGTAATAAGAATATAATATTTGACGCTATTCCTATGTTTCCGGCAGAGTACTTTTGCAGAATCTCTGCAAAGGATTCTATGAAAAGAAAGCAATTTCTTAAGGGTGTGCAGCAACTTTCACAAGAAGGTGCCGTGCAGATTTTCAAACAGGTTGACATTGGTATAGAAGAGCTTGTAATAGGAGCCGTAGGCGTGCTGCAATTTGATGTTCTGGAGTTCAGATTACTAAACGAATATAATGTGACCATATTAAAAACTAATTTACCATACAGATATGCAAGGTGGGTTAAAAAGCTACCGTGTGATTATGAAAAGTTAAACCTTCCAAGTACCGCCCTTATAGCTACGGATATAGATCAAAGGTTGGTTATTTTGTTTGAAAATGAGTGGTCGATAAAATGGGCTACGGATAAAAATAAAGGCTTGGAATTAACTGATATAATACAAGCATAAACAGCTATAATTAAAGGCTAAAAAAATAACTTGGTAAGTGTTTTTTACCAAGTTGTTTTTATTTTCAATCTGTTTATAGCTTCTTTATTGTAACTATACAAGACTTTTCACAGGTAATGTTTATGTTTAAAACAGCCGCCCAATATTGTGCCGGACTACGTCCCTTTTCTTCGTAAGGATTAAATGGTTCGACAGGCCATTTTAATGCATAATTCCGGTTGGAGAATGAAATTTCATATCCTTTGAATCGTATTGTACTAACCGACTCTCTACGGTCCATTTCAAAGTTGTTTTCAACAGGATCACAAGAGAATTTCAGAGGTAAACCTATTTCTACTGATGACAAATCTGACCCTGCTTCATATTTATATTCTAATGAAACCTGATTATCGGTTATTTCTAATACTTTTACCGAACAGGCGGTGTCTTCGTAATAGAGCTTTATGGAATTATCATCAGGATATTTTTCTCCTTTTTGAGGTACATATAATATGCGATCACCGTCAGCTACACAAAAGGTACTCCATTTAGGAATATATTTTGTATTTCCTCCTCCTACCAATAAACCTTTTCCTTCATGCCAAACACTGACAAACATCTGCCTATCCATTCCCCATCTGTTTTCTGTTATAGGTGCAGTGTATGAACTAAGATTTATCTGCCAGCCTTTATCTCTTAAAACCTGAATATTACCATGACAAATCTTCATATTCGCCGATATTCCCATAGGTTCCGCATCAGTCTCGGTGAATTCCGGCAAGCCTTCCAAATATCTCAAAATATTTAAATTTCTATCGTTTAAAGGTTGATTTTTCTGTACCACCTTATCAATTATATAATTTATATATTTATATCCACCTTCGAGTTCAAGATATCCTAACAAGTCTGAAGTTCGAACGGATCCGTCATACTTTACCCTACCGTCGGCTGTTTCTACCAAAGAACCGTCCGGGTATATTGAAGCTTGTTGTAGTGTGAAAGATTTTTGCAGAGCATCATCGACATTTACCGGTCCGCCATAAAATTTGTACGCTGCCAATGCATATATATATACGGCGTTATATGATAATGTAGGGCCTTCATGTTCCGCCCAATAACCGTCGGGATGCTGAACCTCCAAAGTCTTTTTAATCATTTGATCGGCGATATCTTTATAATCCGCTCTATCGAAGATTACTCCGGCACGGTATATGGCCGCTGAATTCCATACAGGAATGTTATGTATATGCATTGATTTAAGACTTTTCATAATTCCGTCATACGCAAGTATTAACCCTTCTTTCCAGTTTGACAGAGTATCCGTATCCAAATGATTTTGCATCAGATCATAAGTTTGAAGCCAATGAAACATAGACCAAGGCATATATATGTAACCCCAAACCGAACCGTCAGTCTTAATGAATAAAACCTGTCCGTCTTCTCTTTGTGCCGCTCTTAGAGCATCACCGCCGGCTTTAATAATATCCAAATATTTTTTTTCACCGAAATACGGATTGCCTTCGAATTCGGTTAAATAAAGGTAAGCCAATAAAAATATGTTATCTTGATTGGTAACCGCCCATCCTCCGTTTTCAGCAAGAAATTTGCCTGTCAAAGGATCAAATTTCACAATCCATTGATCACAGCCTTTTACAAGTTGGCTCCTTAACTTTTCAATTAACATGGATTTTAAAGTCATAATTAATTCCTCCGGTTATTTTTACGGATTCACATATAATCCGCTTGTCACTGATTTAATATGGCGTTTATCTCGTTAATTCTGGCAAAAATACTATTCCTTAAAGGCGTCTGTGTATAGTTGTCTCTTGCGAATATATAAATTTCTTTCGCTTTGGTATATTCGCCTAAAAATTGATATGATCTACCTTTATAATATGTGGCGTAATCAATATATTGAAATTCTGCATAGTTTTCCGACAAATAGTCGAAATAATTAATAGCTTCTTCATAATTTCCCAATTCATATATACATCGACCCGCTCTGTAATATACATGATCGATTAATCCGAATTTAAATCCTGTATCTATTACACGATCGAATAATTCATGTGCATCGGCGAAACGATTGTTGTCATAAAGCGACATACCTTGGTTATATAACGATGTACACAGTTTTTCATAGGTTTGCTCATATAACCGATTATAAATCTGCCGTATATCTTCATCAAGATCATTAACCGATAATTTATCCAATTCCAAAACGGCTGTTTCGTAATCGTTTTCACTTAATAAAGCTTGAATATCAGATAATATAAATCGTGTATTCCCTTGTTTGATTTCTAAATCCTTTTCCTGTATAGCTTGTAATAACGCTTTATTGTTTTCTGTAAGGTCATTTATATTTTTTTGAAGATTTGCAATGTCATTTGTCAATACGGTTTCATTTTCCCGATATCCTTGTATTTGATCTTGATATTGTTTCATTAGATCGTTCATGTCGGATAATCCGGCTTTTGAAGCGTCATACCCGATAAGATAACCGACAACTCCCCCTGCAAATAATATTAACACAATCGCAGTAATCACAGGCATCAATGATTTTGTCTTATTTCCGGTCTCCTTTTTAACAATCTTTTCTCTTATATTATTAGAAGCTTGCTTTGTAGAATGTACAGCTTCGGTTTTTTTTGCTCGTTTTTGTTTCGGCTCGGTTTTTATGTCTGTTACCGTTTTGACAACAGCTTTCGTATCTACATTCTGAGGCTTGTCCTTAGGTTTCTTTTTGTTTTGGATATTAAACAATTTTTCGATGTAATGATGAGCGACAGTATTGCCGGGATCCTTTTTTATAACTGTTTTAAGCAATTCCAAAGCTTCTTCTTCTTCTTTATTTTTATATAAGCACAATGCTAAAAGAGCATATGCTTCCGGTACAAATTCATCACATGAAACAGCTTTTTTTAATAATATGATTGCCATATCGTCGCTGCCCTGCCTAATCTTGTCAACCGCCGCATTATAAAAATAGTATGGAGAAGAATCCGCTCCGTCAGTAGGAATATAATCCTTTGTGAACTCATTGAAAAGTTCAAAATCTTTGCTAATATCCATTTTTATCCTCCGATTCACATATAACTATCGATTATTTCCTTTCTAACCGACGCTAAAAAAGACAAAGATCCGAATGCGATAACAACATCCTCATCAGATACGATTTTCTTACATTCTTCTATTGCACTTTTAATTGTATCATGAATCCCGATTTTTTTACAATAAAGTTTTACCGTATTTGCCAATTCTTTTGCACTCATTCCTCTTTCTCCTTGCGTAGATACGGTTAATACAGCTTTTGCATTACTAAATAAAATACCGGAGATAGTTTTATAATCTTTATCTTTTAACGTACCGTATATAAATACCGGTTTTATTCCTGCAAAATGTTTATCAATCAATTCTTTTAACGCTTGAGCACATTGTGGATTATGTCCGCCGTCTATAATAAACAAAGGCTTTTCACGGACTATTTCCGCTCTGGCTTGCCACTTGGCTTCTTTCAAACCTAATCTTATATTATCATCGCAAATAATGTATCCACGATTTCTTAAACACTCACATACTTTTAATGCAACACAAGCGTTTTTTATTTGGTGTTCACCCATAAGTGAAATTTTTAGATCATTATAGTTACCTATATCAAACTCATATCCATAAATAGATGAAGATTTTATATTTATGTCATCAAAAGTTACAACGTGTAAAGTGGCGTTTTTCTTTTGGCAAACTTCCCCTATCACATCCATAACCTCTTTTTCTTGACCATATAATACAACATCAATATTTTCTTTTATAATACCGGCTTTTTCAAAAGCAATTTTTGGTAATGTATCTCCTAAAATAGCGGTATGGTCATATCCGATATTCGTTATTACGGCGCACTCGGTTGTTTTCACTACATTAGTCGCATCGAATCTACCGCCTAATCCGGTTTCCCATACAACAAAATCACACTTTTCTTTTTTATAATAAACCAATGCTACAGCTGTCACCAGTTCGAATTCTGTTGGAGAACGTTTGCCTTCATTTATAATTTCGTCGGCTTTACCTTTTACTATTTCCACAATTTCAGCCAAATTCGTGTCAGGAATATATTCTCTGTTAATTTGAATTCTTTCATTAAAAACATCTACAAACGGAGATATATATAACCCCGTTTTATATCCTTGCGCTTGTAAAACCGATGCAATGTACGCACAAACAGAACCTTTACCGTTAGTACCCGCCACATGAACAAATTTTAAGTCATCTTGAGGATTGCCCAGCTTTTCCATAAGCATTCCTATAATTTCCAGCCCCGGTTTACTGCCGAACCTTTGTGTACCGTGTATATAATCCAAAGCTTGTTGTATGTTCATAGCAACTCTCACTTTCCACAGCAGTTTTTATACTTTTTGCCACTACCGCAAGGACAAGTGTCATTTCTGCCCGCCTTAAAATCTTTTTTTACGCCTCTTGACACTCCGTAATTCCCATGTGTACTATTAACAGGTTGAGCGACGCTTTCGCGTTTGGGAGCTTCTTTTACCGCTTTTTTTATATGAAGCAACGCACTGACCGCTTCCTCTCTAATGGTTTTTATCATCTCGTCGAACATATCAAAACCTTCCAGTTTATATTCCACCACAGGATCTCTTTGTGCATAAGCTCTCATGCTTATTCCTCTACGCAATTCGTCCATTGAATCAATATGATCCATCCAGTTTCGGTCAACAGCTTTTAATAATATTACCCTTTCCAACTCTCTCATTATATCAGTGCCTATTTCCAGCTCTTTTGCTTCGTACAAAGCTATGGCATTATCAGTGATTATTTGTTTCAAATCTTGTTTAGTAATACTTTCATAGTCTAAAGAATCTTTATTAATGATTCCCTGTAGATCGTACAATCTTTGTACGCCCGTTTCCAGACCTTCGAAGTCCCAATCATCCGGAATGTCACTTAAACAATAAGTCGTCGTTATATCCCCTGCCGTGGCCTCTATCATTTTTAAGAAATTATCTTTTAAAGATTCACCGTTTAATACTTGCCGTCTTTGAGCATATATTACTTCACGTTGCTTATTCATAACATCGTCATATTCCAAGACATTTTTTCTTATGGAGTAATTTTGTCCTTCCACTCGTTTTTGAGCTTTCTCTATAGCATTGGATAGCATTTTATGCTGCAATTCTTGTGTATCGTCCATCCCCATGGCGCCTACAATATTTTGAAGCCTTTCCTGCCCGAACAATCTCATTAGATCATCGTCCAAAGCGATATAGAATTTGGATTCACCGGCATCACCTTGTCGTCCCGATCTGCCTCGGAGCTGATTGTCAATTCTTCTGGATTCGTGACGTTCAGTTCCGATGATACATAAACCACCGGCTTTTAAAACTTTGTTTCGTTCTTCAGTCAATTCGCTCTTATAATGATTTAATAGAGTTTTAAACTTTTCACGAGACTCTAAAATAATTGTGTCATCGGTATTGTCAAATCCTGTAGCCCTGTTGATCAAATCGTCGGTATAACCTTCTTTTCTCATTTGTTGCTTCGCCAAATATTCGGCATTTCCACCCAGTACAATGTCAGTACCACGACCTGCCATATTAGTTGCTATTGTAACAGCTTTGAACTTACCCGCTTGAGCTATAATCTCCGCTTCTTTTTCATGATACTTTGCGTTTAAAACCTGATGTTTTATACCTCTTTTTTTAAGCATTGCGCTTAAAAGCTCGGATTTTTCAATTGATATGGTTCCTATTAACAGAGGCTGCCCCACTTCATATCTACGTGATATTTCTTCAGTTACTGCGGCAAATTTGCCTTTTTGTGTTTTGTAAACCACATCGGAATGATCAACTCTGACGACATCCTTATTTGTGGGTATTGCTATTACATCAAGACCGTATATTCCCCTAAATTCTTCTTCTTCGGTTAAAGCGGTACCGGTCATACCGGACAGCTTCTTATACATTCTGAAATAGTTTTGGAAAGTTATAGTTGCCAATGTTTTACTTTCCCGATTTACTTTAACACCTTCTTTAGCCTCGATGGCTTGATGTAAACCTTGACTATATCTTCTACCGTACATCAACCGACCGGTAAATTCGTCAACAATAATTATTTCATCGTTATTTACGACATAATCAATATCAATCTTCATTAAACCGTGTGCTTTCAACGCTTGGTTTATATGATGACTAAGCTCCATATTATCCATATCGGAAAGATTATCCACACCAAAGAATGTTTCGGCTTTTTTTACTCCCTTGGTGGTTAATGCGGCTGTTTTTGCTTTTTCGTCAATTATATAATCGGCATCTACATCATCATCATGTTTTTTATCATCTGTTTCTTTATAAACCACCGATTTCAATCTTATAACAAAAGCATTCGCTTTTTGATACAAATCTGTTGACTTATCTCCCTGTCCGGATATAATCAACGGTGTTCTGGCTTCATCAATTAATATACTGTCAACCTCATCAACAATGGCATATACATGTTCTCTTTGAACCATATCGTTTTTATAAATCACCATATTATCTCTGAGATAATCGAAGCCGAATTCATTATTAGTTCCGTATGTTATGTCACAGTTATACGCTTTTCGCCTTTCTTCGGAATTCATGTCATGTATGATCAAGCCTACCGATAATCCCAGATATTCATATACTTTTCCCATCCACTCACTATCACGTTTAGCCAAGTAATCATTAACGGTTACCACATGAACTCCCTGACCTGTCAATGCATTTAAATACACAGGTAGAGTTGCCACCAAAGTTTTACCTTCACCTGTTTTCATCTCCGCAATTCTACCTTGGTGCAGTATAATACCTCCTAAAAGTTGAACATAAAAATGACGCATACCCAAAACACGACCGGACGCTTCTCTTACCACAGCAAAAGCCTCAGGCATTAAATCGTCGAGTGTTTCCCCGCTTTGCATCCTTTGCTTAAACTCAACCGTTTTTTTCTTAAGCTCGTCATCACTGAGCTTTGCCATTTCGCCCGCCAATTCTTCTATTTGATTTGCAATCGGTTCTATTCGTTTAATTTCCCTGTCACTGTAAGTTCCGAACAATTTACTAAATACACCCATCTAAAACCTCCGTACTATTTTTTGTCAAACAGCCTCTTTAAAACCGTCATATAACCGTCCGCACCATAATTCAAACATCTACTGACCCTACTGATAGTAGCGGGGCTGGCACCTGTTTTCTCGGTTATATCCGTATATTTGTTGTTTTGATGCAACATAATGGCAACCTGAAATCTTTGTGCCATAGCTTTAATTTCAGAGATTGTGCAAACATCTTCAAAGAAATTGTAGCATTCGTCTACTGTTTTTAAATTCAAAATACCTTCAAACAAACGATCGATATGTTCATCTTTAATTTTTGAGTTCATCTTTGTACACCCCGCAAGTTTCCAATGTACTTTTTCATTAAAAGCACATTATCTTTATCACTTAAGAACCTAAGATATTTTTTACATTCGCTATCATAATCCATAACCACTTCATCGCTGAACGTGCAATTTGAAACCGATTCACACATCACGCAATGAAAAGAAACAGGTATGTTTAATGCATCAGCTGCGCGCTCTATTATTTTCTTGCCTTCTATTATATCATCCGGTAAAGTCAAATTCATTAAATTTGTATTATTTACTAGTCCGGTTACCTTTAAACCTGACGCATTTTCAATTTCTCTTACATATTTTATAATTTTATCCGAATCGGATGTTGCAGGTCTTTTCACATTTACAGTAAAGAAATGTCTGTAATCGGTTTTTATAATTTTTTTCTTATATGTGGAAATAACCTTAGCGCCTAAATCGTCACCTCCAACATCCAACACCGAATATAGTTCTTTATCTTCAAACACTATATTAATTTCACCTGTTAAAGCGGGTACATCGGTATTAGTATTTGCAAATATCGGAACTATTACTTTCATTCCCATACCGGTCATTTTCTCTTTTACATCCGCAGATCTAAAATACGGATTTACTATATCCATATCAGCCAAGGCCGTCTTATAACCTTTTTTAAGCAGCATAACCGAAAAGTTAACCGCAGTTTCGGTCTTACCGCTACCAAAATGTCCAGTAAATATGTTTACTTTTCCAAAGTTCATTTTTTACCTCTTAATATTATATACCCGCCAAATCTTTGATAACCACACCGGCTAGGATATATCCGGCTACAGGCGGTACAAAAGAAATACTTGCAGGTATCCTCTTCTCAGGATTTAAAATATATGTTTCCCTGGGTTGTTCCTTTGAGTAAACCACCTTTAATCGTTCAACACCCCTTTTTTTTAATTCTCTTCTGATGACTCTTGCCAAAGGGCAAACACTTGTATTGTAAATATCATCAACTAAAAACTTCCCGGGGTCTGTCTTATTTCCTGTACCCATACTGCTCACCAGCCTTATACCTTTATCGTAGCAAAATTTGGCTACATGCAATTTTGCCGTAACATTGTCGATTGCATCTACAACATAATCATATTCCGATAAATAACTTAAGTCGTCCTCTGCTGTTATAAAATACCGGACAGCTTGTACCTGCGCACCCGGATTTATATCCAGGATCCTTTCTTTCATTACTTCCACTTTACTCCTGCCTAAAGTGGAGTGTAGGGCATGAATTTGCCTGTTAATGTTTGATTCTACAATTATATCGGAATCTACAGCCGTTAGGTTTTCAATACCGGCTCTAGCCAACGCTTCGATGCAATGTGATCCGACACCTCCAATTCCTAAAACAATCACCTTACTGTTTTTTAGTTTGGCAATCGCATCTGATCCGAGTAACATTTCAGTTCTTTGAAATATCCCGTTTATTTTATCGTCCATATTGCCTCTCCATAATTATATTTCTCACTTTTTCAAAGTAGTCAGGAAGCTCCGAATGAAATTCAACATATCGGTCAGTGCCCGGATGTTTAAAGCCTAACGTTTTTGCATGCAATATCTGCCCCGGTTCTATACCAAATTCGTCTTTACCTCCGTATATTTCATCTCCTGCTATAGGATGACCTATATATGCCATGTGCACCCTTATCTGATGAGTACGACCGGTTTCCAACAGCGCTTCGAAAGATGTGTATTTATCAAAACGCTCGGTTACACAAAAGTGAGTCACCGCTTCTTTTCCGCCGCTTTTTACAACCGCCATCTTTTTTCGGTCTCCCGGGTGCCTGCCGATGTTCGTCTTGATCACACCTTTGTCAACCGGTAAAACACCTTTGCAAATACCTTGGTATTCTCTTTTTATTTCATGAGTTTTAAATAAAGCCGCCAGTTTTTGATGTGCTTGATTGTTTCTTGCAACAACCAAAATGCCCGATGTATCTTTATCTATCCTATGAACGATTCCGGGACGTAAAACACCGTTTATATCCGACAAGCGATTCTCATACTTGTAAAGTAGCGCATTAACCAATGTTTTGTCTCTGTTTCCGGGTGCGGGATGAACAACCATCCCTCTTTCCTTGTCCACAACTATTATATCCTGATCTTCATAAATAACATTTATATCGATTTTTTGAGGCACAGCTTCCGGCGGTTTAGGTTCTTGTTTTAAAACCTTTACAATATCACCTTTTCTTACCGACATACCCGCTTTTTGTGCGGTAGTGCCGTTAACACTTACCTTACCTTCCACAATCAACTTTTTAACATATGCGCGGGAATAACCTTCCATAAAAAAAGTTAACCATCCGTCCAATCTTGATGTGGCTTCCTCGCAAGTAAAGGTCACTTCTTCCGATTGATCAATTATTTCCGATTCCGTTTCATCGGAATAATCATAATTACCCATTTCATCTTTGTACTCAATCATGTATTATTTTTCTCCTTAGCGGCCTTTCGTTCCAAAAATGAAAAATCTTCATCTTTGTAATAAAAGAACATGTATATTAAAAGCAAAATACTCCCTATTACTATAGAACTGTCGGCAACATTAAAAATCGGGAAGTTATATCCCCAATAATAGGTATCTATAAAATCCGTCACTCTCCCGAATAATATACGGTCTATTTGATTTCCTATTGCACCGCCTAATATGAGACTGAAAGCCCATTTCAAAAGAGCCGTATTAAATTTCGGCATTGCCGCTGCAATTAGTATAATCACAATCCCTGATAAGATTGTCAAAAATAAAGTAGAATTCGAAAACAAACCCCAAGCTGCACCGGTATTACTGTGATGCGTAATATATAAAAAGTTTTCTATTACAGGTATCATTTCTCCATACTCGATATTTGACTTAATGATATATTTTGTCAATTGATCCGACAATACTATTATTACGGTTATTATTAACCAAATCATTGAAATACTCCTAACATTTTGATTATTTCTAATATTATTAACGATTATACGCAAAACAAAATATCCTATTTCATATGACTGTCTTAATACGGTAATTATAAATTGACGTATTAAAATTAGTTATATTCCATAGCTTGTTTATACTTATAAAATTATACACTTAAATTGTATAGGTGTAAATAAAATCCGGACCATACTTTTAATTGCACGAATGATCCGTTTAGTTTACAGTCAGGTATTCACCGTTTCTAAAAAATGAAAAATTATCCTGACCGAAAGAGCCGATAATGCTTCTGGAATAAATAGATGCTTTTTTCATATAACATAAACCTATATAGTTCACATTATCTTTTAAATAATACTGTATATCATTCAATGCATTTATCATATCACTCATACTACCGGCTTTAGCGGCTTGTATACACAATTGGTTCAACACATTGTCGTTAATATTGCTTACGTTATACATTTCATTACTTCCTGTCAATCCGGTTTTTGTATAAAGCATACCTATAATCTCAGGATCAGGTATATTATTTAAAGAAATTGATGAAATTAATATGTCGAAGCTCTTCCGTTTTATCAAATCTTTAATCTTTTCACCGGATTGTTCGTTGATTGTAACTTGTATACCGTTGCTTTCCAGCTGTTCTTTTATTAATTTCGCTATCATACATTTTTCACTATCGTATGCATTAACCAATATTTCAAATTTTACAGGATAATATCTGTAATAGTAAATTGTATTTCCTTCTTCGTCTTTACCGGTTATCTGCTGTATTCTTTGGTATACTCCTCCGGACATAGGGAATTTTTCTCTTTCCATTAGTTCTTTGCCTTTTTCAGGATCATATTCATGAATAGCTCCAATTGACCATTCGTTAAGAAAACTTTTGGGGTGTACAGGGTAGTCGGCGTAAACGGCATTTTCACCGTACACTTGATTTACAATTTCTTCTACATTGATAAAGTATGATATTGCCTTCCTGACATTTGGCTTGTTCAGCAATAATGCATTAACATTAAACGAAACAAAATCAAAACGGTTTCCAATGTACTCGGTTTGAAACAAATCCACTCTTTTTGTATATAACTCACCCTCTTTACCGGGTACAATCGAAATAGAGTTATTACCCGGTTTTATTATTTCTTTGCTTTCTTTATATGAATCGACCGACTTTAACCGAACTGTCGTGTCATCAGTAATCTTTTTTATTAAAATAAAATTCTCATTATAATCAATGACCTTAAAAGGTCCCGTACCATTTAAAAAAGACGAATCATCTCTTGTTTGGAGAAAATCTTTTCTTGAAATTATAGGTATGTTTAACTTCCAAGGTAATGATGAATCTTCTTTTGTTAAAGTAATATAAATTTTATTATCCAAAGCCTCACATGATTTAATATTATTCACATTATATAAATATGGAGACTGCCCTCCGTAATTTTTTATTGTATCAATAGTATATATAATATCATCGGCAGATAATTCGGTACCGTCATGAAAATATATTTTATCATTGATAGTAACTTCCCATATTTTCGGGTCATCGGTTATCTTCCAGCTCCTTGCAATTGAAGGGATGCATTGCTGATACTCGTTCAATTCAACAAGGTTTTTAAAAACCAAACTATAAAACGCAGTCATTATCTCATCCGACGATTTTAAAGGATCGGACCCATATACATTAACGGACGCCAATATAATCTCTGAGCTTTTTGGTGCCGTAGGTATTTTTACACCGGTTTCCTTTTGCTCTTGAAATACATCCGTATCCCGGTATTCATCCGGTGGCAGACAACCCTTCACCGGAATAAGAAATACCCATATAATTGTTATAATAAAAAACTTTTTAATAAATCTCATTAAATTATCGTTTTCCTGCTTTAATTATTTAATATTTAAAGAAACATTATGGTTATTTATCTTATTTTAATCTTCGTTACTATCTTAAGCCAAGCAAAGCCAAAGATCTACCGCACTTTCCTTTACTTGCTCTATGAGAATGTAATACATCGTTGTTGCATGAAGTACATAAATTACATACATATATGTTTTCAGGCGTTATACCACAATTTATCAAACTGAATTGTATTACACCTTTTAAATCCAACTTATAACCTGTTGACACTTTATCGATGTATTCGGATAAACAAGGTAATTTATTAATAAATAACAACCTGACATCTTCTTGCACATTATAACATTTTGGGCATATGGACGGTCCTATTACACATATAATATTTTTTTCTTCACATTGTAATTCATCTTTCATTTTCCTTACAGTTTTTGCGGCAATCATGTCTAATGTCCCTTTCCATCCCGAATGTGCCAATCCTATTGCCTTTTTTACAGGATCCACTAAATAAACGGGAACACAATCCGCATGTTTTGTCGCTAATGTCACTCCTTTTACATTTGTTATCATAGCATCGAAAACAGGGAGGTTTTTATATGAATCCAAACATGTCAAATCATCTTCGGTAACTTTTTTTATATAATCGGTATGCATCTGTTTGACCATAACCAAATTATTCGCATTAAATCCATGTGTCTCACCTAATAAATAAATATTTTCGGTGAATTTTATCATAATATCTTCATTATCGGATTCAAGTGTAAAGTCAAAGTCATTACCATCCGAGTCGGTACCCCTGGTATAACAATGCACAAAATCATTTTTATATTTTTCTAAAACATCAAAGGTTATGGTTTTAGATAATATCCTGTACTCCATTCATACTCCTATTTCCAAAATAAAGTTAATTCTCTCGATATTTGTTGATTGACCTGTTTTGTCGTCAATATTTATATGAACCGCATTAAATATAACACTACCTTTTTGAGGTAAAAATTTTGCAGGCACACCGGTTAAAAATCTGCTAATTGACGATTCTCTTTCAGTACCTATAATTCCTTCATATGGTCCGGTCATTCCCACATCGGTAATAAACGCCGTACCAAACGGAAGTATTCTTTCGTCTGCTGTTTGTACGTGTGTATGAGTGCCGATTACCGCACTTACCCGACCATCAAAATGCCATGCAAAAGCACTTTTTTCCGAAGTTGCTTCTCCATGAAAATCAACTATTATCGCTTTTGTCTTTTCCTTTATTTTCGGCAATTCAGTTTCACATGATTCAAAGGGACAGTTGCACGGTTGCATGTATACACGGCCTGAAAGATTAAGAACTCCCAATACTCCCTTTTTACCATCCAATATAAAACCGCCTTTACCGGGGCTATGGATACTGTAATTTGCCGGACGAGCTACATAGTTATCCGAATCTATATAAAACAATACTTCTTCTCTTGCCCAAACATGGTTTCCCAACGTAATTCCATCAATACCCATTTCGTGTAATTCGTTTGCTATCCTGGCGTTTATCCCTTTTCCGGCGGCTGCATTTTCTCCGTTGGCAATACAGTAATCCCAGGTATATTCTTTTTTTAATATTTCCAAACCTTTTTGCACGGCTTGCATGCCTTGTTTGGCAAATATATCCCCTATGAATAGTACTTCCATATTAAATTCCTTTCAAATAATGCTTTTATTATATCACATAGGGGATATCATGCAAATCATTTTAACGATAGCTCGGTTTATAACTGTATTCACCTCTTTTTGTAGTGTAATCAAATATTAATATAATTGTTATATCAACATCAAAAATGGCTATGGATTTAATTATCCACAGCCATTAAAGTTGTCATAAATTATTTTGCATAATCAACCGCTCTTGTTTCCCTAATTATGTTTACTTTGATTTGTCCCGGATACTCCAACTCATTTTCAATTCGTTTTACGATTTCCCTGGATTTTATTATCAAATCATCGTCCGAAACTTCATCCGGTTTTACAATAATTCTGATTTCACGGCCTGCTTGAATTGCATAAACCTTGTCTACACCATCAAACGAATCTGCAATTTCTTCAAGTTTTTCAATTCTTTTTATATACGCTTCAAGAGTTTCTCTTCTAGCTCCGGGTCGAGCCGCCGATATGGAATCGGCCGCTTGGATAAGTACTGCTTCAATACCGGTCGGTTCGCAGTCACCATGGTGGGCCATGACCGCATTAATTATTTTTTCATTTTCCTTATACTTCCTTAATATATCAGCACCGATGGTAACGTGTGAACCTTCCACTTCATGATCCACAGCTTTACCGATGTCATGCAATAAACCGGCCCTTTTCGCAGGCATTGTATCAATGCCCAATTCACCTGCCATAATGCCGGCCAGATGAGAAACTTCTATAGAGTGATTTAAAACACTTTGACCGTAACTGGTTCTATACCTTAGTTTTCCAATTAATTTTATTATATCCGGCGGTAATCCGTGAACACCGGTTTCAAACGTAGCTCTGTCGCCTTCATCCTTTATGATGGTCTCAATTTCCTTTTGTGCTTTGATAACCATCTCTTCAATTCTCGCCGGATGTATTCTACCGTCGATAATTAGTTTTTCCAATGCAATTCTGGCGACTTCTCTGCGTATAGGATCAAATCCTGACAAAATAACCGCTTCAGGAGTATCGTCTATTATAATGTCAATTCCTGTTAGCGTCTCTAATGTCCTGATGTTTCTACCTTCCCTACCTATGATTCTTCCCTTCATTTCATCATTAGGTAAAGTTACCACGGAAACCGTAGTTTCCGATACATGGTCGGCCGCACATTTTTGTATTGCCGTGGATATAATGTCTTTCGCTTTTCTATCCGCTTCTTCTTTAGTTCTCTCTTCAATCTCTTTAATTAACATTGCCTTTTCATGTTTTACTTCATTTTCAAGAGAATTTAATAAAAATTGCTTTCCTTCGTCTATCGACAAACCGGAAATTCTTTCAAGCTCTTGTAGCTGTTTTCGTTCAATTTCTTCAATATTAATTTTAGCTACATGTATCTCCTCTTCTCGCGTATCCAGGTCTTTAGATCTGTCCTCAAGATCGCTGATCTTTTTATCAATAGCTTCTTCTTTTTGTATCAGTCTTCTTTCCTGCCTTAAGAGTTCGCTTCTTCTCTCACGAACATCTTTGTCCAAATTCACCTTTGATTTATGAACCTCTTCTTTGGCCATCAAAAGAAATTCCCGTTTTCTACCTTCGGCTTGGCGTTCAGCCTCTTTAACAATCCTTTTAGACTCTTCCTCCGCACTACCGATCGCTTCTTCGGCAACTCTTCTTCTGTATTCGATACCTTTTTTGTAAGCTATAATTGAAGCAAAAACTGCAATGATTAACCCTATTACAAAGCCAATTATATAATCTATTATATAAGCCACCTCCTATTCAGTTGTCAATATACAGACAATCATTACTGTGTCAGTTTAATTGTAATAAATATGTTCATAGAATGTCAAGTTTTTTATAAGGCATTTTAAGCTTGTACGTAAATAAAACCGGCTTATACTCAAAGTATTCTGATTATCAAACCGATCCGATTAACAATGTGATTTTATTGATTTATTCTATAAACAATATTAAAAATTTAACTGCAATAACTCACTTACTGTGAGTCGTAGTGTACCGGTCATTGAAAATACTTTAACTTTCACCAATAAATTTTACAACTCTTGTTAAATATTTGTTCGTTTATTACAATAAAATAAAGTTTATCAATTGAATCATACTATTGTTTCCGTGCCGCTTCAACTGTATTTTTAAGCAGCATGGTTATAGTCATAGGTCCTACACCGTTAGGTACGGGAGTTATTGCTGCAGCTACATTTTTTACATTCTCAAAATCAACATCCCCTGTTAATTTCCCGTTATCCATACGATTAATACCAACATCTATAACTACAGCACCTTGCTTTACCATATCTTCCGTTATAAAGTGTGCTCTGCCTACGGCTGCAACCAATATATCGGCTCTTTTGGTCACTTCTTTTAAATTGCCGGTTTTACTGTGACAAATGGTAACGGTACCGTTTTCTTTTAATAACATAACGGCTAAAGGTTTGCCGACAATGTTACTCCTTCCTAACACAACACATTCTTTCCCTGCAGGTGCAATCCCGGATAATTTGATCAATTCCATAACTCCGGCCGGTGTGCAGGGTAAGTATGTGGGCGAACCGGTAAATAATTTCCCTATATTATACGGGTGAAAACAGTCTACATCCTTTTTTGGGTCAATAGCCGATATTATTTTTTGTTCGTCCATATGTGAAGGTAAAGGTAATTGAACCAAAATACCATGAACCGCTCGATCTTCGTTCAATTGTCCTATCATATCCAATAAGTCGGTCTCTTTAGTGGTGGAATCTAAAAAATATTGGAATGAATGTATTCCGGTTTGTTCGCAAGCTTTTTTCTTATTGTTCACATACACTTTTGAAGCCGGATCGTCACCCACCAAAATAACAGCTAGTCCGGGTGTTATACCCTTGTTTACCAATTCATCGACTTCTTTTTTCAGTTCTTCTCTTATAGAAACGGAAAGATCTTTTCCGTTTAATATTTGTGCACTCATTTTCTTACCTTTCTACTTTTTTATCATATATTGTATTTTAAATTTACAAATACAGCTTAACAAGTCTAATATCTGTATATCTAAGTTTTTTAAGCCATTAAAATATTATCTAATATCTTTATATTTATTATTACCGAATATTCCCGATTGCATATCATTTACCGAAAGCATTTCGTCACGCATCTTCATCTCATACCATTCGTCTTTTGAAATTAAAACCTGTCTTGGTTTAGAGCCCTCATATCCGCCTATAATACCTCTCTCCTCCATTTGATCTATAATTCTTCCGGCTCTGGCGTATCCTATGGATAATTTTCGTTGTACATATGATGTGGAAGCCTGACCTTGAGCAACAACCAATTCAATAGCTTCATTCAATAATTCATCAGCTTCTTTTGCATCACTGTCAGGAGAAATGGATATAGTGTCTTTATCTATTTTTTCCATTATATCTTCATTGTATGAAGCCGGAGCTTTAGATTTTACAAATTCTACTGTTTTCGCCACTTCTTCCGAACTTACATACGTGCCTTGAATCCTAATCGGTACATTTTCTCCTAAAGGATGAAACAGCATATCACCCTTACCAAGAAGCTTTTCAGCTCCACCCTTGTCTAAAATGGTTCTGGAGTCTTGAGGACTGGACACAGCGAAAGAAATTCTTGACGGTATGTTTGCTTTTATTACCCCGGTAATAACATTGACCGAAGGTCTTTGTGTTGCAATAACCAAATGCATACCCGCAGCTCTTGCCATTTGCGCCAACCTTTGAATACTGTCTTCAACTTCATTTTTAGCAACGGTCATTAGATCCGCCAACTCATCTATTATAATTAGGATCTGAGGCATCTTCTCCGCAGTACCTTCTTTAGTAACCAATTCGTTATAGCTTTCTATATCTACCACTTTATTAGAATAAAACAGGTTGTATCTGTCCAACATTTCTTGTACCACCCAATGTAGTGCTCCTGCGGCTTTTTTCGGATCGGTTACAACAGGAATCAACAAGTGGGGAATACCGTTGTATCTTGAAAGCTCAACCATTTTAGGATCTATCATCAACAATCTGACTTCATCGGGAGACGCCTTGAATAATATACTCATAATCAAACTGTTAATACATACGCTTTTACCTGACCCTGTCGCTCCGGCTACTAATAGATGTGGCATTTTTGATATATCGGCCACAATAGTATTTCCTATTATATCCTTACCTAAGGCCATAACCATTTTACCGGGATGTCTGATAAATTCGGGTGATGTAATCAATTCTTTAAAATATACGGGTGTAACTTTGTTTTTAGGTATCTCGATGCCTATAGCGTCTTTACCCGGAATAGGAGCTTCAACCCTTATGGATCTGGCAGCTAAATTAAGTGCTATATCATCAGCCAAATCTACAAATCTTTTAGCTCTCACACCGGTTTCCGGCTTAAGTTCATATCGAATGACAGCCGGACCTTTGGTAATCATCGAAACTGTAGCTTCAACTCCGAAACTGTTTAAAGTATCTATCAATTTTGTAGCCTGTTGTATGGTAACATCTTTTTCATCTTTATCCTTTTTTATAGGAGGAGGATCCATGAGCAAAGACGCCTTGGGATATTCGTATTGGTAAAACTTTTCTTCGGCGTTTTCTGACAACTGCTTATTTAAATCTTTTTGTTCTTTTGGTGTTAGTTTTATATCAATATTTGCAGGCTCTTTTCGCTCTTTCGGAATACGTTTTTCTTCTTTTACAGGTTCCTGTTCCGGTTCATCCGGTTCTGCAAATTGAATTCCGGGCTCAGGGTCCTGTTCATCTTCAGGTTCATCATACGCAGGATTTTTAAGGCTATCCAAAATATTGATATCAAATATTCTTTTCTTATGATCTTGCTTTTTATCGTTTTCTTTTATATTGAAGCCTTCTAATTTCGGTTCAGGTTTTTCATCTACATGGATGCTATTTTCCATTTTACATTTAATAGCTTGTATAGGCTTGGTAAACCCTCTTTTAACCAAGCCGAATATAATCTGTAAAAATTCACTTACTGACATATTCGTAATATAGATTACAGTAATTAAAAGAAAAGCTGTTAGTATAACTATAGTACCTAATATCTGAAATATTGATATTAACGGCATGGCTAATAAAGCACCTACCGCACCCCCACCTGCCAGTCTTGTACCGTTACTGAAAAACCTGTTTATTTTGTTACCGAAAGACATATTTATAAATTCATCCACATGAGAAGCATAATATGCAGTCTGTGTCATTGCAGAAATTAAAATGACAAATAATACAAAAAGCAGTAGCCCTGAGCCTTTTATATTTTTTTTCTTAGAAAACAGCATACCGATTCCATACATTATTATTATTATCGGAAGCAAAACCGACGGCCAACCGAACAATCCGCCTAATAACATGGCCACAAGATCACCAAACGGCCCTACCTTTTCTTGTATGTATAATCCTACAAAAAGTAAAATACCGGTCGTCAGAATAAGGACTCCTGCAATATCTTTGTTTTTCATTGCGTTTTTCTTTTTTGACTCAGTCTTCTCAGCTTTATTTACGCCGTCTTTTGCTACTTTTAAATGTTCCGGGTGTTTTTTAATTTTTTGTTTTCCTTTATGCATGTTTTTCTTAGTAGCCAATTTATTACATACCTCCAAAATCTATTTAGCTCCCCAAGTTCTCGGGTCGGTTACATCTCGGGGAAAATCGGAAAAAACTTCAAACAACTCTTCGGTTAACTTGTTCGGTAAAGACAGGGACTCAATTAAATCAATATTTTGCTTTATTTGTGAAACGGTCTCACAACCTAAAACCAGTCCCGTGACCCCGGCCATATCTCGTATGAAAACCGTTGCCAATTGAGCAATACTTATTTTTTCACGTTGAGATATTTCATTGAGCTTTTCTATATATGGAGCGGCCTTTGTCAGATTTTTAGTTAATTCTTCCGGTTTTAAAAACATAAGACCCTGTAAAAAAACGCTCCTTATAAATACAATCAGACCCTTTTGCTTTAAATCGTTTAGAACACCATTGGTTATAAGCTGCAGATCAAAAATGCTCATTGGTACTTGAACCGCTTCTATAACAGGATATTGCATAATCGTGTCAAAATCGTCCGTAGCATAAAGTGATATACCGGCTATTCCTATTTTTCCTTCGCTTTTTAAAAATTCCAAAGCTTCCAATGCAGCTTTACCACCGATTTTTAATTCATCATAACTGTGCAATAACAATATTGGTATTTTATCTACTTTCAAACGCTCTGCCGAAAGCTTAACGGAATCTATGCAATATTCATAGACCTCTTTTTGCTTCATATAATGTTTTAAACCTGATATTTTCGTTACAATATAAGGTTTTTTATAATTTTTACAATTTTCCAAGTATTCTCCGATAATGTTTTCTGATTCACCATATGCCATGGCCGTATCTAAGGTGTTAATTCCCCCTGATAAAGCTGTTCTCAATATATCAAACCTTGATTTAACGTCAGGTAGTCCCTTTTTATTTGCAATGCCGTAATTTATTCCAAGCTGTACGGTACCTAAAATTAATTTGGATATTTCCATGTCTTTTATTTTTACATATTGCATAAACGAACTCCTTGATACATGATATGAACCTATTATATCACACCCGGAAAAAGGTGCCAACTTTTATCAAGGTCAAATATTTTACATTATAAAGACAAAAAAAATATCTGTACTTATAGGCGTACATTTTTAAAATCAAGTTTTAAAAATGTATCCTATTTATTAAGGCCCACGGCCGCATCGAGCGTCCACGGGCCGGCGTACATTTTTAAAATCAAGTTTTAAAAAT
>CAZJOD010000026.1:0-12648 GCA_964547525.1 uncultured Clostridiaceae bacterium
CAACACTTTTTCCGGCTCATTATTGTCACATAAAACAATAGATTTCATAATAATCACCACCTCACTAAAATTTTAAATGCCATTAGATCACATTTTTTCAGTCTGATTGTATTTATATAAAAATGCTTCTATTAACCATCAAGTTTCTTCTCCATTTTAATAACAGATATCAAACTACTACGAGTAAGAAAAATAATAATTAATATTCACATTTCATTTTATAAACCTTTTCCATCAAATAACTCATCAAAAATAAAATACTATTCACAAAGCCTTCGACAACACAAACATATATTACCATATATTATATCGATTATGTAATTATTTATAATTCTAGAACAGTGCATCGGTATTTATTATTCTGTTTAATTCAACGAACGGTTGATATTAAGATAATGAACTGTAAAACCATTCAATTGACATCGTAATGGTCTGAGGTATACTTAAAATTAACAATGCATTGTAAAATAATGTTATGGAGGAAAAGTTTCATGGATTTGTCAATAGGACAAACTATCTTACAATTGAGAAAGAAATGTAAAATAACGCAGGAGCAGCTTGCTAAAAATATAGGAGTAACAGCCCAGGCCGTCTCCAAGTGGGAAACAGATGTATCATATCCGGATATAGGTTTATTACCTATTATGGCCGAATTTTTCGGTGTATCTGTTGATTATATATTAGGATATAATATTCAAGAAAAAAACATGGATATAAATGAATATTTGATAGAAATAGAACAACTGAACTTTAGCCGTAATTACAATAAAGCATTACAATTAATCGAAGAAATTCAGACATTCCCTATTAATTATAATATTGAATATCAACGTGCAAAAGCAAAACAGGGTCTTGCACAAACACAGAATTATGATAAAGACTTATATACATATCAAGCAATAAGTATCTTTGAAATGATTATTCAAAACTGTACAGAAAGTAAAATTGTTGATCAATCGAAACTGTCTTTAGCAGGTATATTCAATGACATTGGTGAATATGACAAAGCTATTAATATTTTAAAATCTATTGAGTCTCATATAGATATAACCGGCGTAATTAGTAGGTCTCATATATTAAAAGGAGATTATAAATCAGCAATAAAAATATTACAGGAACGTTTATTAAATAGTATAGATGGTATTTTTAAGGCATGTTTTGTTCTATGTTCAGTCCATAATAAACTAACGGAATATGAAAAAGCGATAAAATATATTGAATTATCAAATAATTTCCTGAATATTGCGAACAAAAACGGTAAGACAAATATTTGGAATTACGCAATTAATACTAATTTTTTCTATAAGGTTTTTTCTTTGATTAATGCTAATAACATGGATGACGCTATTGGCATTCTTAATCAACAAGTTGACTTTGTAATACATCATGATAATTCTGATCATGATGAGCTTAATTTTACCTGGTATTTACAAGAATTAGATGCAAATAAATTCAAAAGTAATAAAATTGAATGCAAAATATTACTTGATAGTCTTAAAAAAGATGCTATTTATTCAAAGATGCGCACTCTTCCCAATTTCAATGATTTAATTAATAAATTAGAAATAGCATTAATAGAATTAAACGAGGTTTTTGAATAAAACACAAAATTATTTTAATTGGTGAAATAGGGAATGACTGTTTGTCATTCCTTATATATCTGAATTTATATAGTGCTTTATTCCTGTCGGTATATTTTTTAAAGCTTTTCTTAGAAATATTGGGTATATATCTAACACGGTTATCTGATCAATTTCAACCCATTTAAATTCCAACTTCTTTTCTTTTTCATTCCCAAAGAATACTTTATTAGATCTTATGTTACTTTTTCAATAATACCTCCGTTTGGCTAAAGCCACCTTCATGAAAGCCAACATATGCTCTTTGGATCAAAGCCATTATTTACTACATATCTTCAAAACAAGGTTTATCTTCAATAAACTCACAAAATACTTCAAACCTGTTGAAATATTCTTTCATTTTTATGCATGCAAACTTTTCGGTTGAATAATGCGTTCCACCAATGACATTTATTTTATACTTTTCGGCTATTTGATGAGCATGCACTGAAGGTTGATAATCATTATTTATGGCAGTTATTCCTGTTACATATGTAGTAATCCCTCTTGTTATCAAAAAATTATAAAAATCAGGTTCATTTCCTCCACCTGCACAAAAAGCGACTAAACCGGTATCAATATTACTTTTGCCATACGGATATGACTTTACACTGTGTCCAACAGCTTTTTCAAAGTGAAGTTGTAGTTCTTTCATATTTTTTTCTTTCACTTGTGCAATTACTGCTATTTGACATCCATGATAATCTCCAAATCCTTCAAGAATATTTGCCCCAAAGGCTCTTGCTAAATTGACAGAAGTAGAAAAATCGCTATTTCTATCTAATGGAGTATGCAGACTGTAAAGTGAGATTCTTCTTTCCCTAAATGCTTGTAAGTGTTCTTGACTTATTTCTGTAAAAACGGGTCGTTTTGTTATATCCCAAGCCATTGGATGATGCGTAAAAAGTAAAGAATCTGAAATATTATTATCAATAAGATACTTAATAACGTTTTCTGACGCAAAAACTGTCGTATATACCCTTTCAATATGGTTTGCATTATCTAAAACTAATCCCATAAATCTATCCTTGAAGTTATTAGAATAAAAATCATTAAAATGAATTTCGGACCAATTATCACTACATTCAGGTAAAATAAAGTCCCGATCTAAATGTTGAATTAATTGCTTTGCGTTCATTCTTACACCTCCCCTGTAAATTTTTACGTATGATAATAATGCTACTATATTTTGCCATGTCCCATGATAGGAGAGCATCGTTGATTTGCCGCGAACATATTCCGACCTTTTCTTGCATCAAGCATTGACAGTGCTTTTCCGTCAAGAGCAATTTTCAAAAGAGCCTTAGCCGTATCTGTTACATCAACGCGTTCTATAGCTTCGCAGCAATCCAAATAAATTGCATCGCTGTTCTCGCAGTTATCGCATCTCGGTTCTCCTGCAACAAGGTTGCATAAAAACGCCATATACCAGTTATTCACCGAACAGCGATTAATCCGACCGGTTCTACCATTACACCTGTTTCCTCTAAAACCTCACGCTTAATTGCATCATAAGGCATTTCTCCTTGCTTAAGCATCCCACCGGGATTCAATAATTTACCTGCCGACGGACCGTATGTATGCCGAACAAGCAATACCTTATTGTCATGCAGAACAATCGCTCCGACTGCCGCAAAATTGTTATCATCCATTGTAATTCTCCTCGTTTATTAGGATATTTCCATATAGCGGAGTAGAGAGTCCGCTGTGGATAGATTAATTTATAATAAATTTTACTCCAATAACTTAATTCGCGGGTCCTAGTACCGGTACTCATAACCGTATTTGTTTATGTCACTTATTATCTGTTATATTTTACCACGTACCGTTATAAGAGGGCAACATTGATTTTATAATTAATGCATAAAAGCGGATGCGAAAGTATAACCACATGAAACAGGAATGTATTCTACAGAACGGCGTAGGGTGCCTTCTCTGCGACCAAGGAGGGTCTATACACACAATCTTTATATCATTATGAAAAAACAATGAACCGCGAAGAGGCACTGATGCAATTCTATTTCTGAATAAAACAGAATGCTATTATTGTATTAACTGTCTCAATATCAATTCAACCTAAGGTTGAAACCTTCAATAACGTCTTTATGTACTCCCTATAGATTATGTGTTTGAGTTGTTTCTTCGTATAACTCTCTTTTGGCAGCTTCTAACGGCGTCTCGCCAATTTGAATGCCGCCGCCAATCATTTCAAACACATCTCTGGATTTTGCCCGTCCATAAAGCCACTTATTTTGATACCGTGCAAAAATGACGACAACTTCATAACCCTTATAAGTACCAAGCTGCGGCGTAAAAACAGAGTGGATAACCGAGTCCTTGTTCGGCTCAAATAAATCAATTTTCCACATTCCGACTAGATTTGTTTCATCAAACTTCATTATAACAACCCATGGCATTATATTTACTATTGACATAAAGTCGTCAAACCCGTATGTATTTTCATTATCCATTGGTTGCCCGCACGAACCCGGATTTATAAGCAATTTCCCTGAAATCTCCGCATACCATTGAGTATGATAATGACCGAACAGATATATTCCTTTCGGAAACCCGGAAAGTAAATCATTTAGAACGGGATCATTAAGCAAAAGATTCTTTGCATATAGCAGATAATCTTCGTGTGTAAATTCTGAATGTTTTAAAAGAATATTCCTGTAATTAACACCATTTAAAGAATCAATAACAGTTCTCCCAAAATGAGTTTGCGGTGAATGGGCTATATATATTTTATACTTACCTGCTTGAATGACTGAACTTTCTGGTAATGAGTATAAGAATTCACGACTTTTCACGGACAGTTGCTTGAAATTCCAATACAGTGGTGCAAATTGCTCATGTGTCCACGAGCTTTGATCTTGATTCTCCAAATTTTTAAGATAATCTTCTTTATTTCCTTTTACAGCGTAAGAATTCTTAATGTTTCTTATTAAATCAACAATCTCATTTGTCCATGGAAAATCAAAATAATAATCACCAAGTAAAATAATTTTATCAACCTTATTTTTATAAATATCATTTAATACAGCCTTTAGAGCGATTAAATTACCATGTATGTCAGCTACTATAGCATACCTCAAACTATACCCCCGGATAATTAATATACTTATGTCTTATCTATTTCTACATTTTACCATACGCCATGACAAAAGGGCAATATTGTTAATGTCAAATATTTTTCACTGTTTTGTGAAAAATATCATCGGTACAATCTATTAGAGCACGATGCAGAATTTATCTCAGCATTTCCATACTCAAAGATGGCATCTTTACAATTGATATAATATATCTTTTTATTGGATTAGGACTTATTATTACTATTTAGATCAACCACATACCGTTTAATATGTCTCTCTACCGGTTCATAGTAACCTTCCCATTCAAGAATTCCATTGTTTCCTTCTATGACTTTTGATGATGCTATATTGTCTTTATCACAGTGGATAAATACCTTTTGCAAACCAAATTCCATTGCATTTAACAATCCCAATGCAAGCAGTTTTTTACCTAACCCATTATTCCGCTTAGAAGGCCGTATTCCATAACCCATATGCCCTCCATAGTTCCTTAAATCATCAGATAAATAATGTCTTAATGATAAAGCTCCTAAAACATTTCCGTTTAGTTCCTTTAATATGAAAAGCGTACTCGGAACTTGTTTTTCCGTCAACCCGATGCCGTTATGACAACGGTCCAAAAGATTAAGAAAATCATTATAATCGGGCTTATAATTTTTTAATATGCCAGGAACAATTCGTTCGTCTCTTTGTTCCCATTCTATCATCATATCAATTAATTCATGTTCATCCTCTTTCGCAGGTCTTACCAGAAACATGTTATTCATAAAACCCCCATTATATAAAGAATTAGCAGTTACTGTTCTATATCAAGTTCATTTAACACCCTGTTGCAGCGTTCAAAATATGCTCCCTCGGTGTTTATTCCGTGTAAATACCGATCCAAAGAATCAACATCTTTCAGCAGTTCCACAAAAGCATCATCTGAAAAAGTTGCTTTATCGCTATGTCTTACAATAGCATTAACCAATAAATCCTCTTCTTCTTTTGTAATCTTAGGAAGTTTCGTCCAAGGACCATCGTTATACTTTTTTATTATATTACGAACATGCTCACCTGCCAGTTCCGCATGCTTTTCAGTCTTCATCGTTACAATTACAGCAATATCGTGGAGCGCTGCCGCAATAGCCGCTAATTCGGGATCAATTCCTCTGCGAAGAGCAAGAAGTTTCGCAAGTTGAGAACTTGAATACATATGCATGACATTCCATCGAATAGGTAAAGCTCTGCCTTGATCCGTTAAAGTCTTCATCTCATCAAACAACATAGATAATATTCTATTTACTCTTTTTACTTCCATATGAACAAACTCCTTCTATGTACTCCCACAAGCAACATACCGATATTTATCTATCGTTTCGTCACCCCATATATGAGCCTCGATATATCGTTCCGGACCATATTTTCCATCGTTATTCCAATCCTGTGGCAATCCGTACTTTTTTATAAGATGCAATATTTCTTCGTAAGTATAAAGCTGTCTTCGATATTCCTTCCAGTCATCCCCTCTTGGTCTCGGACTGAATGTCGGATGAGAATCACCATAAGTAAAAGAAACGGTTTTTAAGTCAAATTCTTCAATAGGAATCTTTATAAAAGCGCAGTTTTCAAACCATGTACCTAACCATGGACTATGTTCTACTACCATATAATTCGGTGATTTTCTCCTTAAAATCCCACCTTTTTTCGAAAACTCTGTTCTAAGAATTTCTTCGTAATAATACCTGTCCTCCATGTATGCCGGTTGACGTTTTGCACATTGAACGTTTGGTTTAGTCTCTTTGATTGAATCAAGAATATATTTTGCTTCATCCATAGGTATATCTGATAGATTAACAAACGGACCTATTGATTTGTCATAGTAATGATATAAAAACATATATAACTCCTTACTTTGTTAATCGTTCTTCTAATTAAAATATTAATACTTGCATTCAAATCCGCATGACTTTTCCCACATATGGGACACTCAAACACATCACCTTGTCTTTTACCAAAACTACTACAACCGCTGCATACTTTACTTGTATAAGCAGGATTTACATAAATATATTTTACCTCATAAAAATTACACTTATACTTAAGTCTTGTCCAAGAACTTTGATCTTGATTCTCCAAATTCTTAAGATAATCTTCTTTATTTCCTTTTACAGCGTAAGAATTCTTAATGTTTCTTATTAAATCAACAATCTCATTTGTCCATGGAAAATCAAAATAATAATCACCAAGTAAAATAATTTTATCAACCTTATTTTTATAAATATCATTTAATACAGCCTTTAGAGCGATTAAATTACCATGTATGTCAGCTACTATAGCATACCTCAAATTATACCCCCCGGATAATTAATATACTTATGTCTTATCTATTTCTACATTTTACCATGTGCCATGATAAAAGGGCAATATTATTATTCATTATGCAGAGCTTTGAGAATGGAAACCGAACTATCGATGAGTGCTTCCGCCACACCCGGCTTGAATCTGGAGCTTCGTGCCTCGTAACCTCCCTCTTCATAAGCAGAGCGCATTGGATAGTATCCTTCGGAACCGTTGGTCAGGCAGCATGGGATTGTCGCGGCAAACGGAGATTGAGCTTTTATGCTGCGTCCCACATCGGTAAAAGGTTCGCCCGGAATGCCAATAAAGGCTACGTTACCTATGCTGACGCCGGTAATATTCAATTCAAAAAAGTCCGGACCGTCCACTAAATTTATCATACGATGAGCTTCTACAACCACTGTGGTCAGCTGCATGCCTCGATAAGGCAACTCATTATCCCGACCCGAGTCATGAAGTTCTACAATACGCTTTGCTTCGGGTATCAAAGACGGATCACCTTTTTGGGACGGGACTTTTACCGTCTGCTGCATGTAGTGAACCTTGCCACCGCAAACAGGCGCAGCCTTTTCATATACCTGCATTGCCGCTCCCGCTATCGCAAGACCCATGTGCCGTGAATGTTCATAACCTCTGGCAACATCATCAAAAGTATCAGTGACAAGGTCATTGAGGTCACCTGCCTCCGGGAACACATTAACATGGTTGCTATCACCCGCAGTGCCGTTGAAATAAATACATTTGGTTCCGGGGACAGCGTTTTCGAATGTATTGCGCACAAATCCCGGATAGTCGGCAGAGAAGCTGCAGCCACCAATGGTGTCCGGATGGACCTGAAAATTGACAATAGCTATATCGTCACCACCCTCACGCCGGATACGCACCACCTGCACCATATCATCCGAAGTGCCTATAGGTCCGACGATATTAGGATTGTTGACACCCGGGTTTGTGAGTATGGAACCGTCTTTCATACGGAAACGGCGTATAAATGATACTTTGGAGGCAGTACTTCTTGCGATGCCAAGTCTGGCCGGCTTTAAATCGGCTAAAGCCATTTTTGCAGCATCACAAAGCAGGCGCCCTAACAGATCTACGTAAAGAGAGTCACCTTCTTTTTGCTTAACAAGAGGAGTGGTGTGTGAGTGAGTGCAAGCGATAAACACTGCCTCATACGGAATACCGGCTTCCTTGGCAATCATACCGCGATAGATGTCCATCTGCTTCGTGTTTATAGAAAGCTGGTCCAGGCTAAATAGAATCGTGGTCGTTTCCCCGTCACTAAATGCTAACGCATTGGCATATAGACGGTCTAGAATACCGTCGGCCCTCCTTGGGACATAATAACCACCAATGCTGACTCCAAGCGGTGCTGTGATGTCCTGCCTCGCGAAACCAATCTGTAAAAAACTCATATGCATGCCACCTCTTCAAACTTAATTTTTATTACTATATATAAAATTTCAAAATGTGTGAAATATTCTTTGTAAAAAGCTAATTTATCACAATTCAAAGTATAATATTGTTGTTCTGTTCGACAAATACTATCTTATCTCCTTCTTTTAATCCATGTTTTCGTCTATTTCTATTGGAATAGTAATCTGACCCTTTGACGATATTATTGCAACAACCATAATAATACCTACTTTCTTTAAAATCTTTACTTAAAACAATATGTAACATGGATATTTATACAAGAGAAATGACGATTATAAAGTAGCAGAAATCATTATAGCCATATTTTAATTCTTACTATTATTCATGTTATTAAATCCACCCTCTTAGAATAGGATTGAACCTGTTACTATATCTTCCAATTCCAAAATTGATATTTATATTAAAAATAGTTGAAGCAAGTGTATTAGTTTATTTTATATTTATATCCACCAAATTTACTTGAAATAATCTCCAGGCTATAAAACGAGGTCTGTCCCCTTTTTTATGTCGTTATTTTGATATACTTCTTTTCTATAATGTGCTAAACTGTGTATTATTGTAAAATAATAATTTTGTGGTTGGGAGATTATTAAAATGGATAATACTGCAAATTTTAAAGACTATGTACGAATTGGACTTGAAATAGGTGAACATATTGATGATTTTGATAATTATATAACTTATATTAAAGAAAATTACGATTTGTCCAAATTGGATTTCGTACTTATAATGATGAAACCGATAGAACTCCGTAAGTCGATTTGGTATGAATGGGCAAACTTTTTTAGAGAAAACCAAATATATTTTGCATTTTTATATACACAACAGCGAGGTGCTCCTAAAGGAAAAACCAGTCATTTAAATAAAGATATCGTCCATGACTTAAAAAATATAGCCGGGGAATATTTTGTGGGTGATATGATTGGTGAGACGGGCGGATTAGCGAGCTGGCTTGAAGGCTATTATGAGGACTTAAACATAGAAAAGCCCGTTTTTAAAAACTTAGAAGAAGCAAAACAAAATTATGTTAATCATGTTGCTTCAAGAGTGAACATTGACAGAGAATTGAATGTACCGGCCGTACTTGCAGTTGAAGCTACACTCTTTAACAGATATAACTTTGAAGCCGGCGTTGACCATACCGCTGTTGAAATGATGTGCGGAAATCCTGAATTGATGTTTGCGTCAGCAAGGGGTGCTTCAAAAGCATACGGAAAAGACTGGTGGGCAAGTCATATTGCCAACGAATGGTACGGTGGATTTAGAAATGATGATCCGTTAAAATATAAAAGACTAAAAATCGCTTATTACTATTCATTTTTATCAGGAGCAAAATATATCTATCCTGAAAGCGGCGATATTTCCATTTCTTCCTACGGATACAACTTTGATTCAAATAGTGCGTTCTGTAAAAAATACCGATCCATATGGAAAGATTTCTCTAATTTCGTTCATTTGCATCCAAGGCCTAAGGAAGGTCCTATAGTCAAGGTGGCTTTTTTACAGGGTAATCTGGATTCATATACAGGCTGGGGTGGTTCGACCGTTTGGAATCGTTTCGGAGATAAAGATTGGGTGTACGGTACTCCCGAAAGAAGTTGGAAAATGATAAATAGTATTTATGAAGGGGACAAATGGCATAACCCTCATTTGTACGGTGGCGAAGATACCTCATTTTCAGCTCCGTACGGACAATATGACATTGTTCCTGTAGAGGCTCCTTTAGATATTTTATCACAGTACGACTATTTAATATTCGTTGGGTGGAATACAATGACCGACAGCATATACGAAAATATAAAAAAATACGTGTATAATGGCGGAAAAATCTTGGCAGCCATCCCCCATCTGAATGTAAATAATGTAAGGGATGAAAATTATACACTTATTAATAAGGGGGATTTTTCTGATTTATTCGGTTGTATTGTAAAAGGCAGTGGCAAAAATTTAAACTGGGGTGTAAAATTTATTAAGGAAAGTATCATTCCCGGTTGTTTATATCCATATACCTCAGACGGATTATGCGACCCCATTTGTGCGGACGGGACAATAAAAAGTGCGGACGTTACAATAACAGGAGGACAAGTTACAGCATTGCTCTCCGATAGATTCATAAAATGGAAAGAAAACAGTCCTCCCGTGGTAATAGAAAATTCATACGGTAAAGGCTTTGCAACTTTAATAGCGTCATGGGACTATCCCGGGGCGGAAAGTATGCAAAAATTATATAAAATTATTCTTAAGGCAATTTTGTCAGGAGAACAAAAAAAGGCGGACATAAAGGTCCTATGTAACGATAAAATATATTATTCCGTGTATTCAGATACTTTTGCAAGTACTGTTTATTTGTTAAATTCCGATTATAATAACTCTAATAAATGTAACATCAATTACGGTGAAATGACAATGGAAATGGAAATTCCAAGTTGTAGTATGAACATAGCATACATTACACCACACTTTTTATGCTCCCCTGTGGAAAACGGCCTTGCGATAAATGAGATAAAAGAAACTAAAAACCGTATAGAGATAAAAGTAAACGGCTCGGGCGTACAGTACATGAAATGGGTATTACCAAAAGTACAACCTAATATACTAGTAAACGGTGAACCTGTAACCTTTGATGTTAGCAACGGGTGTTACATGTCAAAACATGAATTATTAATTTAAAATAGTATAAAAAGTGAAAAAATTTCATTAAAAGACCGGAGCGTTTTAATTCCGGTCTTTTTTATTAATATATGTAAACTTTATAGGTTCTCTCTCGGTATTGTAACAGATGCTTTTATATTATGTGTAAGTATAATAAACCCTATTTCGTTTGAATTTTAAATATTCTTAGAAATTGTTCCATAGTCGAATGGCCAAAAGGTGGAGGTGAAATTTTTTCAAACCCACCTAAACTGCGGATTTTGGCAATTCGTTGCGCCGCCACAGTTTCATACACAGTAGTGATTTAGAAAAGCCGGCATAGCCGGCCTTATCCTTTTATCTCATCTATAATAATGTTTCATTCTCAAAAGCTACAATCAGTTTTTCTTTTGGCAGGTCGCTCGTAAGGCTTTCGATGATAATATCTTGCATTTTATCAATAATACGATCCATTTCTACTTATCTCCTTGCTTTTTAGTTATTTTTATTTGATCCTGGAATATTCACCATCTTCACAAGGGGTATTCTGAATGTTTGGTTTGGCAATATGTTATACTCATATTCTTCACCGGGTTTTTTAGAAAAAGCACGAATGAGTGAAACATCACCGACATCAATGGAAATATTCCCGTTTTGAAGCTGTTCCGCTTGAAGGATACGGTATGCGCCGTTTTGTACTTTATCATTATCGATGTAGATATATTTTCCGGCTAATGAACCCGGATCTACATTCTGTTCCGGTTTGATCGTGATCTTATTATACTCCTTGAGTTCTTTTGTATAATCTAGAACTATACCGGTTATAGCGCTTTCATTCATGATCTTTCCGTCAATGATGTCACCATCATTAATATACTTGAACTGCAACTGACCATTCTTTACGGCATAGACACCTACAAAGCCTCTAAAATTAAACAAATCGTCAATACGATATGTTAACGACGAATTCGTAGCATAAATGATGTAATCAACCCTGTTATTTACCAATGTAACCTTCACTGCCCGTACAATATCATTTGAATCCGCAATCCCGTCCGTCAAAACCGTCTCCGCAGCTTCTATGGATTTTATGGTTCGTTGATGCCTGTATGGTTCGTAAACAGTTGTAAACAAGGTATCCAAATCAAATCCGGTTCGTTTTATAAATATATACTGTAGGTCGGGAACCTTTTTGTTTAATGACTTTTTTGGTGTATATCCTTTGACAGCGGCCACTTCGTCAAAAGCAACATCCGATAGTACTGTCATACGTAAATGTAGTCCTGACGAATCATCCAAAACCTCATTGAAGTCCTTTACCTTAAAATCAACGGCAAAGGATGCCGGTTTGTTTGCATCTTTATTGACGGTATGGGTCCATGTATATCCGCGAGGATAAACTGTTTCATATCGCCAGGATTGGGGTGAATTGGGGTCAGGCCCATATGGGACATCCGGCCCGGCATAGGATCCGACATAGTTGCCTTTTTCATCAGTTTGCGGAATCAACTTAAGCCCTTGTGTTT
>CAZJOD010000026.1:12658-28892 GCA_964547525.1 uncultured Clostridiaceae bacterium
TGTGTTTCGACAATCTCATCGGATTGAGAATGAAAACTGTATAAATGAGAACTCCCCCCGATAATCCTAAATAGATCTACACCGTATGAAATTTGATCATCCGTACTCACCATAACCAGAGTTCTTCTGTATGTATTTGTGTTTTTATATTGGTTGGGTGCATCGATGTCAAATACTTTTACCATACCACTATCATCAAAATGAAGTGGATATCCACCGTTTCCATTGTTTAAAGGTTCATTTTGCGTCTCTCCGTCTACCGTCACCGTATTATGACTTAGGGGTTGTTTCACCCACTGTAATCGATTGGGTTGTGTGCCGGTCATCTCCGGGTATCCAAGATCCGGAGCCATATTCAAATCATATGCACTTATACCTAAGTTGAGTGTGTCACCATGTCCATGTCCGCCGTTTTTACCAAAATAGATCCAAAAGTCTTGTTTCCCTATGTTTCGATTTGAAGCACTATCTCTCAAAATGGCAAAACCGAATCCGGTCATCATATCGCTTTTCAGCTCAATGGTGCCTTCTTTCGCTATAACATCGTCAATTTGCTTTTGTATACCGATAGGATTCTTATCCGTGATACCAAGTCTTAAACCATCTGATTTATTACCATTTAACAGATACGCAATTTGCGCAAAGATACTGTCCCCGAATTTTTGAAATCCCCTAAGAGCAATCTCAGTAGTCATCCAAATACCGGTACCCGCTGTACTCCCGGAATCACCGATTTGCGGTGAATAAAATCCTCCGGCAATTACCGGTACCAACGAAGTAAACATGTTTTTAAACTTTACATTCCGGAATAAGTCTGCTGAAGGAACCTTATCATATCCTTCCAGCACGCCGCCGATTTTCATCATAGAACGTATCCAGCCCACATTATAGCCGGACGCCTCGTTTCCCATACCGTCACGATCAATTATATCTACAAGAGTTCTTGCCATATTTCCGCCGCTTATCGGAATATTTCTGTCACCGTCCGCCATTAGCCAATCAATCCACTGACCGGATTCCGGCATGGTGTCAAGTACAACTGCCATAGTGGCTACAGCCAATTGGTGAAATCCGAAGTTACCGAGAATTTCGCCATTTACTGCAGCTTCAAAGCCTGTACGTAAAATACCGTCTTCGATGTTATTCCTAATTTGTATCCCGTTTGTTTTAGTATGGCTCATCTTCACTTGTTTTGATTTTTCATGTAAATATTCGATGACATAGGCATCGTCAAAGATTGGGTACAGATTATCATAAGCCTCCGCAAGGGTTCTTGCGGTACCACATTCCCATATGGAATCAATAACCTTTCCCTTCCAGCCTCGACCGTGACATTCATCTCCTGATATGTAGTGGAAATCCGGGTAAACATCGGCTATTCTGTCTAAAAGAATCCCTCCAGCTCGACCATATTTCAATTCTCCCGTATAGGCATAAGCAAATCCAAGTGAAGAGACCGCATCAACAAGAGCACCTCCTCCGGGTTGTATTTTGTGCCAAATTGCCCAATGCATGTAATAGCCGATATAGGTGTGTCTTTCCATGACACCGTTATTATAGATATGAGGTTTTCCATTTTTGTCCGTCGGTATATAACCGAATCCGTCATCAACACCCCAGCTTTCACCCATTTCAGGGTATAGTTCATTTACCAAATAGCCTTGTTGTCCCGATGCGATCAATTCATCATTTTTTTGTTTGGCAAGGGTCGGATCAAAGATACCATCTTCATTTAAGCCAAGGTTATAATAACCGCCAAAATTATTGGAAGGAAACCGCCTTTTGCATTCGGGGCATTGAACCTTCCAGGGATCTTCCAACGCGTTGACAATCCAAGAATAGTTACCGTAACCGGCTCTTAGATCCTCACCGCAATATCGACAATGATATCCTTTAAAATCCCCTTCGGTACCGACTGTCAGACATCGAGCTATTCCCTCTCCCGGAACCATATCCCATAACTTATCGAAAAAACGCAAATAATAATCTGCCAAATCAGTGACTGCTTTTGCTTCTTTTGCTGCCCAGCTATATTTCTTAATATTCTCACGCGCAATCAAACGTTTCTCCATGGTCATCATGGACGGTTCAGTCTTACCAATGATTACAGGAAGAGAGGCTTTTATGTTTTGTGTACCATCCTCCAAATGAACAGTAACACTAAATTTAGCTTCTCCGGTTTTGATGGGCAAAACATGTCCGTCTTCGTTTACTTTCGCAACGTCCGGTGTCAACGCTTCATATATTATTTTCTTACCGGAAAGGTCCATTTTTTTCCCTGAATCAAAATAACCTTTTATATGTAACCTACAGTTATTATCACGTCTTTTTATATATTGACTTCCTCCGGCACTTATTTTCAGTTGTATCATTGTTTTTTCTCCTTTAAATATTTAACGTTAACGTATTGCTACAGAGGGTATCCGATTAAATCAACCACTAGCCTGATCACAATCTCGTTTATAGTTAACCTCCGGTGTGGTTGTTGTTTGTGGTTCATTATACCATATATACCTAAAAATATTTACAAAAAAAATGGCTTTCGTGCTTATACCTAATAAGGCATAAACCGAAAGTATAGATGAGAGTCGTAATTTTACCATTTCTCAAAATAATGGCAACTTTGATCTTTATGACACATAGGTTCTACGGCTTTGCTTCAAGTAGAAAACTGTGAAATTTGCGAAAATCTTAACTTTTTCGGGACACATCAGATCTATTTCAATTTTTTGTTTCATGTAAGCACATAATGTCATTCATTTATTCTTATTAAAATAAACAATATAATCTATTACCAGATCATATACTTTATGCAAAACCGGTCTGTGCGGTAATTTAAATCAAATGATAACTGTCCCAATAAGTTTTTTTCTTGTTGATATTTCTAAGGTACCTTCTGCTATAATTAAATTACAGGGTACAAAGATGAAAGGTAGATTGTTATGATTAATACTTTATTGGATATTAAAAAAATTGCCGATATAAAACCAAGTGAAAGACAATTAAAATGGCATGAGTTAGAATTTTATGCATTTATACATTTTGGGATCAATACTTTTGCAGACCGCGAATGGGGAAAAGGAGACGAAAGTCCCTCTCTGTTCAATCCGTCCGAGTTAAATGCCGAACAATGGGTTGATGCTTGTAAATCCGCAGGTATGAAAGGGTTAATACTGACTTGTAAACATCATGACGGCTTTTGTCTTTGGCCAAGTAAATATACTGAACACTCCGTCGTTAATAGCCCATGGAAAAACGGAAACGGTGATGTTGTAATGGAAACTTCAAAGGCGTGTAAAAAAGCCGGGCTTAAATTTGGCATATATCTATCTCCTTGGGATATGCATGAAAAAAGCTACGGAGATTGTGAAAAGTATGATCAATTTTTTGTAAATCAACTAACCGAACTTCTTAAAAACTACGGAGAGATTTTCTGCGTTTGGTTTGACGGTGCATGCGGAGAAGGACCTAACGGAAAAGTACAGATATATAATTGGAACAGATATTATAGTGTTATACGAGAATTACAGCCTAATGCTGTGATATCCGTATGCGGTCCGGATGTACGTTGGTGTGGAAACGAAGCTGGACATTGCCGAAAATCGGAGTGGAGTGTCGTACCAAAAGTATTAAAAGATTGCGAGAAAATAGCCGAAAAATCTCAAAGCGCAGAAGATATTAAATTCTCAAGGCGGTTTGCAAACACAGACGAGGATTTAGGAAGCAGAATTGCCATTCGACATGAAAAAGATCTTATATGGTATCCTGCCGAGGTAGACACCTCTATACGTCCCGGATGGTTTTACCATAAAAATCAAGACGACAAGGTTCGTTCTCTTACTGAATTACTAAAAATTTATTATAATTCAGTAGGCGGTAATGCATCATTGTTATTAAATATCCCTCCTGACAAAAGAGGTTTATTCCATGAAAATGATGTCAAACGGTTACAAGAATTAGGTACAGCCCTATCTATGGATTTTAAAAATAACCTGGCAATATATTCAAATTTTTATGCCTCAGAAACATTGGATGATATTCATGATATAAAAAATGTTATCAATGAAGATAATTATACTTTTTGGTGTCCTAAACCCGAAACGGAAAAAGCAGTTATTGATATCGACCTAATGGAACAGCAAACTTTTAATAAGATTATGTTAAAAGAACATATACAAATCGGTCAAAGAATTGAAGAATTTGTAATAGAATTTCAGAACAAAGGCAATTGGGAGGTTTTTTACAAGGGTACAGTTGTAGGGTACAAAAAAATATGCAGATTTTCTCCGGTAACAGCAAGACTTTTAAGAATATCCATTAACAAATCAAGATGGTTTCCTACATTATCTTTCATGGGTATTTATACTGTTTAAGATGTACCATTTTAATAATAAAATAAAAAGAATAAATAACAAATAAAAATTATTATAACTTTATCCATATTGAAAAATGCACCAAAATTCTCTCGAATAACTTTTGGTGCATTATAAATATTTTATGAACTCACATCAGCTTAGAAGCTTCCTCCAAATACGCTATCACATTATCAATCGGAACATCTTCTCCTATGCCTTTCGCGCCTTCCAGTATATATCCCCCGCCTTTTCCGAATTGCTCCTTTAGTCGTTTCACTTCATTTTTTACGTCATCAGGTGTTCCAAACGGTAAGGTGCTCTGTGCCCCTAACCCTCCCCAAAAACGAAGATCTTTTCCATATTGACGCTTTAATTGATAAATATCCATCGCTTCCGGTTGAAGCGATTGAAGGCAATCCAAGCCACATTCGATCAAATCCGGCACCGCGGGAGCTGCACAACCGCAAACATGCAAGATGACATATACACCCGCTTTTTTTATCCTTGCAAATATACGTTTCCAATGAGGTTTAAAGAAATGTTTGAATCTGTCAAGTCCAAAAATAAGCCCACGCTGATCCGAATAGTCATCCGTTAAAAACACACCGTCAACCGGCGCAGCAAGCAGATGGTCGATCGACTCAATCATCCAATCCGCAATCGTTTCGATCAACTCTTCACAAAAAGCAGGCTCTTGCACCATATCAATCAAAAAATTCTCAAATCCTCTCAAACTCCAGGCTCTCTCAAACAGTCCGAAATTATGGGGGACCACACGAAAACTATTGTCGCTTTTTTTCAAATCTTTGTCCCAGACAGGATACACATACCTTTTACAATACTCTCCGATGTCCGGCATTTTATAGCCTTTCAAAGAAGGCTCTTTTAACGGTGGTTCAATCAGGTGCGATATGTTCCCTATATCCCATATACAACCGAAAACGTCCTTTTTCAATCCCCCCGGCAGCTCTTCCATCCCATAATGTGATAAGTATTGATTGATGCCCATTATGGTTTTTACATACGGTTTTGTTTTTTCCTCCCAAAAGGCTCCCCCATAATGCTTATTTAACATCTCTTTTTGCTTGTCGGAAGCATTGAATAAAAAAGGTATTTCCGGATATTCCTTGAATTGAAAGGCTAATTTTGTCACATCCCTTGGCAGCATTCGAATTCTCCTTTTTCAATATAATTTTATCGTAAATTCATTATCTCTTTTCTTTTTCCAATTTCGGTATCAATAACATAATTTCCACTTAACGCTTGTAGGGCAAATTGAACGCACCTACAATACTGGACGGATGCTCCCATTTACGATATTGGGCGGGGATATCGCCGTTTTTACGTGTTTCCTGCTCGAAAACATACGGCGGATCAAGTTTTGGAACGTGAAAACTTTTAGGATCTCGAATAAATCGCAAAAGAGCGTTATATGCACCCTCTCTTATCATTTCGCGAGCTCGCTCAGGATGGGTGTGTACCGCTGAGAGATTACGTGCACGGTATTGGTCCGTATCACACTCACGACCATCACCGGGCGTCAAGCCACGTTTTACGGCCACGGTCTCGATACCCTTTACCAATGCTTGCGCTTCCTTGGTAAACGCGAGATCACCGGAGCCGAAGATCGGCGTCGTACCCAGTTCGGAGCAAATATAAACAAGTGTGCCAAATTCACCCACTGAAATTCCGTTTATCCGTTTGTCGATCACGTTAAACCACCCTGTATGGCTGATATGACCATATTCCGTGCCTGCTTTCGGATGCTGTCCGATTACGGCGGCACAGTCAAAACCGTTCTTCAGCCCGCCCGGGTAAGGTTCGAGTCCCCATCCGCGTTGGTACTCAACCCGTTTATCGAGCAGCTCCAGTGTAAGCCCGCCGTAGCCATGCCCGTCAGTTACAAGAATATATTCCGCCCCGGCTGCAAAAAAACCGTCAATCGCAGCATTAACTTCACGAGTTAAAAGTTCCTTACCACGCTCGTAATACCGTCCTTCCGGCGTGACCCAAGTATCGTGGTCTATGACGCCCGCAACACCTTCCATATCTGTTCCTATCATGATGCGCATATTAAATACCCCCGTTCTAATTATTTATATTTTCCGATTTATATTAATAATAATTATGTAAATTCAATTTATTTCAACTAATTAAGAATTATTGCTGTTGGTAACCTTTATTCCGCTTTCGGTAACAGCATCTAAGACCACGCCGTCGGGTCTGTTTTGAATCACGTTATTAACCCAAACATCCTTGACCTGATCATTAAAAACAATCGCTTTTTTTGCCGAATTGGATAATATATGATTGATACGTATATTGTGTAAATCGCCCGGTTGATAACCGCTGCTATAACCTTTATAGGATCCTACTATAGCCAGTCGATTGGATTGGGAAATTGGATTTGCGTCTATGATATTATTTATGTTAATGTTATAAATCTTATGCCCGTTTCTTGATAACAATGCTACAGCATGGCTGTATAAGGAAGTGGACGATCGAATATTAGATACTGTGATGTTATAAATGTCCCTGTCTTTAATGCTCTCCCCGTCATTCATCAGATAGCTTGAGGGATCCAAAGGATAAACATATCTTAAAACAGGATAAGTTAACCCTAATGTCATCGAATTTATAGCCACTAAATCATCGGACGTGTGACCTTTTATGTTCTCAATGTTAATATTGTTACAGCCTAAACGTATATTGACACCGTCCCCGTTTTTTACCGTTGATGTTATATCCAAGTCATGTATGTAACCGTTACTGCATCGGTCGAATGAATTTGCCCAGCTTCTGGGCTTTGTAAATGTAAAACCGGCCAATTCAAAATTCGTGCATCTTGACAGACATACCTGAAAATTACGCCACCCCCAATAATCTCCTACCATTTCCTGCTCATTACCCATGGTAGGGTGCATCATTTTTGGTAGAATATCCGGGCCTTCTAATTTTGCAGAATTCTTTCCGATAATTCGAATATTAGATATGGGGTTTATTTTAACCGGAAAACCGTTGGGATTTGCGGGATCCAATTCAAAATTATCCCCTCTGAAAATATTGTCGAACATCAAATTGTTCTGCTTTATCATAACGTTGTCAACAATAGCCGTAGTGTTAGAGGGCAACAATATAGCTCGATCAATATGCCAGTCTTTTTGGTCAAAAATAACGGTTCGACTGTTAAATATCGATACAAATGACATACATTCATCTATTATTTCACTGTCAGTTTTGTTCGTGTTGTAAAAATCCATCACACGAATCACATTGTCATGAAATTCCATAAAATCCCACCTCCGCATAATTGATACTTTAATATCCTTTTTTTATAATACCATGGATGATGCCTGTTGTCATTAAGTCAAAACAATATATCAAGGTATACCAAGGTCTAAGGAAAGCTCCTGCACTTTATCGATTTCCGGGATGTTAAATATGGTTATTACTACAAGTAATAATTGATATATGTACACTTCAAATAAAATTTTCGATATTCTTATAGATCAATATCTCAACTTTTTGTATTAATCACATCAAGTTAAAAACCTAGATTTTAGTTATAATATATTGACTTATGCCGTAATACTATATAGAATAAGGAACAATAAAAGTTAAATAATAGCAAACTCAATGAACCGGAAAAGTACTATAGAGTCACTTATGACAGCGAATCAGGGATTGGTGCAAGCCTGATCTTAATACTCCAGGGAAAAGATCCGGGGAGAATTCTCTTTAAAAATCACTGCTTTTTGCATTTTGAATATGGAGAACGTAGGCCTGCGATAAAGGCAAGAGTGGTTTGGATGCATGTTGAAATATACGCTTTCAGACAATTAGAGTGGCACCACGGAAACCCGTCTCTTTTTCATAAAGAGATAGGTTTTTTTTATTTACCAGAAAGGAGACATTACTATTATGGAAAAATATCATAAGAAAATATCTGAAGTCATAAACTTATCATTTCCCGGGTTGGATATGATCTTTACAACACCTCCTGACTCCAGTCTTGGAGATATTGCACTGCCATGCTTTGCATTGGCTAAAACTCTAAGAAAAAGTCCCGGTATAATCGCCGATGAATTAAAAGGCAAGCTTTTAAGCCTTGAGTTTATCGAAAAAATCGAATCAAACAATGGCTACTTAAACTTCTTTATTAAAAAAGATATTCTTTTCAAGGATGTTATAACTGAAATACTCTGCAAGAAAGATAAGTATGGGTCCTCAAAATCAGGAATTGGAAAACAAGCATTTATCGAGCACACCAGTATCAACCCAAATGCATCACCGCATGTCGGCAGAGCTCGAAATGCCCTTATAGGGGATTCAATTGTAAGACTTCTAAGGTTCGAAGGTTATTCCGTTGATGTTCATTATTTTGTAAATGATATTGGCAAGCAAATTGCTATGCTGCTTCTCGGAGCAATGGACAAGGAAAACGTGTCCTTTCATGACCTGCTTGGAATTTATATCGACATAAACAATAAAGTGAACGAAACTCCGGAACTTGAGAAAGACGTCTTTGACCTTCTATATAAACTTGAAAACGGTGATGATAATATACGAAACATGTTCAGAAAGCTGGTTAATATTTGCATTGATGGCCAGACAGCAATCCTCAGTGAACTCGGAATTAAATATAATACTTTTGATTATGAGTCAGATTATATTTATACAAATACCACCGATAAGCTTCTTGAGGAATTCAAAAAGACCGGCAAACTTGAAGAAGATGTAGAAGGCAGGTTTGTTTTAAACCAGACAGAATATAACCTTCCCATGAAAGCTCCCTACCTGGTATTAACGAGGAAAGACAAAACCTCCCTGTATCCGCTTCGTGATATCGCCTACACTATCGATAAGGTGAAAGCTAATGCCGATGTGAACATCATTGTCCTAGGAGAGGATCAGAAGCTATATTTCCGGCAGGTTTGTTCAGCACTTGATCTATTGGGCTATAGGACACCTTCATCGGTGCACTATTCATTCGTCCTTCTCGCCGAAGGGAAAATGGCTACCCGAAAAGGAAACGTCGTTTTATTGGAAGATTTTATGAGAGAAGCCGCTTCAAAGGCTTCTGAAGAAATTGAAAAAAGGCGTGGCTATGTGGATGTGAATACAGCTAAAGCCATAGGATACGGTGCGGTAAAGTATGCTATTTTACGTGCGTCCAATGACAAAAATGTGATATTCAATTGGGAATCCGCTCTGAGTTTTGAAGGTGAATCCGGCCCATATCTTCAGTATAGCCTGGCCAGGATTAATTCGATATTCAGAAATTATGGAGAAGCGTTACCTGAGGATATTGACTTTTCAGTTCTTCAAAATAATCACGAAATAGATTTAGTGCTGGAGCTGGCTAACTTTCCGGCTACAGTAAAAACAGCATTAAAGGAATTAAGTCCTCATGTAATAGCTAATTATGTATATAGCCTTACGAAAAAGTTTTCAGTGTTTTACCATTACAATTCTGTCTTGAATGCTGACAATGAAAATTTGAAAATAGCACGCCTTGCTCTTATTTCAGCAGTGCGCCAGGTTATCCTGAACTGCTTTGAGCTGCTCGGTATTGAACCTGTTGAGGAAATGTAATTCTTAATTAAAAACCGCTCAGAAAGTCATAACAGTTCCTGACTTTCGGAGCGGTGGATTTGTCAGACATATTCGAGCAATTCCAAAAATTATAACATTCAATACCTGCCCAGTTATCACCAGAGTAATGCTTTTACATACTTTCCTTCCATATTTACCTTACCCCCTCCATAGAAAACTCCCCCGGTTTATCTATATAAACTTTATATTCCTTACCGGTTTTCATTTCTTTCAATATTAATTCACCTGATTCCAACTCACTATCGCCCAGTATAACTACATAAGAAATTTCCTGCTTATTGGCAAAGTTCAATGATTTTTTCAGTCTTCTGTCTATCATGTCTACTTCGACTTTTAGTCCTTTATTCCTCAATTCAGTTGCAAGCTTCAGGCAGGCCTTTTCTGTACCAAGCGGAATAATAAATAAGTCAACGGGCGGCTTAACGGGAATGGCATCTTTTAACATTAATGCCTTATAGATTACATCAAGCCCGAAGGTCATTCCTACGGCTGGAAAGTCAAGACCGTTATCAATAAAAGCACCGATAATATTGTCATATCTTCCTCCCGCTCCTACACTGGATGTTATACTTCCATCCTTCAAAAACACCTCCCATACTGTACCGGTATATATTTCAAGTCCACGCGCAAGGCTTGGAGAAAATCGAAGTGCATTTCTGATTCCTAATCCATCAATGTATGAATCCAGTTCTCTGAGCTCTTTTATTCCTTGATCAATCCACTCATTTTTCTGCTTTGAGACAAGAGCAGTTGCCAGCTCATTAGGCTGCATTTTCATATAATTAAGAAGTGCATTAATTTTGGGTGCATCTATCCCGAGCTGTGAAAGCTCTGATTCTACTCCATTTCTACCTATTTTTTCAAGCTTATCGATACTTAAAATGACCACGGAAACAAATGCCGGTTCAATTCCAACTAACTCAATGATTCCTGACAGGAGCTTTCTATTGTTATATGATATATAAACATCTAATCCCAGCATTTTATAGACCTCTACAGCCATCATCATAAATTCTGCTTCAGCCATTACCGATTTGACACCAACCATGTCAACATCGCATTGTATGAATTCTCGGCTCCTTCCTGTTTTCACAGGCCCATCTCTAAACACCTTACAATTTCATACCTTTTAAAAGGCATTCTGATTTCCGGATTCATCCCTACCAATCTGGCAAAAGGTACTGTCAGGTCATAACGTAAACCTAATTCCCGCCCACCCTGATCGTTTAGTTTATATACCTCCTTGAGAATTTCTGCACCTCCTGAATATTTTGATGCCAAAACATCAAAATAACAGATAATCGGTGTTTCAATTGGCTGATAACCATATTTCTCAAAAATATCCTGGAGCTTTCGTATAATCTCCTGCCTCACCCTTTGTTCCCGGGGCATAAAATCGTCGGTCTTTTTCAAATTTCTTAATTCAATCGTCATTAATATTACCTCCTGTTTTATTCAAAATAAAAACACCACCCAAGCATTTTATTATTCATGCCTGAATGGTGTTTATTGTTAATCTATACTCCACCACAGGCACAAACGCCAATAGCGCTTGCACCTATGGTTTGTTTCATAGCTACGAGCGCTGTTTGTGATGATGATGAAGTTGATTAAGCATTATAGTAGTTTTCATTACATAAACTCCCAAATAGTATTAAAAATATCATAACACCAAATAAAACTACAATCAATATTTTTTAAGTTATTTCGGTCTTTATGCCGGTATACAGTCAAAACCCCAGAATATAACCTTACTCACAAATAACATCCTCAAATTTATATTTAATCCTCCATTGAACAATCCGTTACATTCTAATGCGCCATTTGCCCGGCTGTATCAAGGATTATTCCCTTCAAGGGGCGACTTAATATTATAACATTGTTTCACTTTCTCAAACAATAACGGCAATATCTGTGGATATGTCAATTCTTCAGGATATGTATCGAACAAAGCAACTTCACCCATCTCACTATCGGGCATACTTGAAAGTTCAGCTATTTCCGCAATATAAGCCTGGACATTTGAAAAATCTGATGGAGTATGAACCGAATAATCAAATATAGGACGAATTTCAAAGCTAATTGCGCCGGTCTCCTCGTACAACTCTCGTTTTGCTGCCTCAAGTGCTGTTTCGCCGATTTCAATATGCCCGCCCGCTGTTTCCCATGTTGTGCGCTCTTTGTGTTTGCTATATAGCCACTTGTCACGGTACCTGGCAAATATCACGACAAAACGATAATATTTTAAATAACCAAGGTCATATATGCGTACATCAATATCAGTACGTTTAAAAAACATTGTTGTCCATATGTCATAACCATTTCGAGTATAGAACTCTCGGATTGCATCGGCATCCTTTGTTGCCGAGGTTATGAAAATGTGCTTTAATCCGTTTTCATATGCCTTCTTCTCGACAAGTGCTAACAGCTTTTCACCGATTTTATTGCCGCGGTATTCTTTTCTGATATATAAATCATTAACCCTGAGGAAATCTGCACCTCTCGGAAATAGATTGTATTCATTATTACCAACAACCTCGGCAGTGATATATCCGATAACCTTTTCACCTTCCACTGCAATATAAAAATAGTCATTAATATATCCAAGTATGTCCTCTTCGGTTTCGTTGACAACACCATAGGTGATGTTTTCATACACCCATGTATGCTGCAATTCCAAAACAGTATACGTATACTCACGTGTAAATTGTTTACATGTAATGTTCATCACAATATATTCCTTTCAATCCATCTTGCTACACCATACCGGATGGGAAGTAAAAATCGTTTTTCCCCTGGTGCCTTTAACGGAATCCAATGGAATTCAATATAAAATTTCATCCTTCAATGTGCTCGTGAGCTATGAATTTAAATATTCATTTATATACAATCTCCCACGTTTCATCATTATTCCAGGAACCGAAGGCTTCATTGTATCCATCCTTAAAAAACATCGGTAAGTAATGATGAAAATCGTTTGTAGATTGTTGTGCTTTAAGTTCTTTGATACTTATCCAATAATTTTTACCCTCTTCCATTTCAGTAATAAGCTCACCTTTGAAATCAACTGTATTATAGAGGAAAACAATGTAACGGTCAAATGTTTTGTTGTTACTCCAGTGAAAGGTGCCACAGGATTTAAGATTTTTTATATCAAGTCCTGTTTCTTCTTTTATTTCGCGAATTGCAGAGTCGACAAAGCTTTCACCTTCATCAACATGACCACCTGGGAAGGACAGACCTTTCCAGCTCTTTATTCTTTCTTGAACAAGTACTTTCCCCGTGGTTTTGTCTTGTATCATTACCATATTCGTAAGTTCTACTTTTGGCATTTCAAATACTCCTTTATATCTCCTACGAATTGATTACCACAGCGTGTCAGCTCGCCAAGCACACGATCAATACCATATTCCTGCATATACCAATTATCACGAGTAATACCATAGCAATCAACCGGAACAATAAATAATTCGGCTTCGGGAAAGGCCAATTGATATAGCATCAAGCACCGTCTTGAATGAAAAGATTTACAGCATATTATCCCCTTTTTTATAACAAGACCTTTTTCATTTGTTGATTGCCGTGACATAAAAGCGTTATCCCTTGTATGACCGGATTTATCCTCACAGATTATAGAATCACGGGGAATACCGTTTTTTAGTAGTACATCGGTATAAAACTCGCACTCAGTTTTATACTCTTTATCATAAATATCAGTTTTTGATTTAACACCATTAAATTTCCCGCTTTTTACACCGACACCTCCGGACGGAAGTAATAAAGGTGCATATCCGTCATGATATAGTTTAACCGCTCTTTCGGGAATCTCAGGGAAAGAGCCGCCCGGCAAAAATATGATATCCACTTTTTGGGGTATATCAGATAAGAATATGTAATTTGTAATGTCTTCTATAATACGATTATCCATTAATCAACCCAACCTTTCACACAGTTCGACGATTCCTCGTTTTAATCCAAGCATATAACTAACTTTCCTGTACTAAAATCTCAATATTTACTACAATATCTTCCGTCCTTGTGCCTTCATTATTAATCAAAGAGCCGTTATTATTATTCTCCATATTAAAGTGATTTCCCTTTATATGTATCATAAATCGCTTTAGAGTTCACACCAAGGAAAATCTGTCGTTAAAATTTATGTTATATTTATCAATAAGGATAACTGGTAATAGAATTTTGTTTATAACATATTCGTACAGGCAAAAGAAGATAGGATTATTTGTGTATTTGTACGAAAATAATAAAAAAAACTTAACCGTTTCTCTTATTTTTCGACTATATTAATGAAGGTGCCTAAAAGAAAGGAATGGGGGTATATATGGAACATGAAACTATAAACAAGCTTATAACAGAGAATATGAAAACAATACTTGGTTTTTCAATTTCACGTCTATCGGACAGGTACGAGGCGGAACACCTCGCATCTGATATCATATATGAAATATTGAAATCGGCTCACAAACTGAAGGATGACAGTCGATTCTATGGGTATATGTGGAGAATTGCCGAGAATACATACGTTAATTACCTGCGGTCAAGAAAGAAGGATAAGACCATAGAAATCGACGAAGATTTCACCGATAACAGTTTATCTGTCCAGGATGAATTAGTGTTTGGAGAGGACCTGAACCGGCTGCGTCGGGAGCTTTCGCTTCTTTCCGAGTTATATCGGCAAGCTACTGTTTTGTATTACATGGAAAACCTCTCCTGCGGTCAGATTGCAGGAGAGCTGAATATTAGTACGGAGATGGTAAAGTATTATCTTTTCCGTGCGAGAAAAATTATGAGAGAAGGTATGGACATGGATAGAATATTCGGAGAAAAAAGTTATAATCCCAAAACATTTGAAATTGATTTCTGGGGCACAAAAGCTGGTGACGATCATGAATATCGTGAATTTCAAAAGCGTAAAATCCGTGGAAATATATTACTTGCAGCTTATTATACACCTGTATCCGTGCAGGAACTTAGCATAGAACTCGGTGTTGCAGTAACATATCTTGAAGACGAATTAAATTTACTAATTAAGCGGCAATATCTTATATGCAAAAAAGGAAAGTATCTGACTAACATTCCGATATTTACAGCAGAATGTTCGAAAGAGATAGAAAAGAAAACCTATGAATTGGCTCATGATGCGGCGAAAAGGTTGTCGGAAACCTTTGACATTGAATTTGGTAATCAATTCGGTGATAAATTTCAAAATGAGAATTTACTTAGATGGCAAGGAATAATGTTTTGCAGTCATTTCTCACTTAATAAAAATAACTCTTATTTCGAAAAAGCATACGGTGGTCTTCCCAAAACCGGACCGTACAGTCTTGTTAACGGTGGCGGAGGGCACGGTTTCGTTTGGGGCAGAAGCTGCGACGGCACTGATAATAACGGTATAAAACGAGGGATATGCGGAGTCTATAACAATGTACCTTCACAAGACGGTAAAGGAAGTGTTATTGCATTTAATTTCAATCAGACAATAAACGGTCAGCATTTCATGACAAACATGGTCGATTCGATTGTATCCACCGCTATCGGTTGTTTCGAATCTCTTTCGAAAGAATGTAAAATGTGGATGGAAAAGTATGCGTATTCCATAAACGGTCATCCGAATTTTCCCTCATATTCAAACAATCAGTATGAAAGAATACCGTCTATGCTAAAAAACGGTATTGATATTTTCTCTGACCTCAACCATAAAACCTTCGAGATTGCCGGAAAGATAAGTGCAGACCATGCACCTGAACATATCCGCAAAACAGCAGAATACGTCGGCGCATTTGTATACCAATTCAACAGCCTTGATAATATTGTGTCCGAGTTGTTTGAGTACGGATGGTTGAAACCTGTAAGTGATACGGATAAGCCTGCGATGTGTGTGATAAAACATTAAAACTAAGAATAGCTACTTAGGATTATTCCTTTGTAGCTTTCATTAGTCAATACTTTTTATGTCCATAAGAAGTTGGTATAATTTTATAGTAGCATCTCCATACATCGTTTCCGCCATAAATGCTCATAATCCTTATGCGACACAATCCTTTTAACAAGATCTGTCGGATTATGTACATCTACCTCACCACACCACTTGATGTCCATCGCATAGGCGCACATGTCAAGCTCGTTTTCGTCCCAATATACCGGAACAGCTTCCCATCCTGCCAAATGCGCCGTCACCGATCGGGTATGACCATCGTAAGCGTCAAATAGTCAGTGTCTATGAATCATAGAAATCCTTTGATACA
>CAZJOD010000027.1:0-28333 GCA_964547525.1 uncultured Clostridiaceae bacterium
AATCCTATGAAAATATTCGACGGAGACAATCTGCAGAAGTTTTTAATGGACGGATATACTGTTACCAAAGATAAAGGGATACTAGACCTTTTTAATATGTCTTACCCTGATGCATGTGAAGGAAAATTCGGGTTTTTGGATGTGGAAAATCCGGAAGATACCGCAGCATTGTTAAAAACCGCTAAAGATCCGAAAGAACCTATAAATACCCGATCCGATAATCTCACGGATTATGGCAACGCTTTATTACGGCAAAAGGAAAGATACGGATGCAATATTCATATGTATTACGGCCGTACTACAGGGCATGGACATTTGGATAAAATGAATTTTGAAATTATTGCAAACGGTATAAACTGCACACCCGACTTAGGTTACCCGGAGTATGCCGAGAATTTCCCGGAAAGACATGAATGGACCGCGCATACGATAAGTCATAATACCGTTATGGTTGATGAATCCGCTCAAAATAAAACCTTATATGCGGGAACTCCATACGGGTTCGAAGATGATGATGTAATAAGATATATAGATGTGGACGATCCTAGTGTATATAATCAAGTTTCTATGTATAGAAGATCTCTGTGTATGGTGGAAATTGAACCGGGGAATGCGTATTTTGTAGATTTCTTTAGGGTTGTAGGTGGTAATGCTCATCAATTGATTTTCCATGGAGGAGAAGGTGATGTTTCTGTTAAGGGAACCGAACTGATAAAACAATCGGGTGGAACATTGCAAGGTGAGGATGTACCTTTCGGTGAGTGGAAAGATAGGAAAAGGGATGATCGTGGAAACGGGTTTCATTTTTTATATGATGTAGCCAAGTCTGATGAGAAATGTGAATATATAGAGTTGGAATATAAATTGAAAGATACTTGGAATACACGTACCGATAAAACCGGCCAACCTTATATTAAAGCATATATTTTAGGAGATAAATGTCAAAATGTTATAGCAAAAGGTCAACCACCTACGAATAAAATCGGAAATCCTAAGTTTTTATATTACTATTTGGGAAAAAGGCAAGGTAATGATTTAAAAAGCAGATTTGTATCGGTTTACGAGCCTTATGTAGATAACGAATCGGTATCTTCGGTTGAGCTTATAAATATTAACGGTATTAAAGATGATTTTGTGTCAGGTTGTGTTAAGATTACATTAAACGACGGTACGGTCGATTATGTAATAAATTCTATTGATGAAAATATAAAACTTAACATAGAAAACGATATCATTTTTAAAGGAAGGTTGGGCTTTTTAAGGATAAAGAAACAAAAGGTCGTAAAAGCGTTTATGTCTGCAGGATCCGAGTTGGTATACAAACGAAATGAGATTTTTACAAACAAGACTCCTGCAGTTAAAGGACATGTAACAAGCTATCAAAAAGAAATAAGTGATGACAACTATATCGACATTAAACCGGAACAAGGCCTTGTATCATATAAAAACTTAATTGGCAGGTTTATTAATATAGAAGGAACCGGTGTAGGCAACGCTTCGTATAAGATATTGGATGTTTTATCAACCGATCAACCCTGTGTTATAAGATTAATAACAGGGGAGACTGCAGTTCGTGGGTATAAGGATATGAATGATCCTAAAAGCGGTTATGTATACCGTTTCAGTGAAGGTGCGAAGTTCGAAATACCTTTATGCGAAACTTTTTGTTGAACGGTTTAAAATATACCTAAAAAAACTGAATTTAAAAAATTGATAAATAGCTTGACATAAGAACCGGCGGTATTGTATAATCAAAAGCGTCTCATGAATAGGGGAGTAGCTCAATTGGTAGAGTAGCGGTCTCCAAAACCGTCGGCTGCAGGTTCGAGTCCTGTCTCCCCTGCCACAAAAAAGCTCGTGATGTAAATCATGAGCTTTTTTTAAATAAAATTTTAATTCAACATACAGTTCAATTTATGAGTCTTTGCAGTGAAAACAATCATTAATTTTTGATAACGTAAAAACATGTGATTAAATGTAAACACGCGATAAAAATACATTTAGTTGTTTTCTATAAAACAAGTTTATGTATGGTATAATACTAAAAGATATTTTTTATGTGATCTTAAAAAATTGAACACATATTGACATAACAAATTAATATGTAACTGAGGTGAATTGGTTGAATAACAAGGCTAATAACAGTATGAGAAACGTTAAGATAATACGTGGATACACAAAGTACGCAGAAGGCTCGGTTTTGATAGAAATGGGAAATACGAAGGTAATATGTACGGCTTCCGTAGAAGAACGTGTGCCGCCTTTTAAAAAGGATACCGGAGAAGGTTGGGTTACCGCTGAGTACAATATGCTTCCAAGATCTACACAAGTTAGAAAACAAAGAGATATACAAAGATTAAAATTAGACGGTAGAACAAGTGAAATTCAAAGACTGATAGGTCGTTCTTTAAGATCTGTAACAGATTATCAAAAACTTGGTGAAAGGACAATAACAGTCGATTGTGATGTAATTCAAGCCGACGGTGGAACCAGAACCGCATCAATCACCGGTGGGTTTATAGCTCTTTTCGATGCATGTAAATATTTAAAGGATAAAGGATTGATTGAAGAAATACCATTATCAGATTATGTAGCTGCTGTAAGTGTAGGTATAGTTCATGGAGAACCGGTTTTGGATTTGTATTATGAATTGGATTCAAATGCAGATGTGGACATGAATATCGTTATGACCGGGTCGGGTAAATATATTGAAATACAAGGTACTGCAGAGAGAGTACCTTTTAATAGAAATGAAATGGACATAATGTTAGGTTTGGCCGAAAAAGGTATAAATGATCTTGTAGCTATACAGAAGGAATGTTTAGAAGATGATTCCAATTTTATAGGTAGGGTAACGATAAATGAACAAAGTCGTCGTAGCAACGAAGAATAAGGGAAAACTAAAAGAAATAAAGCAGATACTTGCTCCTATGGGTTTCAATGTTATATCTATGGAGGAAGCAAATATTGACATGGATATAGATGAAACCGGTGATTCTTTTGAAGAAAATGCAATGTTAAAAGCATCGGCTGTGCATAAATTAACCGGAGCAATTGTAATTGCAGATGATTCCGGTTTGGAAACCGACGCATTAAACGGTGCGCCCGGAATTTATTCGGCAAGATATAGCGGTGCAAATGCCTCGGATGATAAAAACAACGAAAAGTTATTAATACAGTTGAAGGACATACCGGACGAGAAAAGAACTGCCAGGTTTGTATGTGCAATAGCGGTTGTATTTGATGAGAATCGTAAATTTACTGTAAAAGGAACAGTAGACGGGATAATAAACCGTGCTCCGGCCGGAGAAAACGGGTTTGGATATGATCCGCTGTTTTATATACCTCAGTATGGTAAAACCGTAGCACAACTGTCATCAGAAGAAAAAAACAAAATAAGTCATAGAGGAAAAGCACTTGAGAAAATGGTTGTAAAGCTGAAGGAGTACTAAATATCAATGATAAAACATATCTAACCGCGTTGGAGGTATGTTTTTTATAATTTTATCTATGATTTCACTGCAATAAAACCGGGTTTTGCAGTAGAATAATCTATATATCTTGTAAAAGGAGTGATCATAATGATTAATTTATTTGGTGACGGTAGGGATTGGTTTTTTAAAGATAGATTCGGTATGTTTGTGCACTGGGGAATATATTCGATTCCTGCATGGCATGAACAAATTTTATGGCGTTTAAATATGCCGCTAGATGAATATGAATCTTATTCAAAACAATTTAATCCTATAAAATATAACCCGGATGAATGGTTGGATCTGATGGAAGAAGTGGGGATGAAATATATTTGTTTCACAACAAAACACCACGACGGCTTTTGTATGTGGGATACAAAATGTACAAGCTTTAACGTTATGAATACTCCTTATGGTAAAGACATTCTTAAAATGCTAACAGATGCATGCCATAAACGAGGAATACATGTAGGATTATATTACTCGTGCGTGGATTGGCATCATCCTTATTATCCGAATATCGGTAGAAGCCATGAATTGTCCGGACCTAAACCCGGTGACACACCGGATATTGAGCGTTACTACAATGAATTTGTCTTAAAACAGATAAAAGAGCTCTGTACGAATTACGGTACTATAAGTCATTTCTTTTGGGATATGAATACAGCTGAGTATAAAGACGAAAAAATAAATAATCTCATCAGAAAATTACAACCCGATGCGATTATAAATGATCGTGGTCCGGATTCAGGTGACTTTTCAACACCTGAAAGAAGTGTTCCTGCAGGGCAAAAATTTTTAGAGGTTACAGAGGCATGTCAATCGGTAGGAAGACACAGCTGGGGTTATAAAAAGGATGAAGATTATTATTCGGTTGCATACTTAATAAATAGCATAGATAAGATTATGTGTATGGGAGGTAATTATTTATTAAATGTAGGTCCCGATTCGTTAGGTGTTATACCGGATGAGAGTAAAATGATATTAAGAAAGATCGGTAAGTGGTACCGAAAAGTTTATGAATCGTTTGACGGGACAATTCCTGCAACACATATCATTACCAAAGAGAACATAATGATGACTCAAAGAGATACAACGCTTTATGCACATATTCCTATTCCTGCTATAAGTAGTTGCATTATACCGGTACCTATAGAAGTTTTACCTCTTGAAACGGTATTATTAAATACAAATACGGAGTTAGCCGCAAAAGTTGAAATTATTCCGGGATACTTTAGGCATAAACCTTACTTACGCATTAGAGGAATCCCGGTAGACGATCTTTCTAATGAGGTTCCGGTAATTAAAATGGTATTTGATCAATCAATACGGGAATATTTCAATGTGGATATATTAGATTCTAAAGCATAAATGCTGCGTTTTCGCCGACAATATAAGAAAACAAGTTAGAAAAAAGGTATAATCATGCATATTTCGGCTAGTTGTGATTATGGTTGACAGTTTTTAAAATAAGAATAAATTCTAATTTATCAGGCAAGGTTTTTCTTGACATAACGTGTATTAGTTAGTATAATAACCTTTGCCGGTTTGCGAGGTGTTGTATATGAAATTTGACATTACAAGTATAAAAAAAGAATCCGGATCGTCTATGAAAATCCAATACGACGGGGCTATAGACGGAGTGGATATTTTAGACGGGTTTACCGTTAAAGATGATATTCATCTGAAAGGTACCTTATCTAACTTTAATGACATTATATGGCTTGACGGAGTATTGCAATTAAATTATGCAGGGCTGTGCAACAGGTGCTTGGATACGGTATATAGAGAAATGTCGTTAAGTATGAAAGAAAAGTTTTCAATGAAACCGATAGACGATGAGACATATCTTTATGAAGGTAATTTTATAGATTTGACAAAAGCCGTAAAAGATAATATAATTGTTGAGTTGCCGGTAAAATTGTTATGTTCGGAGCAATGCAAAGGAATATGTCCGGTGTGTGGAAGAAATTTAAATAACAATGAATGTAATTGTGGTGAAGATTTTAACAAGAACCAAGATAAACCTACTAATAAGTTCAGTGTTTTAAAAGATTTACTTTAGTCAGTAATTTGTAATTGTGGTTATACGGTTACAAGTTGAAATATATTGTAATATATTGATGCGAAAGGAGTTGAATAACCGTTAATACGGTTTAACGGTGTAAACATATGGCAGTACCAAAAAGGAAATCCTCCAAACAAAGAAGAAACAAAAGAAGAGCGAATTGGAAACTAACCGCTCCCAATCTGGTGGAATGCCCTCAATGCCATGCATTGAAGTTATCCCATAGAGTATGTAAAGACTGCGGAACATATAACGGCAAAGAAGTTATAGTTCAAGAAGCGGCGGAATAATAAGATAGACGTTTCGGCAGCAGTTAATCTGCTGCTTTTTTCGTTAATCGGATATTTATGTTTAAACGTGGATTGATTAAAAAAGTTGATAAAGGATCCATAGCTGAAGAAGCGGGAATTGAAATAGGTGATGTTTTATTATCGATAAACGGACAAGACGTTACTGATATTTTTGATTACCGTTTTTTTATTACCGATTCATATTTAATGTTAAACATTGAAAAACCGACAGGAGAACAATGGGAAATAGAAATTGAAAAGGACGAGTATGATGATCTGGGTTTAGAGTTTGAACCTGACTTAATAGATCGGGAAAAATCCTGTAAAAATAAATGTATATTTTGTTTTATTGATCAATTACCCCGTAATATGCGCAGCACTTTATATTTTAAAGATGATGACGTGAGATTGTCATTTCTCACCGGTAATTATGTAACTCTTACAAATACGAATAATGACGAACTGGATAGGATAATCAAATATAAGCTTTCCCCGGTTAATATATCGGTTCACACAACTGATCCGGATTTGCGTTGTAAAATGATGAACAACAAAAATGCGGGTGATATTATGCGTCAAATTGCCAAATTAACGGAGAATAATATAGAAGTTAATTGTCAGCTGGTAATATGTAAAGGTATTAATGACGGTTGTTTTATGGAAAGGTCCATAGAAGAGCTTGCAAGTTTTTATCCGGGTGTCAACAGTATTTCTATTGTTCCTGTGGGTTTGTCCGAATACAGAGACAGGCTTTATCCGTTAAAAGCTTTGGAAAATGAAGACGCATTACAAATAATAAAGAAAGTATCTTTATATCAAACAAAGTATTTACACAAGTACGGATCAAGGATAGTCTTTTGTGCCGATGAATTATATATAATCGCAAATAAAGCAATACCCGATTATGATTCGTATGAAACTTTTCCACAGTTGGAAAACGGGGTAGGTCTGATGTCTTTATTTGAAAAAGAACTTGATGATGCATTAAAAAATCGATATAAATATAAACAAGGAACCTTATCCATAGCAACCGGAAAAGCTGCGGAAAAATTTATCAAACGTTTATGTGACAAAATAACATCGATGTACCGAAAAGAAATTAATGTATATGGTATAGAAAATAATTTTTTCGGAACAACTGTAAATGTGACAGGATTGTTGACCGGAAAAGATATAAAAGAACAGTTAAAAAATAAAAATCTGGGTGATCGCTTGCTGCTGTCTAAATCAATGTTCAGAGCAGGAGAGGAAACTTTTTTAGATGATATGACAAGAGAAGATTTGCAAAGGGAGTTGGGGATAGAGGTTATAGCGGTTGATAATAACGGTGAAGATTTTTTAAAATATATTTTAGGAGTAAATTAATGACAAAACCCGTAGTAGCAATAGTAGGAAGGCCAAATGTAGGGAAATCCACATTGTTTAACTATTTGGCAGGTGAAAGAATTTCAATAGTGGAAGATACACCGGGGGTAACTCGGGATCGCATATATTCTTCTTCGGAATGGTTGGGAAGAGAGTTTATAATGATTGATACCGGTGGAATAGAACCGGCTTCTAACGATAATATTATGACCGGAATGCGTATACAAGCGGAAATAGCTATAGACACCGCGGATGTTATAATATTTATGGTTGATATAAGGCAAGGTTTACTGGAATCTGATAAGGATGTAGCTCAAATTTTAAGAAAGTCTAAAAAACCTGTTGTTACTGTTGTTAATAAAGTAGATACCCCGGGAGCACCTCCTCCCGATATATATAATTTTTATGAATTGTCAATAGGTGAGATATACCCTATATCTTCCATACACGGGATGGGTATAGGTGATGTTTTAGATGAAGTTATATCACATTTTCCTGAAAATACCGACAATGAGGAAGATGCTTCGGTGATAAAGGTCGCCGTCATCGGTAAACCGAATTCGGGTAAATCTTCTTTAATAAACAAAATTTTAGGAGAAGAAAGGGTTATAGTTTCGGATATTCCCGGAACAACACGAGATGCGGTTGACACACCTTTTGAATTTGAAGGCAAAAAATATATCCTGATAGATACCGCGGGTGTTCGCCGACAAAGTAAAATAACTGAGAATATTGAAAAATACTCGGTTATTCGATCATGGGCGGCTGTTGACAGATCGGATGTATGTATTTTAATGGTTGATGCAAATGACGGTATATCGGAGCAGGATGCAAAAATAGCGGGTTATGCTCATGATATGGGCAAATCCATAATAATAGCTATAAATAAATGGGATCTTGTTGAAAAAGACAGCAAGACTGTAAATTTATTTGAAGAAAAAACATATCAAATTTTATCATTTATGACTTATGCACCTATGATAACAATTTCAGCTTTAACAGGTCAAAGAGTACAAAAGCTTTTTCCATTAATTGATGAACTTTATGCGCAAGCTTCTTTGGAAATATCTACGGGTATGCTTAATGACATCTTAAATGAGGCGATGGCGATGGTACAACCTCCTTCTCATAAAGGCAAGCGTTTAAAAATATATTATATGACCCAGATAGGCAAAAGGCCGCCAAAGTTCGTACTTTTTGTTAACAATATGGAATTAATGCATTACTCTTATGAAAGGTATATAACCAATAAACTAAGGGAAGCCTTTGAATTCAAAGGAACATCAATAAAATTTATAATAAGAGAACGTGGTGAAAACGTATAATCGGTAAATACATGATGTTATGCTGTTTGGTGTTCTTAACACAGATTGTTTAAAGTAACTGTTCGACCGGAATAACGACCGGAAAGAATATAAATATAAATCATCCTGAAATTTATAAAACAATTAAAGGAGGACCGGATTATGTTTTTAAGATATGTTTTAGCCGGATTGGTAGGATATTTGTTAGGTAGTATTAATAGTGCTTTGATTGTAGGAAAATTATCGGGTGTGGATATCCGAAACCATGGCAGTAAAAATGCGGGAATGACAAACACTCTACGTGTTTTAGGTAAGAAAAAAGCGCTTTATGTATTGTTAGGTGACATTCTAAAAGGTGTAGTTGCATGTATGTTCGGATTAATAATATCAAACGGGGTACATACGACGGTATTAGTCGCCGGTTTGTTATGTATAACGGGACATAATTGGCCGATTTATTTCGGTTTTCGGGGTGGAAAAGGCGCTTTGACATCAATAACCGTATTATTCTTTTCGGATTACCGCATAGCGTTGATTCTAATAGCTTTGTTCTTGGCTATAGTTGCCTTGACCAGATATGTTTCTCTTGGATCAATGGTCGCGGCAGTATTGCTGCCCATATTGGGTTTGATTTTTCAAAACGGTTTCGAATTTTTACTGTTTGCATTAATTTTAACTCTTATGTTGGTATATAGACATAGAACAAACATAGTAAGGTTGCTAAAAGGAGAAGAATCAAAACTAAATTTGAAGAAGACTACTAAAACCGCTTCATAAAACTGTAAATTAAATATATTTATAGACAAAGCTACATCGAACAAATCCTTATATTATTATTTAGTATAAGCCGGTGTTTTTACCGGCCTTATTGATATATGAAGCAGAAATACCATAATGCAAATTTGATTATAAAAGAATGATATGTTTTTTTTAGCTATAGATTCAAAATAAAAAACATCGGGTGTATCTCGATGTTTTTTATATCAGGCATAAAAATTTTTTGTTAAAAGTTTTCATTCAAATCATATCCAAAAAGTACCGGGCAAGCTCATGTCCCCAATTAAAAACCAAACCGGTCTCTGCTGCGCTTTTTTCTGAAAAAGCCTTTCTATTATTATTATTATCGTTTTTTGTAAAAATCACAAAAGGCACGGCATCTCTCGTATGAGTCTTTAATGATAAAGGAGTCGGGTGGTCCGCAAGTGCCATAATTTTATAATCAGGATACTTTTTTAGGTCCTGTATAACAGGACCTATAATCAAAGAGTCAATGTACTCAATTGACTTTGCTTTGTTTTCTATCTCATTACGATGTCCACATTCATCAGGTGCTTCAATGTGTATATAAACAAAATCGTAACCTTTATCTAAAGCATCAATGCAAGCATCGGCTTTTCCCTTATAATCGGTATGAAAATTACCTGTAGCACCTTTAACTTTTATCACTTCCATACCGGCACATACTGCTATACCTTGGATTAGGTCTACCGCTGATATCACAGCGGCTTTTACGCCGAATTTTACGTCAAAACGAGGTAGAACGGTTTTTACCCCTGCGCCCCAAAACCATACGGAATTTGCCGGTTTTAGTCCGTTTTGAACTCTTTTTATATTAACAGGATGATTTTTTAGCAGTTCATAGCTATGTTTCATAAACTCTAAAGCGGTAGGTTCGGAGGGTAAATACTGCGTAATTTTTTTACCTGTAATATCGTGTGGTTGAGTGAAAACCATATTCCCGGGTGCGTTACCCCACACCAGTAAATGCCTGTAACTAATCCCGGGAAATAATCTCATATCTTTATAATCCATATTTTCATTTAGATAATTAATTAAGATTTTTGCTTCTTCCGTAGTAATTTCGTCAGAGCAATAATCCACCATAATTTTATCTTCAAATGCGGGAGCATCGCACAACGTAACAAGGTTACATCGAGCGGATGTATCGGTATCCTTTAAATTTACCCCCATACCTGCGGCTTCTATAGGAGAACGGCCTGTAAAATATATTTGTGGATCATATCCCATCACATTAAGATTTGCAACCGCACTGTCTGCAGGTAAATTCTCAGGAATATTCTTCACAGTTCCACCCGTTCCTTTTTGGAACATCATGTCCATAACGGGTGTTTTTGCATATTCCAAAGGGGTATTATAATTAAATTGAGGGATGGGGTAATCCGCCATCCCGTCTAATAAAACAATCACATACTTCATTTATGCAAGTTCCACCAACTTTTTAAGGTTATTAAAGCCCATTTCGATACCTTTTAACGGTTCTTCAAGACCTTCGAATTCTATTGATAAAGTTTTATCATAACCGGATTTTTTCATTACTTTAATACATTGATAAATGGGTACGTTTCCGTGTCCTATAATGGCACCGCGAATATAATTACCACCGCGTGTGAATATCCATCCCGGACCGGGAGAAGGTTCCATACCGGATTTAATATGAAAGTCTTTCGCATGTACATGGAATGCGTAAGGCATCATTCTACCGATAGCTTCGTACGGAGACTCATCTACACATAAAAAGTTACCCATATCTACCAGTGCTCCGAAATTTTCATGATTTACCGCACTGATTAATTTCTCAACACGTTCGCTGTCTTGACAGAAAAAACCGTGGTTTTCAACCATTGTTTTAATACCGAATTGAGCTGCGTATTCCGTAATAGCACGGCATCCTTTAACAAGTATGGGTAGAGCGTCATCAAAGCTTTTAGCTTGGCTATTATAGTCGGCCGGGAAACCTCTGGTTGCATCGTGACGCATACCGGGGCTGCCGAGTAATACGGCAATATCAACTTCGCCTTTTACTCGTTCTATCTCGGCATCCAAATCACCGTTTGAGCCGTTAATAAAATCAGCTCCGATTGTGTAGTTACCCATTTCGATGCCTACTTCCGCACATTTCGCTTTAACTTTTGGTGCAAAAGATTTTAAAGTTTCGCCGTCCGGTAATACCAATCCGGAAAACTCTATAACGTCGAAGCCTATTTCTTTCGCCTTTTCAATTACTTCAAACAAACTCATCTTTCCCGTACGCGTCAACCCTGAAAAACTATACGAACTAACACCGATCTTCATAACTAAATCCTCCTTAAAAAACTATTTCTTTACCTGTTTCGGCGGATTTATAACCCGCTTCAATTATCTTGGTCACCATAAGACCGTCTTCTGCCGGATTCCTGCAAGGAATACCTAGTGTGATGCAATCTACGAAGTGTTTGAGCTCTCTTCTGAAACAATCTCTGAAATCAAACATAGCCTTTTTTACTGGTGTAATATCTACCATTCTACCCGCTAATACCGAATAAAACTCAACTTCAGGATCTATTTTTGTTCCGGCCTTATCACCGAAAAGTTCGATCTTGCCTGTCGGTGATTTTACATTCAAACAAAAACTGGTATCCAGATAAAATACCGCACCATTATCAAATTTAACATATAGTGTTGCAAGATCTTCTACATCAAATATATCATCCGTTCTTTTTTCATTAGATACATCAGCTACATATTGATCTTTCAATACAGGTTTACCCATCTTGTAGGATGTGGTTCCACTTACTGTTACAGGGTTAGGATTACCCATAAGATAGCGACACAGATCAATTGAATGGACACCTAAATCAATAAGAGGACCACCCCCGGATTTGGCTTTATTGCCGAACCATCCGCCTGGGAAACCGTATCTTCTAAGATAAGAAGCTTTTGCATAATATATGTCTCCGAACATGCCTTGATCTTTGCATTCAAGTATTAATTCAGCATCGTCTCCGAAGCGCCGTACAAACCCCAGCATTAAAAGCTTACCGGTTTCTTTGGATGTATCCAGCATTTCTTGTGCTTGCTTGGAACTTATTGCCATAGGCTTTTCAGATAGTACGTGTTTTCCGGCTTTCATGGCGTTTATGGCTATTTCGGCATGTGATTCATGACTTGTACATATACTTACAGCATCGACATCGGACTTTTCAAGAAGCTCGCGATGATCAAGATACTGCTCGGGTATGCCGTTCTTTTTGCATACCGCATCTAATTTTAAAGCGTCTATATCACATCCTGATATGATTTCTACATTATCGCATTGACGATATCCGTCTATATGCATAGCACTTATTCCACCGGTGCCAATAATTCCGACTCTTAATTTATTCATATCATCCTCCTAAATCGGTTTATCTTTAATATAAAACATAAACCGGTATCTTTTGATATGTGTAATGATTATACATCACTAAAACTATTTACCTATAATTTCTTTCAAAAATGAAACCGCTTTTCTGATGTCACCTTCAGGATCGGGGCCGACTTCGCGCTCAATGGTTAGAAATCCCTTAAAACCTGTTGCAGCCAAAGCTTTTAAATATTCCGGGAAGTTTACATCACCTTCTCCTAAAGGTACTTCCTTAAATGCAGGCGGCATATCTTTCGGTCTAGGTGCCAAACCGTATATTATTTCACGGTCGGTTCGATTAAGCATAATACCGTCTTTTGCATGAGTATGAACTATATAATCTCCCAAAACTCCAACGGCTTCTTTGGCAATATCACCTACGACCATTACAAGATTAGCCGGATCAAAATTTACTCTTACACCGTTGCTTTTCATACTGTCTAGAAATTTTTTCAATAACACTGCGGGTTCCGGTCCGGTTTCGATTGCAAAATACGCTTCGATATTGTCACCGTATTCACCTAGCTTCTCACAAGCTTCCTGCATTATTTTCCAACGGTCACAGGTATCGTCGTCAGGTACGGCACCAATGTGTGTGGTTACAACATTTGTCTGTAAATCTTTGGCTAAATCTAGCACTTTTTTAGAATCTATTATTCTTTGGGGATTTAATGAAGGATCACAAAAACCCGGATGACCGAAATCTCCTACTAATGCGGATATTGTCAAACCGTAAGATTTAATCATGTCCAATAATTCGCGTCTTTTGGCCGGTGTTAAATTATCAGGCGCCATTTCACCGCGGGTAGCATATATTTGTATTCCGTCGGCACCTACTTCAGCGGCTTTTTTAATTCCTTCGATAACGCCTAGTCTGAATGAATTTACAATTACTCCAATTTTAAAATCCATATTTAATTTGAAGCTCCTTTCTTGTATTATATTCATTATATCATAAGGCATTTTTGCTGCAAGAAAAATTTTCTAACATACTGTCATGAATGATAATATTTTAACGAGTATTAACAATTATTAGTTGGTTTGAATTTTAATAAAAATATGGTTGGATGACTTTCCACTTTAAAAAAATAGATCCGGCACTATTAACATTTTATTGTTTATAAAGTATAATTAGGATGATTTATAACTTGGAGGTAGTATATGACTAAAAAAATTCGAGTCGGCTTTATCGGAGTCGGAAACATCGCCCAGAACGCACATATACCGGCGTACTTAAAACAAAATGATGTTGAGCTTGTGGCATGCTACGATATAAAAGCTGAAAGAGCAAAAGAAGTTGCAAAAAAATATAACATGGTTGCTGTTGATTCTTTAGAAGCGTTAGTTGGAAGAGATGATTTAGATGCCATAAGCGTTTGCACATGGAATAACGGTCATGCAAAATCTGTTATAGCCGCACTGAAAGCGGGAAAAAACGTATTATGTGAAAAACCGATGGCTATGAATCCTAAAGAGTGTGAAGACATGATAGCGGCACAAAAAGAAAGCGGAAAGCTTTTAATGATGGGTTTCGTATATCGTTTTTCACCTTCGGCAAAAGCTATAAAAGAAATTGCCGAAGCCGGAAAATTAGGCGATATATATCATGCGAGAGCAAGTATTTTAAGAAGAAGAGGAACTCCTTTAGGATGGTTCACAGACCTGTCAAAATCAGGTGGAGGACCTGTTATCGATATCGGAGTACATGTTATCGACTTGACTTGGTACTTGATGGGAAAACCCAAGCTTGTAAGCGTTTGTGCACAGGTACATAACCGGATTGGCGATTATAAGACTAAAGGTGTCTCACGTTGGGAAGCTTTCGATACGGATAATTTGGTATTTGAAACGGAAGATTCGGCTGCAGGTATTGTTAAATTTGAAAATGGTGTTTCCATGGTAGTGGAAGTAAGCTGGGCTATAAACGGAGAAGCCGAAGGTGTAACCAGTAAAATATACGGAAACATAGCCGGTGCAAGCTACAGCCCGTGCAAGATATATGGGGAACAAGAGGGATATCTTTCTGATACTGATATAACGACGAGTCGTGAAGATAATTTTTCAAATGAGATAAGACACTTTATCGACTGTATTAAAGGTGAAAAAGAATGTATTGCAAAAGGTGAGGACGGGTTGGAAATTCAAAAAATACTAAATGGTATATATGAATCTTCGGCTGCGGGCAAAGAAATATTTTTCTAAATTTAATCTAAGCTTTAAAAATTTAAAGCAATTAAAAAAGAGTCAATCACGCAGAACGACTCTTTTTTTTTATTTATAAACAGGATATATTTTTAAAACTTGATTTTAAAAATGTAAGTCGGCCTTTTTTTATAGCCATTATCCGAGTAAGCTTAACAATATTCCCGCTGCTACCGCAGAACCTATGACTCCGGCTACGTTCGGGCCCATTGCATGCATAAGTAAGAAGTTTGAAGGGTTTGCCCTTTGTCCTTCCTTTTGTGAAACACGTGACGCCATAGGAACGGCTGAAACGCCGGCGGAACCTATTAAAGGATTAACCTTACCTTTTGTAAATTTATACATAATCTTTCCGAATATTACACCGGAAGCCGTACCAATACCAAATGCCACCAAACCTAGAGCGATAATTAAAATAGTATTTATGTTAAGGAACTTTTCGGCAGTGGATGTCGCACCTACAGTTAGTCCTAAGAATATAGTTACTATATTTATTAATTCGTTTTCAGCAGTCTTACTTAAACGATCTACAACTCCGCTTACCTTAAGGAGATTACCTAACATAAGCATACCTATCAAAGGAGCGGCGTCAGGTATAAAGAAGGAGACTATGAGTGTAACAATAATCGGGAACAGGATTTTTTCAGTTTTTGATACGGGTCTTAACTGTTCCATTACTGTTTCTCTTTCTTTTTTCGTAGTTAAAGCTCTCATAATGGGTGGTTGTATTACCGGAACCAAAGCCATATACGAATATGCCGCAACGGCGATAGGTCCTAATAACTCGGGCGCCAACTTAGATGTCAAAAATATAGCCGTAGGGCCGTCCGCTCCGCCTATAATACCTATAGAGCCGGCTTCTTGTAAAGAAAAGCCTAATAATCTGGCGCCTATAAAGGTAAAGAAGATTCCCATTTGCGCCGCCGCGCCAAGTAATAAACTTTTAGGGTTAGCGATTAACGGACCGAAATCGGTCATAACTCCAATACCTAAGAATATCAAAGGTGGATATATGCCTAATTTTACCCCTTGATACAAAATATATAATAAACCGTCAGGCTGACCTTCAACACCACCTGCATACGAGCTCATATTTGCACCCGGTATATTTGCCAACAGCATACCGAAAGATATTGGCAACAGAAGAAGTGGTTCATACTTTTTTACAATTGCCAAATACAATAATGTGCAAGCGATTGCCAGCATAAGATATGTTTTCCAATCGGCATTTGCGAAACCCGTTTTATTTAATAGATTGGAGATTCCTTGTGCAAAGGAGGAATTCCCACTGTTATTCAAAAAAACACTTGCATTATTCAATATCACATTCATCATTATTATTCCTTGTAATTAAATTTATTTGATTCAGTTTGCAGAACTTTCTCTTGCAACCCTATTCCACACAGGAATCGTTTGGTCAACACGCTTATATGATTTTATTATCAAGTTACTATGGGGTGTCGCACGAAAACATGATTGTATGGCGGCGGTCAGTATTGCAACTAATTCATCTTCGGATAATTCATCTTCAGATATGCTATCTTCGGAAATTTTTTCCGTTAAAGTTTCTTCAATATTATTATTAGTAGCTTCTTTTGCCGAAATTGCTACATTTACACCGTTAATCTTTCTGCTATTAATAAATTTTGCCGTTTTACCAAATAAACTTATTAATAAGCTTAATAAAAATAAAGCTCCAAAAACTACAACTAAACCGATTAATACTATATCCCAATCCATATGTGCACCTCCTTCTCTACATTTGAAATACTTTGATAAAAAATTATCTATAAATCATTTTAATTCTTAATTTATCATATACACATACATTAGTCAATATTGAGTAGCCATTAATTTCATACTTATTATTTTTCATTATAGGATAAAATATAATAATATTTATTGTTGAAAGCTTTAAAATTTAAATTTATAAATAACTTTTTATAAAAGATGATTTAAAATTATTTATAAAAAAACTTTGCTTATTGTAGTGAAACAATTATATGGTACAAATTTTAAATATGGAAATATAAACAAAATAAACATAACAGACGTCAAACTTTCTATAAATTACAACGAAAAAATTAAAGTTTATTGAGCAAACTAATATCGGAGGTGAATATATTGAGTAAAACATTCAAAACTTCGATGATCGGTTTAACAATAATTGCGTTAATGATTATGGTATTTGCGGGATGTAATTTCGAAACTAATCCGGATGCAGGTAATGTGCCGGGAACAACCCCGGGAACAACTCCCGGAACAACTCCGGGAGGTACGGTAACAGGAACTCCTGCGGGTGGTGCCGGAGAGGGTGCTGCAGGCGGTGCAGGTGGCGCGGGACAAGGTGCGGCAGGTAGAGCGGGAGATATGCTAAGACCCGGAGCTCCGGTAACACCGGGAGCACCCGGAGCGGCAGGAGCACCCGGAGCAGGAGGAGCACCGGCTACTACACCGGGCGCAGGTGCAGGATTAAATGATCGTTTACCGAGATATGGTAATGCTAGAAACGGAGCTGATAATGGCGGATTGCTTTTCGGCTCCGCTCCTGATTTATACACCGGAAATGCAATGTTCCAACCGGGTTACATGAACGGTAATACAGGAAATAACGCTTACCCTTACGGATCTCCGGACGGAAGATTTGTCGACGGTTATCCAGGGCAACACTGGGGATATAACGATGGTTATAATGAATATGCATTCGGTAACAATGGATTTTGGGACGATAGAAATTTTACTGCCGATAGTGCGGATAGATATATAAATAATAGACATGGTGCCGATATAGGTAGAGGTGCCGCAGGTGGTTATGCAGGTAGAGCTAACGCAGGAAGAAATAATGCAGGAAGAAATAATGCAGATGGAGCAAATGCAGGCAGAGCAAATGTAGGAAGAAATAATGCAGACGGAGCAAATGCAGGCAGAGCAAATGTAGGAAGAAATAATGCAGGCGGAGCTAATGTAGGCAGAGCAAATGCAGGTAGAAATAATGCAGGCGGAGCTAATGTAGGCGGAGCTGATGCAGGACGAGTTAATGTAGGCAGAGGTAATGCCGGTAGATCGGATATTGGCGGATTAAATGCCGGTGGTAATGTAGGTGCGGACACATATGGTGAACGAGGCTTTTGGGGGAGAGGTAGATTTATAGGACAAGATGCTGTTGATAGATACTATGGTACCGGTGGTAACCGCATAAACAACGGAGGTTTATTCGGTAGAAACGATATAGATCGAAACACCGGCACTTGGTTTAGAAATAACGGAACACTGTTCGGTAGAAATGAAAACAATCGTAATAATGGAGCATGGTTTGGTAGAAATGACTATTACGGCAATAATCGTAACAATAATACAATAGGAAGAAACGACTTTAACGGTAATAATCGAAATAATGCTTTCTGGTTTAACAGAGGTGGATTAAACGGGGCAAGAAATAATGCTCTATTGAATAATTATGGAAATGCCGCAGCAAATCTTACAAATCAACAATATTGTAATATTGCCGACGAAATCAAAAGAGATGTAAAAGGCCTTAGAGAAGTTAGAGATGCGGAAGTTTGTGTTACCGGAGATAATATTTATGTCGGTTACAAACCTGGAATATATGCTAATAACAGAGATAACTTGAATATGGCGATTGAAGATAGAATTAGATCTATGTACCCTAATGCTACAAATGTAAATGTTACCTCTAACAACTATGATATGCAGTCTATACGCAGGGCGTATGCAAAAGTAAAAAACAGTAATATGAATCTTGCAGACTTAGACGGTATGTTAAATCCGATCAGAAACAGAATAAATAATGTAAATCAATATTAGCGGTAAAGCGGGATTCCCTCCGCTTTATCATAAATATTCCCGGTATTATTTATTAAAAACGATACCACCGGGAGTTTTTTTATTAGTTCAATACATTCGCCTTAAAATTACTTTGTACTTATTGATCTAAGACAGTCATAAATGTTAACCTGTATATGTTTTTGCGCAGGTTTTTTATTTTAAAGTTTAAAACGACGGTAGTCGTAATTTTTTATCATAAAATAAAGAGGGGCTATAGAACCCCTCATTTTATTTTTTAAATACCGCATTCATCATAATCGCACCTATAAAACCAATCGAAATTACCTGACCTCCGGTCTCCAGTGCGCTTTTGCATAAAAAGAAAAGATCGGGGTTGGGTGTTGTCTTGGCAAGTACGGACATTCCCATAATTGCCGGTACGGCAAGAAAAGAAAATATGACAAAAGTACCTTTCAAAATAGTTTTAGATATTTTGCCCATGTCCATGAAGGAGGATATGATCTTCATGACAGCCTTTTTCAATATAATCATTTTATCAACCCCTTTAATAAAAATAATATAATATACAAATATGATACATGTATATAGATTGTAATTCAATGCAAAATTATTGGCATACTTGCCGGATAGTTCCGTGCTCCGGGGAGAGCCCTTAGAATGAAGAATTTTGCAATTTTATGAAATAAATCTTGCAAAACCACTCCTTCTAACGCCATATTTTAGGGTGTATGGCACGAAATACCGGTATTGCATTGGAAATTGTTAAATTGTATAATATATAAGCTAGATAGTATGATATTTTTGTTTCATTTTATATTATACTTAGGATGTCGGTTGATTATATGAAATTGGGGGTGCTTTTATGGATAAAAAATACAATCCATACGACAATATGTTGCAGGTATTGACAAATGCCGCTGATTTGCTCGGGTTAAAAGAAAGTGATTACATAGCTGTAAAATACCCGGAGCGTGAACTTAAAGTAGCTATTCCGGTAGAAATGGATGACGGTTCTGTTAAAGTATTCGAAGGTTACAGAGTGCAGCATTCAAGTTCGAGAGGACCATGTAAAGGCGGTATTCGTTATCATCCGGATGTGGATATAGACGAAGTTAAAGCTTTGGCCGCTTGGATGTCATTAAAGTGTGCTGTTGTGAATATTCCATATGGTGGAGGTAAAGGTGCTGTTAAAGTTGACCCTTCTTTGCTTTCCCGTAACGAATTAAAAAGATTAACCAGAAGATACACAGCTATGATTTTACCGTTGATTGGTCCGGAAAAAGATATACCCGCACCGGATGTTAACACCAATGCAGAGATAATGGGTTGGATCATGGATACATACAGTATGTTTAAAGGTTATGCCGTGCATGGTGTTGTTACAGGAAAACCCGTTGAAATAGGTGGTTCTTTAGGAAGAAGTCAGGCTACCGGTCGTGGTGTTATGTTAATGGCCAAAGAAATTTTACGTCGTTTGGACAAACCCATAGAAGCTACTACGGTTGCAGTGCAAGGTATGGGTAACGTAGGAGCTACGGCTGCTTTACTTATGTATCAGCAAGGTTTTAAAGTAATTGCCGTAAGTGATGTCTCAGGTGGTATAATATGTGAAGAAGGTCTTGACATCAATGAAGTAGTTGAATTTATTGCAAATAAAAAGCGCTTGTTAAAAGATTACAAAAACGATAAAGTAAAATTTGTTACCAACGAAGAAGTATTGACATGTGATGCCGATGTATTGGTACCTGCTGCTTTAGAAAATCAAATCAATGAAAACATAGTCCAAAAAATACAAGCTAAAATCATAGTTGAAGGAGCGAACGGTCCCACTACATTCGAAGCGGATAAAGTTTTAGATAAAAAAGGTATCGCTGTTATACCCGACATCTTAGCTAATGCCGGTGGTGTTGTTGTATCATATTTTGAATGGGTGCAAAATATTCAATCACTCACATGGGACGAAGACGAAATCAATCGCACATTGGAAAAAATAATGACGAGAGCATTTGATGAAGTGTGGCAAGTAAGCAAAGAAAGAAATGTTTCAATGAGAATTGCGGCTAATATGGTTGCTTTAAAGAGAATTGTCACTGCCAAAAACCTACGTGGGATATTTCCATGATTAATTTAATTTAGAAAATCTGTTTGCACATCATTTGTGTTTATGAAATAAAATTAATAAATAAATATAAAAGAACCCGTATTAATGATACGGGTTCTTTTATATTTAACACATTGCATAGTGCTGTAAATAATTTTTGTGTTATAATTGCATTAACGAATATATTTTCTTATTTAGTGCGGGATAAAATAAATCTTATAACACAACAGGGAGTTAATATGGATAATGTTAAAGCAGTTATTTTTCGGATGATAAATAATACGGATGAATTGATACATTTTGCAGACGATACTTTAGTGTGTGCGGAACTAATAATAAAGGCTTTTGAAAAAAAAGGCAAACTATTATTATGTGGAAACGGAGGAAGTTGTGCGGATTGTGACCATATCACAGGTGAATTGATGAAAGGGTTCTTAAAGAAAAGACCTCTTTCCGGTAATATATGTACCGAATTGGAAAAACAGTTTAAGGATGATTGGGCAACTGTAAAAAACAAGCTGCAACAAGGTTTGCCGGCAATATCTCTTTGTGCTCACAGTTCATTAATGACGGCGTTTAATAATGATGTAGATCCCGATTTGGTATTTGCGCAACAGGTTTTAGGATACGGCACCAACAATGATATATTAATTGCCATGAGTACTTCGGGTAATTCGAAAAACGTTGTTCATGCGGTTAAAACGGCTAAAGCATTAGGGCTCAAGGCAATAGGTTTTACAGGAAGCTCCGGTGGGCAATTAAAGAAGTTGTGTGATATATGTTTTTGTGTTCCTTCCGATGAAACTTACAGAGTCCAAGAATATCACATTTGTATATATCATGCTTTATGTGCCGGGATTGAAGAGTATTTTTTTAGAATATGATTCGGGCATTTTAAGTAATGATCTACAAAATTGAAATATTTATATGTATGATTTAATAAATAATAGTATTGAAAAATGGGGAGAGAAGAAAAAATGGTGGATTTTAAAAAAATCAGAACTTTTTCGGTAAAAAACAGAAAAAATCTTGTGACTTATGATAATTTAAAGGAACCAGGAATATACATTCCAAAAATGTGGGAAGACCCGGATTTTGATAAGCTTATAGACAATATAATATCCGCCAGGGCAAAGAATCGTCCTGTAATATTATCCATGGGTGCTCATGTTGTGAAAAACGGTTTGTCGAAATATTTGATTAAGCTGGTGGAAGAAGGTTTCATTACACACATTGCAGGTAACGGTGCGGCAAGCATACATGATTTTGAGCTGGCATTGATCGGAGGAACCTCTGAAGATGTTCCCACCGCAATTGAAGACGGATCTTTCGGAATGTGGGAGGAAACGGGAAGAATGATGAACGAAGCTTTATCACAGGGTGCGGCTAAAGGATTAGGATATGGTGAGAGCCTCTATGAATATGTAAAGCAAAACAGTGATAAGTTTCCGTATAAAGATATATGTGTTTTCTATTCGGCACAAAAAGCAGGCATACCCGTTACATATCATGTGGCAATAGGAACTGACATTATCCATCAGCATCCTATAGTAAACTTTGCTGATATAGGTAAGACAACCGGAGAAGATTTTAAAAAATATTGCGATTCGATCAGCGAATTAAACGAGGGTGTATTTTTAAATTTCGGCTCGGCTGTAATAGGACCTGAAGTATTTTTGAAGGCTCTATCGATATCAAGAAACCTAGGATATGATACATATAAAATTACCACGGCTAATTTTGACTTAATCAACCTTGGAGATTACAGAAGAAAGACAGGTTATGAAGATCCGAATTATTACTATCGTCCCGGAAAGAATATTGTTAACAGACCGGTTAGTATGGGAGGGACAGGCTGGCATTTTTGTGTGGATCATAATATTTCCATTCCTAAAATGTATCAAGAATTAATAAACAGAAAAAATAAAAGGTGATAAAAAAATTTTATCATATTATTTTTATATAAATACGTTCAATGGTATTGATTAATGTCGTTGTACAAAATAAAATATTTTAGTATTGATCGTTTTAAGCATATACTATAATTACTAATTGGGAGAGTTGGAATGAAACTTTTATCGTTTGTTATCCCTGCATATAATGAAGAAGAGAACATAGAACATACTTTTAATGTAATTTCGGACCTTATGGTGAAAAATTCGGTACCTCATGAATTCGTTTTTATAGATGACGGGTCAAGTGATTTTACATGGGATAAATTACAAAAGATAGCATCTTCGTATAATAACGTTACCGTGTTAAAATTTAGTAAAAACTTCGGAAAAGAATCGGCTATATATGCGGGATTAAATAATGCTAAAGGGGATTGTTGCATAGTAATGGATTGCGATTTACAACACCCTCCCGATACCGCATTGGAAATGTATAATATATGGTTGGGTGGAGATTTTCAAGTAATTGAAGGTAAAAAGGAAAGCAGGGGAAAAGAAAGTATTTTTTATAGATTTTTTGCCAAAATGTTTTATTCCATGTTAAAATCCTCTTCGGGTATAAATTTACACGGGATGTCGGACTTTAAACTGTTGGACAGGCAAGCGGTGGATATTCTTATATCTATGCCGGAAAAACAGACTTTCTTTCGGGCTATGTCAGGGTGGATAGGTTTTAACACTACCGAAGTTTTTTATAAAGTGGCACCGAGATACAGGGGAACAACCAAATGGTCATCGGCAAATCTTTGGAAGTTCGCATTAAATAACATATCAAACTTCTCATCATTGCCAATGCAAATTGTGACACTTTGTGGTTTTATATTTTTTGTTTTCGCTTTAATTCTTGGAGCTCAGACATTAATAGGGAAATTGACGGGAAAATCTGCCGAAGGTTTTTCCACAGTCATTATACTTCTTTTGATCATCGGAAGTATTATTATGTTCAGTTTGGGAATAATCGGGTTTTATATATCCAAGATATACGAGGAAGTCAAAAGCAGACCTAAATATATTATATCTCGAAGGATTGACAATAAACTTTACAGCAAGGAGAATAACGGAAAATGAGAAAAAATCAATTCAAGGATTTGTTCGTAACCACCTTAAAATCAAATTATCATTATTTCGGAGCGTTTTTTGTTCCGATTTTATTGTTCGGTATAGCCTATGCTTGGTTCGGTGTTTATCCTTTTGGGAAAGAATCTGTATTGGTTTTAGATATGTACGGGCAATATATGGATTATTTTGCAAACTTTCGAAATATAATTACCGGTGACAAAAGTTTTCTATATTCATGGGGAAGAAATTTAGGGGGCGAAATGATGGGTCTTACCGCCTATTATGTGTCAAGTCCGTTTTCTCTTATTACCGTTTTGTTCCCTAAAGAAAATATTACCGAAGCGGTTTTAGTTATGGAGTTTTTAAAGATAGGTTCTATAGGTTTAACTATGGCGATATATCTTTACGCCTCAAGAAAAATAAGCAAAATCAACGCATTCCTATTTTCTTTACTATATTCTATGTCCGCTTATGTTATTGTTCAAATGATGAACATTATGTGGATGGACAGTTTGATTTTATTACCCCTTGTGATTATGGGCGTGGAAAAAATCGTAAGGGAAGATAAATACAAGCTGTTTTTGGTATGTCTTCCGATTTTATTTATATCAAATTTTTATACCGCCTACATGACCGGTATCTTTGCGTTTTTCTACTTCCTATACTACTATCCTTATGTATACGGGTTTAAAGGTATCAAGAAGTTTTTAAAAAAATTAATTATATTTGGTATCTGTGCGGTGGTTGCCGGCGGATGCAGTTTGTTTTTAATTTTGCCTACATACTATGGAATGAAGATGGGTAAATTGGAATTTAACAGTACTAATCTTGCTTTTAAATCCATGTTTGATTTTTTCGATCTGTTTGCCGCCATGTTACCCGGAGCTTATGACACGGTCAGGAACGAGGGAACGCCCTTTATATACGCAGGATCCATAGTATGGTTATTGCTACCCGCATATTTTTTAAACCGAAATATAAAAACCAGATATAAGGCTTTATCTGCAACGTTGTTATGGTTTTTACTTTTCAGTATGACAATTAATACATTGGATAACGCATGGCATATATTTAAAACGCCGAATTGGCTGCCATACAGGTATTCTTTCTTATTTACCTTTTTTGTTGTTGTTTTGGCTTGTGAAGCTTTTGATAATTTAAAGCATGTAAGCAAGGAAAACCTTGCCAAGACATACGGACTTTCAATTTTAATAGTTTTTTTAGTACAAAAATTCGGTTATAAATATATTACCGCCGAGGAAAACGTATGGTTGGCATTGGTGTGTTTATCGGTGCATATGTTGTTATTGTATCTGGTACAAAGTTCTAAAAAGCAAAAAACCGTAATAACTTTTTTAGTTTTGGCCATATCGCTTGAATTGACGGTCAATGCCTGTGAATTGATATATGATTTGGATCATGACGTTGTATACAGTACCAGAAGCAGTTATTATGACTTTTTTAAAGAAACCAAACCGGTTGTTGATGCTGTACAAAGATATGATACATCCTTTTATAGAATGGGAACCACTTTCAGACGGACTAAAAACGATGCGTTATCATTAGGATATAACGGATTGGCACACTCTAGTTCTACATTAAATTTAAAGATTCTCGATTTTATGAAGGTTATGGGTATAAGTGTAAGAGGACATTGGGCCGGATATTACGGAACTACCATTTTAAGTGATTCGATTCTCGGTTTTAAGTATGTATTATCAAAAAACTATATGCAATTTCCTTTTTACGAGAAACTTGATTTGATTGATAGTCCGATAACTGTATATAAAAACAATTATGCTTTACCTGTGGCGTTTGCGGCGGATGACAAGATAACCAAAGTGTTTTTGTACGGTGATGATCCTATACGTCAGCAAAACAAGTTATTAAGCTCACTGACAGGAGAGTTATACGCCGAATATTTTAAGCCGGTAAAAATAATAGATGAATTTACATTTAATTTAACACCGAAAGCAATGCGTTCGGGACATAATTACTACGAAAAAAAGAACGTAAACACGGCCGGTAGCATCGAATTTTTAATACAAGGCGTTAAGGGATACAACCTTTATGCGTTTTTTCCCACTAATTTTGAACGTGAAGTGGATATGACTTTAAATGAAGAAGAGTTCGGGCAATTTTTCGGGAATGACACATATGGCGTTATAAACTTAGGAGCTTTTGAGGACAGTGAGTATGTTACTTTGAAGATGACTTTAAAAGAGAGCGAGTTATTCTATAAAAGCGCATATTTTTATTATTTGGATATGGAAGCTTTCGAACAAGGTATTGAAAACATAAGACGTAATCAGTTGAATATTACTTACCGAACTGAAACATTAATCGTTGGAACAGTTACCGCGGACGAATCCAAGGAGTATCTGTTTACGACGATTCCATATGAAAAAGGTTGGCAAGTGAAGATAGACGGTGAAAAAGTTGAAACCATCGATGTGATGAACGCTTTATTGGCCGTTCCTCTAACACCCGGAACTCATGAGATCGAATTAAAATTTGTACCGGAAGGATTTGTAACGGGAAGTATCGTATCGATTATTAGTTTTATAATTTTTGTGATTATGTTGTTATTGAAGAAAAAAAGACCTGCAACTGTTATTTATAATAACAGTGACGGCATAAAACCTGATGAATTAGAAAAAATCGAGGTTGATTCTAATATGACCACCAGGGAGAATTCGATTGAATCAAGCGATGTATTGACAGATAATTAAATGTGAAAAGTTTTTGTTTTTTATTAAAAAAAGCGGTTGACAAGTATTAAATACTTTAATAGTAATTGGGTGGAAACTGACAGTGAATTGTTGACAAAAAAATAACACACATGATATAATCTGTATAACTGAATAGTTATAAAAATCGTTATGATCGGGGTACTGATAATGAGTGATGAAAAGAAAATATCCTTAGCGGTTGTAAAACGTTTACCCAGATATTACCGATACTTGTCAGACCTGTTACATGCAGGGATCAACAGGATATCGTCAAGAGAACTCAGTGAAAAAATGGGTGTTACCGCATCTCAGATCCGGCAAGATTTAAATTGTTTCGGAGGATTCGGACAACAAGGATACGGCTATAATGTAAGTCATTTGTTTACCGAAATAGGTAAAATTTTAGGTGTTGATCATCGTTTTAAAGTGATAATCATCGGAGTTGGTAATATGGGTCATGCATTAGCTAATTATGGTAATTTCAAGAGAAGAGGCTATGATATTATAAAAATATTCGATGTAAAAAACGAACTTGTAGGAACTAAAATTAACGATATAGAAGTTATGCATATGGATGAGCTTGAAGAATATTTAAAAAATAATATTGTAGATATCGCTATTTTATCGGTGCCGTATAATCAAACACCTTTAGTAGCGGATAAAGTTGCGCGTCTAGGTGTAAAAGGTTTATGGAATTTTTCTCCTATGGACTTGGAACTACCGTATGACATAGAAATAGAAAACGTGCATTTAAGCGACAGTTTAATGGTCTTAGGTTACAAAATAGACAGCAAATTAAAAAAATAGCATTGCAACTTAAAATATTTATGATATAATATTGATGCCTTTTATTAGGTTTAATATTTCGTTTAAAAGGTAAATACCGTAAAAACCGATTAATTGATAGGCTTACCGGATTTAATTTATCCTGTATAATATCAATTAATTTTTACCCAAAAGAATTCGGACAGATATCGGCACAAAAATGTGCAAAATATAAGAATAATAGTGCCTGTATGTGATAGGGTGCATTTTGGGAATATAACTTTAGCATAATTAATCATATAGGAGGACGAGTAATGAAAAACTACTCCATCAAGAATCTTAGAAATGTATGTCTTCTCGGACATGGGAGTTCCGGTAAGACCACACTGGCTGAAGCGATGTTGTATTATTCAGGTGCCATTGACAGAATGGGCAAAGTATCAAGCGGCAACACAACAATGGATTTTGACGCCGAAGAAATTAAGAGAAAAATATCTATTAACACATCCATAGCACCTGTTGAATGGAATGATGTAAAGATAAATTTTATTGATACACCGGGCTATTTTGATTTCGTAGGCGAAGTGGTTCAGGGGTTACGAGCTGCAGAAAGTGCAATCATATTGGTTCCGGCCAAAAACGGAATGGAAGTCGGAACTGAAAAATCCATGCAATATGTAGATGATTTGGGCATTAGTAAAATGTTTTTTATCAGCAAGTTAGATGAAGAAAATGCCAATTTCGATGAGACATACCAAGAATTAAAAGATAAATTCGGAACCGGTGTTGTGGCTTTCCAGCTGCCGGTTATTGAAAACGGAAAATTTAAAGGAATTGTAGATGTATTGGAAAATAAAGCTTACTCTTTTGAAAAGGGTAAATCCAAAGAAATCCCGGTTCCGGCGACTCTGGAAGATCATATAGAAGAAATCCGTGAAGGAGTTATGGAAGCTATCGCAGAAACCGACGAAGCTTTAATGGAGAAGTATTTTGAAGGTGAAGCGTTTACTCAAAGTGAAATTAATAAGGGGC
>CAZJOD010000028.1:0-3805 GCA_964547525.1 uncultured Clostridiaceae bacterium
CTGGGATGTCTATTAAAAAATATTAAAAGTATGTTTTTAATAGAATCCGGACTCATAGGTTTCATGGGGGGTGTGGTAGGTATTTTGTTTAGTATAGGTGCGTCTTTTGCATTAAATAAATTCCTTGCACCTGCTATGATGGGACAGATGGGATATGGATATGGAGCTGAAAAAATATCTATAATTCCATTGTGGTTAATGCTTGCCGTATTAGTATTTTCTACCTTTGTAGGTTTGGTTTCAGGCTACTCACCGGCAAGACGTGCAATGAAATTAAGTGTTCTAAATGCAATTAGAACGGAATAATAAAAATATTAATAGTTAAATTAGATCGGTAGAATTAGATCTTTATTTAAACTACAATCTTAAATTACATTATATGCTATAATCGATATAGTATGGTATCGATTATAGCATTATTATATTCTATAATAAATTGATAGGAGCTGAACTTTATGAAAAAGCCTAATATTTTGTTTATCTTATCTGACGATCAAGGTCCTTGGGCATTAGGTTGTGCAGGGACACCGGAATTGATTACACCGAATATCGACAAACTTGCCTCGGAAGGTATGCGCTGTACGAACTTTTTTTGTGCATCTCCGGTATGCTCTCCGGCAAGAGCGTCAATACTTACAGGAACAATACCTTCAAAACATGGTGTTTTGGATTGGATCGCAGCCGGGAGTATGGAAGGTGACTTAAAAGATAGTGTTATATATAATGATAAAGATAAAAACGAACCGATACAATATTTGAAAGGTTTTATTTCTTATACTGATATTTTAGCCCAAAATGGGTATATATGCGGTTTAAGTGGTAAATGGCACTTAGGTGACAGTTTCACACCTCAAATGTCTTTAAAGAGTAATTATGTATGCCAATTTGGAGGAGGCAGCTATTACAACCACCCGGTTATAAAAGACGGTGTACCGTGTTTGGAACCGAAATACCTTACCGACGCTATAACCGACAATGCAATAGAGTTTATAGAAGAAAATGCCACCCGGCAGAATCCGTTTTATTTATCAGTGCATTATACAGCACCACATACACCGTGGATAAATAACCATCCTAAAGAATTTGTAGAAATGTACGACAATTGTATTTTCTCCTCATTACCCGTGACTGCTTTGAAAAAAAGCAGCATGTGGCCGCAAGAGTTAGTAGCAGGTACAGACGAGTGGAAAGAAAACCTTAAAGGTTACTTTGCATCCATTACAGCTATGGATATGAATATTGGTAGAATTGTAGATATATTAAAACTTTTAGGTATCTATGACAACACGCTCATTGTTTTTACCTCTGATAATGGTTTTAATTGTGGTCATCATGGTATATGGGGAAAAGGTAACGGAACTTTTCCATTGAATATGTATGATGAATCGGTTAAAGTTCCGGCTGTGTTTTGTCATAAAGGGGTAATCAAGCATAATATATGTGAAAATTTACTTAGTGCATATGACATTATGCCTACATTGCTTGATTATGTAGGCATAAAAATACCCGGGGATGAGAAAAGGCCGGGGAAGAGTTTTGTTTATCTGTTAAAAGGGGAAGAATATGAGTATAGAGAAAATGTAGTCATATTTGATGAATACGGACCGGTACGTATGATAAGATCAAAAAAATGGAAATATATTCACCGATACAGTTACGGACCTCATGAACTATATGATTTAGAGAATGATCCGGGTGAAGATAACAACTTGATAGATAAGACCGATTATATTAAAATTACCTTGCAGATGCGAAGTAATCTTTTTAAATGGTTCGATAAATATGCCGATCCTATAAACGACGGTTCAAAACATGGAGTTACAGGTTTAGGTCAAACAAGTTTAAGCACAGGTATAAATCCCTGGAGAACAAGCGAAGAGATAAAAAAAAGAATAAACAAGTTATAACATTTGCTGAAATCATATAAATCTTTAACATCCCAAAATATCTCACTTTTTTTTATTATTAATGGAACTTTTGAAAATATCATTCGTCTATATAATTAAAAGATATAAAAGAAAGAAAAGGAAGGTATTAAGGGTATGAAAAAAATATTATCGATCATGGTAGTACTAATATTGGTAACATCCGTATTATTAACCGGATGTTCGTCGGAGGTGGCTTCTGCGGACGACAATCAAAATCGTGAGACTGATATTCAAAATAATAACGGTAATAAGGGGATTACCGTAAACAAAATTAATTTTGAAACTATATCCGATTCATCGACTTTGTCGCAGGAAATTCAAAACGCCATTGAAAACTTAAAAACCAATAAAGGTTATACTTTTTTTGAACATGACGGCGGATATATTCTAGTTGTTTTTATGGGGGAAAAAAGCAGCGGTGGATATAGTATAGATGTAATATCCGTTGAAGATAATGAAGGACGCACAAATGTCACTGTTAAAGAAACGGCACCTGCTAAGGGTGATATGGTTATAACAGCCATGACCTATCCATATGCGGTTATCACTATGAAAGGTGTTACCGATAACTTTGCAGTAACAAATTCAGACGGGGAAAGCTTTAAATTATTAACTACCAAATAAGTCGACACACTAACTTCTTATACTACTCATTGCTCTTTTCATTTATAGAAAAGAGCTTTTTTTATTAAACAGGATACATTTTTAAAACTTGATTTTAAAAATGTATGCCGGCCCGGGGACGCTCGATGCGACCACGGGTCTTATTAAATTTTATATTAATGCACAGGTTTATGAAATAATTAAAAAAACCTGTGCATTAAATATAGATACTTATATTCTAGCCTAAAGTCATAATATGCAGTTCATATTCTTGACGCACAGCTTCACCGGAATCATCAAATGCTTCTATTATTATGTTTTCAATTGTTTCTTTTTCAGCTACACCGGATACATATCCTGTTTTTTCATCTATAGTAAGCCATTGCGGTGGGTTTATCAACTTGTATCTAGCTTTTTGACCACTCTTTGAGAAATCTGCAAACGCTTTATATTCATAAAGGCAATCTGCGTAACCTTCAAAAACCGGTTGTGATAAAAAGCTTAAGCCGTTTATTTTTAATTTCCAGACATCATTTTTTAGCGGCCAAATCATACCGGCCATTAGATACAATGTATCATTTAAAATCATTGCGGAAGCTTCATGCCTATCTTCCCAAACAGGGGCGGGGAGAGATACGGGTACATCTCCGCTGCTACGTTTCCAGCTGTTTGCATGTTGTTTAAATTCAATCCATTCTATACCGTCGGTTGAATACCAGACATCACCGAAGTGCCGGCTCTCCGGTTCGGATCGATATCCTGCCATAATCCACATACGATTTTGATAAACAACTGTAGAACCCCAAATTCTAGGCGGCCAAGGTGAGTGAGAAGTAACCCTATCCCAATTTACACCGTCCGATGTGCACCAAACATCATTATATGCAATAAATGGGAAATAGGACGCCCCCATAACACCACCGCCGAACAGCCACATCTTGTCTTTATATACTAAAATAGTATTATTTATCGCCCTTTTACACCAAGGCGCATGCTTTGATTCAAGTTTCCAATCGATTCCGTTTTCAGACGACCAAACATCATTATATATTGTTTTATCTTTTACACCACCCATTATCCACATTTTACCTTTAAAAACCGTACCTCCCATATGTCTTCTTCCGAGAAAAGGAGCTTTGTCGGTTACAACATCCCATGTCTCGCCGTCAACGGTTGAATATAAAACACCTGCTACATCGATAACATGAATTTTATTATTAAAAACATATGTGACAGGAATATCAACACCTACCTTTGAGGGAACATCCTTGTGT
>CAZJOD010000028.1:3815-28205 GCA_964547525.1 uncultured Clostridiaceae bacterium
TCACTAACCGTTTCGGGGATATATCCACCAAAAAGCCACATGCGGTTATTATAAACTAATTCACCTGCAGAATCCCTGGGGCACCAAGGTGCGTGATCTAAAACTTGTACCCATTTCGGCGACGGATATGCTCTGAAGATTCTTAATTCGGTATCACGTTTTGTTGAACCGTCAGGGGAAATAACAGTTATACTGAATATATTTCTGCCCGCTTTTAAAGGGTATATATCACTTTTTTCACCCGGGGCAAGTAATTTACCACAAATAAAAAATTTTGCACCTTGCTCTGTAGTGGCTTCAAAAGATATATTTTCTATACCGTTTTCCAAATAGGTGTAAGCATATTTATTACGAGCCATTGGAATCATCTTAATCTCACCGAAAGAGCCGAATGCTGTCAGTTTTTTTATTTCCGTACCGGTCTTAATATCCATATTAAATTCACTCCTTACTCTTAAATAAAATATCCGATGTGTATGGATATTTTTCTATGTTTTAACATGATTGTCGCATATGTGCCGGAATTATTCAAGAGCTTTTAAGCATCATTGTTATTTTAAATTATAAGTTGATTCTATTGCAAAAGGAGTTATTACGGTAAAATTACGTGTATGATAATTATGACAATCTATTAATCTTGGTATGAATGATTTTTATGAGAATATAAATTAAATATTATCATAATAAAAAATAAACGGCTTGGTGAATAAAAATGATAAATATTAGTGAAAATACATTATTTTGGTTGTTTCCAATCATATTTATGATTCATAGATTTGAAGATTTAATTATAATGCCCGAGTATTCAAAAAATCGATTTGATGATTTTATATTCAAAACTACCGGAGACAAGATGAAAAGGATAAGATCATTATCTTTGGTTCCAAAATCATTATATATTACTGTAGCTGCAATAGAATTCATATTTATATCCGTTATAACTTTGATTTCCACCGAAACCGGGAAATTTAATTTTTTTACAGTCATTAATATACTTTTATTCATACATGTTTACATTCATATTAGTATGAGTGTCGGCTTAAAAAAGTTAACTCCCGGTTTTATTACGGCAGTTGTCTTAATTATACCATATGAATTAAAGCTGTTATGGTACATGCTAAGAAATATGGATTTACAGGGAAAAACGATATTATTATACCTGTGCGTCATTTTAATTATATATCCGCCGGTGTATAACATACTATATATATGGAAATACGGCAAATCCAAATAATTTAAAATGTATAAAGGTTACCGATAATTTTATATGCAACTATTTAATACGAACACCGAAGATTTGTTGTCCTCGTGTACCTATAACTATCATATCGTTAAATGCGGCAGGGGAGCCTTCCATATTGGCACCTAAAAATATACTGTCAAGAGTTTCACCGGTCAAACCGTCAATTAACCTCATATAACCACCGGAATCACATACTATTAAATATCCGTTACCTTGATAATCATAGATTGCCAAAGGAGAGCTCCAGCAATAATAACCTAATGTTTTTTCCCATATTGTCTCACCTGTATCCTTATCGAATGCGTATAAGATCCCTCCCCAGGGATTATCCGATGTACGTGCAATATTAAAATATATTATATTAGAGATTTTAAATTCACCTGAAACAGGCGAAGCTAAAGCTCCACCGTTTACATCCGGATCATATAAACATTGTATGGAATTTTCCCATATTAATTTTCCTGTTAATGCATTGAACTTTCGCATGTATGCGAGGCCGCCTTTTCTTTGGATATCAACCTCACATGCCGTATAAAGATATACTTCATCTTCTGATATTTCTTCAATTATTATTGTACTGTCCGAATCGTCTTTTACATTATATATCCAAACAGGTTTAAGAGTATTGATATCTAAACATTGAAGCAATCCGGAATTGTCTGTAAAGTAAATCAGGTTTTTATAAGCTGCCGGAGAATTCTCAACTCCTATTGTAGTATAATAGGGAGATTTATATCGAAAATTTGAATATTGCGGTGATATGGAGATAGTGCCTTTAGATTGATCATAGGTAGTATTCAATTTAGCGGTATATATGATACCGTTTTCTCCACATTGAATCATAGTATCGGTATTAGCATCAATCAAAGGGCTAGAGTCAAAAGCCCCCCAAATTCTGTATGCAAAGGGGTCGTTACCGGATATATAATGTAGCAAGGATTGATCTGTCAGACTGAAAATTCTGAATTTAAAATCAGAATAAACTCCTTTGTTTGAATTGATACCTTGACCTGCGAATAATAACGGAAAGCCCCTCGGATCAACAGCAACACTACCTTTCATAGAAAAGCCGGTATTAATCGGTGGTCTCGTATTTTGACCGTCGTCAAGATCGAGAAAATATATTTTACCGTCAAGCGTTCCGTATATGACTTCAATAAGATCTGTTTTTTCTTTCTTGTCGCTAACTATATTCATAATTTTTTTTGTTTCTTCCGGCCATTTAACTATTACCGGCTGTCCTGTCCAGCCGACACCTGTCCAAGTATCAATTGCCCCTATGGATTTGTCCCATACTATCTCCAGTTTTTTTTCTTTTATATCTGATAAACCGTATGAGGATGTATTTCTATAATTATTGCCTCTAAACGTAGTGATTCCCTCCACAGAATTATAGTATTGTGGCGATGGAAACGATATGGTATAACTTCTTTGGTATTCAGGCACTAATTGTCCTTTGTTAATTATTGAATAAGAATAACCTGAATGCGAAGCTACTGTTGAAGTATTTTCAATTATCAAATTGCTAATATTGACAGGTTCGGTATCAACCTTATTTTTGGTTAAACTTATAAATCTGATAGAAAAAGGAATTATATCAGATTTGGCTGAAGGATATAATTCGTTGTCGTATATGTATTTTAAACCTGTTCTGTTGTCACTATATTCGATACCGATATGCTCGAGATACTCCACATGAGCACAAGAAAACAGTAATATCAAAGAAAAAAAGATAATACACTTAATTACTTTATTTTTCATATCTATCCTTTCGTTTAGAATCAAATGCAAATCATTTAATCTTGACTCCGATAATTTTTTGCCCTCTGGTACCAATGACAATCATATTGTCATAAACTGCAGGAGACCCTTCCATATTGGAGCCTAAATTTATTGTATCTAATATTTTTCCGGTAAGTGCATTGTAAAGAATCATTCTTCCACCGGAATCGCATATAATTAAATAACCGTTTCCTTGGTAATCATAAACAATTACAGGAGAGCTCCAGCAGTAAAAATCCAATTGAGACTGCCATACCACATCACCTGTATTTTTGTCCATAGCATATAATAAACCGTTCCCTGATGTGTTACCTGTTTTGGCAATATTAAAAAATATAAGATTGCTTACATTATACTCACCTATTGCGGGTGTCGCTAAAACACCTCCGTTTACATAGGGATCATAGTAACACTTTACACTTTTCTCCCAAAGCTTACGACCAGTCAAGGCATTGAATTTACGAATGTAAGTATAACCGCTTTCTTTTTGCAAATCCACTTCACAAGCCGTGTATATGTATACCTCCTGGTCGGATATTTCTTCTATGACTATTGTGCTGTCAGTATCGTCATTAACATAATGTACCCATACAGGCTTTAATGTATTCAGATCAATGCATTGTAAAAATCCGGTATTATCTATAAAATACATTAAGTTTCTATAGACGGCGGGAGAATTCTCAACACCTATATCAACTCCGTAAGGAGAGGTATATCTATAGTTTGTAAATTGCGGATCTATTGATAAAGTACCTTTATTAGGATTATAATTGGTATTTAATTCTGCTGTATATATGATACCGTTTTCACCGGCTTGTATCATAGTATCACTTGCGGCGTCAATAATTGTATTTGAGTCGAATGCACCCCAGTTTCTATAAGCATACCGGTCATTTCCCGTAAAAGAGTATAATAGCGATTGGTCTATCAAATTAAATATTCTGAATTTAAAATCGCTACTAACATTAGAATTAGTATTTATTCCTTGTCCGGTGTATAAAATAGGGTAGCCCCTCGGGTCAACCGAAACAGAGCCCTTGATGGGGAAACCTGTGTTTATTGGCGCTCTTGTTCTAGATCCGTCATCTAGATCCAAAAAATAAATATTTCCATCCAAAGTGGCATAAATAACTTCCTTTAGATTCTCTTTCAACTTCTTTTCAGGATTAATATTCATAATAACCTTGGTATCGGTGGGCCACTTTACAATGGCGGGCTGCCCGGTCCAGCCGACACCTGTCCAAGTATCAATGTATCCAATATTTACTTCCCATATTTTCTCTAATTTACCGTACTCAATGTCAGCTACTCCGTATGATGCGGTATTTCTATAATGGTTTCCTCTGAATGCCGTTATCCCTTCTATAAAGTTGTAGTCTTCGGCTTTTGGAAAAGATATTAACTCCTTCCTTTGAAATTGATTAACAGTTTCATCGTTATGTATAATATCATATTTGAATTGGTATTGATCCGGAGAGGAATTTTTCTCTATATTTAAATCGGATACTTTTATAGCAGGATAGTAAACCTTATTTTTATTAACATCCAAATAACGATTGACAGGTTTAGGTTTATTTTGCTCGGTTTCTTTTGTTGCAGTATCACTACCGGCATCCAAATAACGAAGAGTAGGAGATATGTTATCATTAAAATAAAAACTGTTTGATGCTTTCCTGTATGCATCAACCGCATCACCTACAACCGAACACCCGGTAAAAACAATTATGATAAAAAATAAAAGCGAATATGTATAAAGCCTTTTTAACATTATATAGACCTCTTTATGTAAAGTGATTTCAATTCACATCAAATTATAACACAACCGGCGAAACCATGCAATTTATTTGAACAATGACAAATAAAGCAAGGGAATCAATCGTATATGTCATTGATTATGATATAATACTGATAATACATAGATGAGAGGTGTAAATATGAACGTAGGAGTTGTATCGAGATCGTTTCCGGAGTTGACAAATCGAGAAACCGCAACATTATTGAAAGATAACGGGTTTTCTTTGACGGAATTATGCTTTGCAAGCAAAGATACTAAATACTGGGTATATAACGGGAGGTCCGACTTAACGGATTTAACCGATGAAAGAGCTGCCGAAGTTGTAAAGTTGTATAAGGATAATGGAATAGAGATTCCCGTAATTGGTGTATTTACAAATTTAATTGATCCTGATGACATAGAATTGGAGAAAAATATACAGTATTTTGAAAGACATATGAAGATCGCTTCGGATAACGGTATTCCGTATGTTGCAACAGAGTGCGGGTTTATACCCGGTAAAAGAGGTATAAATTCCGATACGTTTGAACAAACGTTCAATCGCTTGTTATACTCATTTAAAACACTAACAAAATTAGCAAAAAAATATAGTGTTTGTGTTGTACTTGAACCTAGCGTTATAGATATAGTGCCAAGTGCAAAAAGAGCTGCGGATTTTATAAACCAAGTGGGAGAGGATAACCTTGGCATATTACTCGATCCTGCTAATTTAATAGCTAATAGTTCTGAAAATGATATGTTTGCATACTTGGCAGATCATATTGCATACTTACATGGCAAAGATAGATTTGTGAACGATGCGAGAGGCAGATGTGTCGGTGACGGCGAAATCAATTGGCCTCAATTTCTAGGATTATATCACAAATACGCCGAAGGCAAACCATTTATATTAGAATACGTAAATCAATCTAATTTTTGTGAAATCAGAGATCGTGTTATAAAATTTGATAAATTGGCATTTTAATTATGTATTAATAAACATAACAATCCATTGTTATGAAAAAAATTTATAGCTGAAGTAACAACGGATTATAAGAATTTATGAGTTATAGTTATTGAAATTAAAGAGTGTTGACAGTGGGGGTTAAACTTTAATATAATTATACAAAATAAAAATTTTGTATAATTCGGAGGAGGTGTCACATATGGATATATCAAAAGATATTCCACAGATTTTAGATGATTTTTTAATTTATATGGAAACTATAAAAGGAAAATCTCCACAAACCGTTAAGGAATACTTTTATGATTTGAGATTGTTTTTAAAGTACATGAAAATAAAAAAGGATTTGGTCAAAATTGAGGATCTTAAAAATTCCGAAGCTGTTGAAAATATTGATATATCCGATATAAATTCGGAATTTTTTTCGTCCATTATATTAAGCGACCTTTATTCTTTTATGTCATATTTAAATAAATATAGAAATAACAATTCCGCAGCACGAGCACGAAAAGTTGCCAGTATCAAGTCGTTCTATAAATATTTACATACCAAGGCCGGAATTATCGATGAAAATCCCGCACTGGAGCTAGAATCTCCAAAGTCTGTAAAACGTTTACCTAAATATTTGGATCTACGTGATAGTAAACAATTATTAAAGTCTATTGAAGGAAAACATCGTGAAAGAGATTATGCCATTATCACTTTATTTTTAAACTGTGGACTTCGTTTACAAGAATTAGTGGATATAAATATATCTAAATTGCGTAACGATACTTTAACGGTGATTGGTAAAGGAAATAAAGAAAGAACTGTTTATCTTAACCGTGCATGCTTAACTGCAGTTAATGAATATATGGAAGTTCGTCCTATTCCACGAATCGGTAATGAAGACGCATTGTTTCTTAGCGAAAGAAGACAAAGAATAAGTAATAAAACAGTACAATTTCTTGTTAAAAAATATATTAAAATGGCCGGTTTGGACTCTACAAGGTATTCAACACATAAATTGAGGCATACGGCGGCTACATTAATGTATAAGCACGGACATGTTGATATCCGTGCTTTACAAAACATTCTTGGTCATGAAAGCATCGCAACAACTGAGATTTATACCCATTTAGACGATACTCAATTGCGAGATGCCGCTTCTAAAAACCCATTGGCTGATGAAGAAGCTGATTTTGATGATTAAAAAAACATACAATCAATGTACCGATTTGTGAAGTCCGGATTTGATGATAATTCAATATATTTTGTAAGGGCCTTAATTTTTTCGACTTCTTTAACGGAATCGGACATTGATATAAACATTAACGCACCGGCTCCTGCTGCGTTTCCGGCATGAATAACTTTCTTTTCTAATTCTTTAGGAATAAGACCTATCTTACATGCGCTTTCAAGTTTAAGATAATTACCAAAACCTCCAGCCAGATAAAACGCCTCAATATCATCATATGTATGACCCGAAGTATCAATAAGAGTCAAAATGCCTGCGGTTATTGCGGCTTTTGCGTTTTGTAGCTCTCGGACGTCTTTTTGAGTAATTATTATATTTTCTGATGTACCTGAGTTTTCGGCATATTCAATAATAAAAGCATTGTCATTATTATATGTAATAATTCTTGTACATAGGTTCTCAGGTAATTCAATTTCATCAATATCGACTATTCTACCGGTATAATCTATAATACCGACATCTAACATCTGTGCTATAACATCCACAATTCCGGATCCGCAAATACCTATAGGTTTTTTCCCTCCTATAGTGGTATATTCCACATTGCTTTTTATTTTTACAGTATCTATGGCGCCGGAGATACCTCCTATTCCACATTTTATATTTGCTCCTTCGAAAGCCGGACCTGCAGCTGTTGAACATGAATATAGAATATTTTTATCGCCTAAAACAATCTCTCCGTTTGTACCTATATCACACATAATTGTGATGCTGTCTTTCTTGTGCATACTACAAGCATATATGGCTCCGATTGTATCCGCACCGACATAACCTGATATGCAAGGCAGCATGTATATAAGACCGTTAGGGTTAATTAGTATATTCATATCTTTAGGTTTTAATCTGTGCATCATTGTAGTGACCGGAATAAACGGTGATGCAGCTATATTTACCGGCGGTATTTTCATTAACAAATGCATCATAGTTGTATTACCTACAAATGCTACGGTATAAATTTCGTTATTTATAATGCCGTTTCTTTTACACATCTTATCCACAGCATCATTTACCGCTTGTATAATAAGGTAATTTTGTCTGTATAAATTTTCGTCCGATTGTATACAACTGTCTATTCTCGAGATAACATCCGCACCGAAAGGTCTTTGAGGATTTAGAAAAGAGATACGATCTAAAGGACGATTATTCCTGAAATCGTATAGATATACTGCAACAGTAGTTGTGCCGACATCAACTGCAATACCATAATACCCAAAGTCTGAACCGGTGTTTAACAGATCGGCCGGTTGTCCTTCAATGGTTATCATATCAGGTTGAAATCCGGTGCTTCTTAAGATTTTTGGTAAATCTGCAATAAAGGATATGTTATCAGAAAACAAACACTTCCCATATGTACTCTCTAATCTTTCCAAATCAGATTTTTGATCATGAACAGCCGGTTTGTTTAATGTAATTGTTAATTTATTAACAATACCGTCGTCTGATAACTCTATGTTTTTAAGATCAGTTAATATCTCTGCATCTTCAGTTATATCAGGAATGATTATACTGCAATCAGAAACAATTTTTGCCATACATGACAACCGATATCCCGCTTGTATACGTTCCTTCCCTAAAATTGTCTGTTCATGATCCGAAGGTTCGCTTAAAGTGCCGTGTATAACCTGAATAATGCATTTACCGCATCTACCCTTTCCCCCACAAGGGGCCGGAATATCTATAACATTCTCCCGTAGCAGATCCAGTAAAATTTTCTTCTCAATAGTTTTAAGTAATAACTCTTTATTTTTAAATCTAACTTTTATTTCATACATTATTAACATCCAATTCCCATAATATGTCTTTTATTTTTATTTGTTTATGTTCTCTAATGGAATTGTTTATTGCAATTCCAATACCTGCAGACATAGCTCCTGCTCTTGTCCCCGCTTGTTGCCCGTAAGGATCGTTTTTCACATCTCTAAACAGAACCTCTAAAAGCAAAGAATCCCCACCGCCATGCCCGCCTTTTCCCTCTTGTATATCAATAACGGACATTTCATGATTCTCGTTATACCAACGAACCTCCTTTATGGCCTTTTTATTAAAACTGTAATTTTCAATTTCAAGACGTCCTTTTGTTCCGTTTATATTAATTTTGTATCCTTCATACGGTGAATACGCCGTTAGGGAGTAGCTCATGACCGTTCCCCTACTATATTTTACACTAACACTCAATGTATCTTCAATATTTATTTCATTCCTATATAAACATAGATTAGGCGTATATCCGTCTATATCCATATTATTATAGTAATATTTTATGAAAAAGTCGTTTTTCATTTGATCTGAGTAAAACTTACATTTTTCTGAATGTTCGCAATTAAAACAGAACTCTCCCCTATGCTCACCGTTAGATCCGTAAAAACATAAAGAACCGAATGCATTAACTACGCGAGGTTCATCATTGATAAGCCAATTTATAATGTCAAAATGATGAGTAGCTTTATGTATTTGTAATCCACCGGACCTTTCTTTAATACTATGCCATCTTCGAAAATATTGCGCACCGTGATCTTGGTCTAGCAACCACTCAAAATGAACCGATGTAATGTCTCCGATAATATTTTGCATAAGCAATTTTTTTAATTCAACAAAAAAAGGCATATATCGACAATTAAACGTCACAATTACCTTTTTGCCTGTTTCACGTTCGGTACTTATAATGCTGTTACACTTAAACTCATCGGTTGTCATAGGTTTTTCAACAATAACGTCACATCCTGCTTTTAATGCTCTGATAGTATACTCATGATGAAACGCATCTTGTGTGGTGACTATAACTGTGTCCGGTTTGGTAAACTCCAACATACGGTCGAAATCATCGTATACGGGAAAGTCACAACCGGTTTCTTTAACAAATACTTGAGCTCTCTTGTAATTCGGGTCGTATATACCGACCGGCTGTGCTACATCATTGAATTTTGCAACCATCGGTTTTCCATACATGTGCAACCCTCTACCGCTCGCACCTGCGAAAGCATATTTTTTCATTTAAAAACCTCCCGCTGTTTACTAAATTGTGTCTATTATATCATATGTTATTGTCAATAAATAACGTAAAAAAATTTTGTTCTGTTTTTTTCTCACAATATTCATTTTTATCTCATTTATTTAGATGCATAGATATTCTTCAAGAGCGATTTGTTTGTTGTTATTCATTTGATAGATGAATAACAACAATTTCCGGCGGATTAAATATCCTTGGAAGTCTTTTGTTGATTGACATTCCACGGCTTACAATCATATCACAGGAATTTACACGGTAAAATCCACCTGCATACTTTGGAAACCATCCCTGGTTAGGTGCGTACAGACCGTTTAATAAAAAAGGAATTCTCACTTGTCCCCCATGAGTATGCCCTGATAGAACAAGATCAATGGGGTAAGCTGTATATTTTTCTATCGGTTCCGGTCTATGTGACAATAGTATATTATATTTTTCATCATCCGAAATTTCCGATAAAAAACTGAATCTATTTATAGAATTATTTTTATACGGATAATAATAATCTTTTTCCGGGTCACTAATACCTGCAATTAATAATCGATTTTCCTTTATATCGATAGTTATAAATTCGCTATCCAATGATGTAACGTTATATAAATCTAATATATGTAAAAATTCGGGTATTCTTCCCGCCCAATACTCATGATTTCCTGTTACATAAAATATAGGAGCTATATCTTGAATACCGGATAGAAAGATCTCAGCTCCTATATCCGGGGTTTTATCATCAAATATGTCCCCGGCTAACATAATTAGATCCGGATTTATGTTTTTGATGATTCTTACAGGATTTGCTTTATTATCGCTATATAGAGTACTATGTAGGTCGGCTACCAATACAATAGTTATAGGGTTGTTTATTTTATTAGAACTTATGTGATATTCCCTTATAGTTATATTGTTATTAAAAGCAACTTTAAATAATAACAGTATTGCTACAATTATTATAACAGTAATATATTTATTAAAAAATTTTAATTTTAAAATCATTTTTTCATCCTCAGTGGCAGTTATATAACCCGTAGATTTATTAATTTACAGCAATATTTATATTACGGTACACATAAGGGAAAGTCAATAAAAAAGAGGGAAAAACCCTCTCTTTACTATAAAAAGTATTATGTGACAATAGAATTTTAATCTATTAAGATTGATTGTGTTAAATTAACGCTATTTTGCAATTAATCAATCTTTTGTACAAAAGGTTTACGTTTTTACGATATTTGTTTTGAATTTATAATTTTGTATTGATCATTTTCCAAACCTATTGTAAATATCTTTTTAACTTGGCTTTTTATTCTTCCGTTATCACCGTATAAAATCATTCCTAAATTAGCGGTTATTTCAAATTGCTCTGAGCTGTTTTTTATTGATTCCATGCTTTCTATAGTCACTGAGTAAACATTTAAATATTGGTTTCTAAATGTGGTATAGGATTGTTTTTGAAGATCCTCTCCTAACATTTCGTAGGCATCTAAATACTTTTGATTATTAATATAATCATAGTATTCGTAAATGTATAATTTTACGAATTTGCTCATAGAATCAAATTCTTGTTCAATTTGCGGATTTGACGCCCATTTGCTAACTATTTCTAATATTTGTGTAACCGGTATTGAAAAAGCTATATTTTCACCGCGTACATCTATACATGAATTAATCCCTATTACTTTACCCGAATTTTTACTTATCAATGGGCCGCCACTATTACCCGGTGAAACAGCGGCATCTGTTTGATATACTTTAGAGTATATAGACTCTTCTATAATAATATCGCGATTTAATCCGCTTATCCGACCAAAAGTAACGGTATTTTGATAACCCAGAGGACTACCGAAAGCAATTACTTCATCCATAATTTTTACTTCTTCGGTATGCATTTCCAAAGGTTTTAATCCTGCCAGATCGTTCACACGTACAAGTGCTATGTCTTTTTTAGGATCACGCCCGATCACGATACCTTCATATGTAGTCTTATCTTGCAATACAACTTTTACACTAACTGTACCGTCCACTACATGTGCATTAGTAATAAAATCCCCCTTGTCATTATATAGGAAACCCGTACCAAGCGCAAAAGGTGTATTTATTTGTGCCACCTTTTTTTGTATTGCATCGGCAAATTGAGACATATCCGTAGAATTTGCTGTGTTTAAGGCTGTCATAGAACCTAAACCGGAAATTTCGCTCATTACCGATTTAGTCATTGTATTTTTTATTATCGGTATACTTAATACGCCGGCTAAAATAATCACTATACTTAAAATAACGGATATTACCTTTTTTTTCATATTAAATTCCTCTCTTTTTTAATTTATACGAGCCGTAATATAATGTTTGTATATAAATAAATCATTAAAGCATTATTATTCTGATAGTAGGTCCAGGATTACATCAAGACCTAACTCATAAATTAGATCGTCAATATCATAAGTATAAATACCTTTGTTCCATTCAGGATCCCCATAATATTCCCATTGATCAATTTTACCCGAATAAATCGTTACATCAAAAACTTCTGAAAACTCGATTACTTGCTTAGGGTCTAAAGCTTCATATATATCAATAGTGCCATATCCATATACATTGCCGTAACTGTTTTTTAATTCGAATTCTATTTCATAGACATCAATGGGGCGTGTTGCAATATTTTTTATTTTACCAGAAACATATAATTCACCATAATAGAATTCGTATTTTATATCAAAAAACTCTATACCGTAATAATCACATACATCCCATTCTTCATAATAATAATCTTCTGCAATGGATAAGCGTTTTTCTTCAGCTAAAATGTACTCCAATTCTTTATCATTAATAGTCTTCATCATATTATTAAGTTTTTGAAGATCTGTATCAATGGGTTTTAAGAATTCGAACAGATTATCATCATCAATTTCAATTGATTTTATTAAAGTAATGAACTTATCGTTAATGATATATTCATCTTCATCTTCAATACCATAAATACTGAATAAATCATTAACTTTTTTTTGCAGTTTGTTATTTCTGTCATTATCAAGATCAATATAATCTAAAACGTCCAAAAGCTGACCGGCGAGTTTGTATGCCGTTTCATTGTCCATATCGGGATTTAAAAGAAAATTGGTCCATATGATTTCATTCTTAGCATAACAATAATTCTTTAAACCCAAATAATTTGTCGTTATATCATATGATATTTCTACCACCCTATCACAAACTAACTTCCCTAATTCTTGTTTTGTATCCAAAGAAGAATTAGCCAACCTAATTAAAAGGTTTTTCATATCATTAATTGTATTTTTATCATTTATTTCACTTAATACTTGTGCAGATAATATTTTGTTATAAGTTTGCTCATTACGTTTTTTTAATGCCTCGAAAAAAGCGCCGTTCCCTTTGTAAGACATTGAAAAATCTTCGAGTACCGAAAAGGCTTTCGGGTATTGAGCGTTACTTAACAATTCATCTATATTATCATAAACCGATAGGGCGTATTCAACAACTTTTATGTACTCATAATCAATATTTAAAGCGGTATCATCAGGTCTTTTCTCTAAACCTGTTTTTATCAATTCGATACCGTCCTCAAAGTTTCCGGCTAATATGTAAGATTCGGCCAGTTGCCTGTCATTATTCACTTGTTTGCTAACGCTGTTTTGATATAGATAATAAGTAGAAGCAAGCGCTAAAGATAATATCAACGAAAATATAGGTAATAATGTATAAATAACATCATGTTTACTTTGCTTAGGTTGACCCATTATCTTTTCAGTAGAAATATCAACCTGTTTTGCAACATCAGGCTGAAGTTGTTTTGCAATCGGATTACTCGTTATGTTACCACAGTTCGAACAAAACTTTACTCCCTCTTTTAGCTGATATCCACACTTCGGACAAAACATATTTACCTCCTTAAGTAAGGGCGCGAGACCCAAAACGTTTTTTTATAGTATGACATATAAGGTGTGATAATTCAACCAATTTTTATATTTTTATGTAATTTAATTGAATATATTTTGAAATTAAATAAGGCCTTTTTACTACTACTTGAAAATAATTAGGAAAGAAAAAAAACGGGTATAATTTTATATGGTTTTATGGTATTATTAAACATTATAATATTTTATAGATTTATTTATTAAATATGATATAACATAAAAAAATTTTATTATATGATTAATTATAACGAAAGTTAGGAGTTTTTATGATGAGTCAAAAAAAATGTATTCGAACCCGATTTGCTCCAAGTCCGACAGGTTCCATGCATATTGGGAATCTAAGATCGGCATTGTATGAATTTTTGGTAGCAAAGTCACAAGGTGGAGTATTTATTTTAAGAATTGAAGATACCGATCAGAAAAGACAAGTCGAAGGAGCACTGGAAATAATATATAACACTCTAAAGCTTGCCGGGATTAGACATGACGAAGGACCGGATGTTGGTGGCGAATACGGACCCTATATACAAAGTGAAAGAAAAGAGCTCTATCTTCCCTATGCATTAAAATTAATAGAAAAAAAACGAGCGTATTATTGTTTTTGCAGTAAAGACAGATTGGAATCAATAAAACAAACCGCGGGTCAAGAAATGACAAAGTATGATAGACATTGTATGGATTTGTGTGAAAACGATATAAAAGAAAAATTAGCATCAGGTATCCCTTATGTTATACGCCAAAAAATGCCGACAGAAGGCTCTGTTACTTATAATGACGCCGTATATGGGGAAATAACCGTACCGTGCAGTGAATTGGAAGATCAGATATTAATAAAATCCGATGGTTTTCCAACATATAACTTTGCTAATGTAGTGGACGATCATCTAATGGCTATTACTCATGTTGTAAGAGGTAGTGAATATGTTTCGTCAACCCCAAAATATATACTTTTATACGAAGCATTGGAATGGGATGTTCCGGTATTTATACATTTGCCGTTAATTACAAAAGAAGGTGGCAAAAAAATGTCAAAACGTGAAGGAGACGCTTCTTTTACCGACTTGATCGAAATGGGCTACTTGCCTGAAGCAATAGTCAATTATGTTGCGTTACTAGGTTGGAGTCCCCGTGATAACAGAGAAATATTTTCGATGAAGGATCTTATAGAAGCTTTTGATATAACAGGTATCAGTAAATCTCCGTCAACTTTTGATTTTGAAAAATTAAACTGGATGAACAGAGAATATATACGTAAGATGGATTTGGAATATTTCCACACACATGCTTCAAAGTGGTATGAAATTACCGGTTTATCCGAGAAGATCGACTGTATAAAGGTTAGTTCTTTGATAAAAGAAAGAATAGAATTCTTTTCGCAAATACCGGAGATGACAGACTTTCTTGTCGATTTTCCTAAGAATTACGATTTAGAAATGTATAACCATAAAAAAATGAAAACTAATACTGAGAATTCAATTGTATACCTTGAGAAATCACATAACGCATTGGCGCAACTAGAACTCTGGAATGAACAAACAATAGAAAATTGTTTGTTGAATGTAGTACAAGCTTTAGGTGTAAAAAACGGACAGATATTATGGCCCGTCAGAACCGCAATAAGTGGTAAACAAATGACCCCCGGTGGAGCTTATGAAATAGCGGATATTTTAGGTCAAGAAGAGACGTTAAAAAGAATTGAAATGAGTATAGAAAGATTAAAGGCATATAAATAAAAGTTCGGAGGATATAATGGAAACACAAAATAATATGAGGAATTTTATTCAGGATATAATAGATGAAGATATGAAAATTGGAAGATACAAAAACGTTCACACACGTTTTCCGCCCGAGCCTAACGGATATCTTCATATTGGACATGCAAAGGCAATATGTATAGATTTTGGAATTGCAAAGCAAAACAACGGATTGTGCAATTTAAGATTCGATGATACAAATCCCGGGAAAGAGGATATTGAGTATGTAAATTCGATACAAGAAGATATAAAGTGGCTTGGATTTGATTGGGAAGATCGTCTTTATTATGCATCATCATACTTTGATAAAATATTTGATTTTGCAGTAGAATTAATAAAGAAGAATCTGGCATTTATTTGTGACCTTTCAGCTGACGAAATTAGAGAATATAGAGGCACGCTAACTCAACCGGGTAGAGAAAGTCCTTATAGAAACAGATCAATTGAAGAAAACTTAGAACTTTTTATGAAAATGAGAGATGGAGAATTTCCCGACGGTAGTAGAGTTTTGAGAGCTAAAATTGACATGAACTCCCCAAATTTAAATATGCGAGACCCTGTAATTTATAGAATTTTGCATATCTCACATCATACTACACTTGATAAATGGTGTATATACCCTATGTATGATTATGCACACCCGCTTTGCGATTGGATAGAAGGCATAAGTCATTCTATATGTACTTTGGAATTCGAAGATCATAGACCTTTGTACGATTGGGTGTTGCAAGCTTTAAATCTGCCTGAGCCTCCGAGACAAATTGAGTTTGCCAGATTAAACATTACACATACTATGATGAGTAAAAGAAAACTTTTACAATTGGTAAACGAAAAGATAGTATCAGGATGGGACGATCCTAGAATGCCTACTTTATCAGGTTTAAGAAGAAGAGGATATACACCTGAATCTATACGAAATTTTTGTGACATAATCGGTGTTGCTAAAAGTAACAGCACAGTTGACATAGGCTTACTGGAGCATTGTATAAGAGACGATTTGAATAAAAAAGCATTGAGAATCATGGCGGCTTTAAATCCGGTAAAAGTAATAATAGATAACTATCCTGAAGATATGATAGAGTACTTTGATGTAGAAAATAATCCTGAAAACTTTGATGCAGGTTATAGAAAAGTACCGTTTTCAAAGGTTTTATACATTGACGGTTCTGATTTTATGGAAAACCCACCCAAGAAATACCATCGACTTGCTCCCGATCAGGAAGTCAGATTAAAAAGTGCTTATATAATCAAATGCAATTCGGTAAATAAAGATGATATGGGAAATATAAAGGAAATCCATTGCACCTATGACCTTGATTCCAGAGGTGGAACTGCAAAAGACGGACGAAAAGTGAGGGGTACCATACAATGGGTTTCTGCAAGGTTTGCCGTTAGTGCAACTGTAAGACTGTATGATAATTTATTCTTAAAAGAAGATCCATATGATTTTGAAGAAGGCGGTGACGTTTTAAATAATTTGAACCCTGATTCATTAGTGGAATTGAAAGAGTGTATGATAGAACCGATAGCAAACGATTTATCAATCGGTAATACTGTTCAGTTTATGAGACTAGGTTATTTTTGTAAAGATCAAGATTCAGAATCAAATAAACCTATATTTAATAGAACAGTCACATTGAAAGATTCATGGGCTAAAATTAATAAAAACGAATAATGAAATAGACGGTGTTTCATTATTGATTAAGAAAAATAAAAAAGCGGATAATATATTATTGATTTCACTGCAATAACTCACTTACTGTGAACCGGTGCTGCAATTGTTATCCGTTTTTTTCTTATTATAAAACCGTCGTCAACGACTTTGTAGCATATATAATAAATCTTTTTCGCTTATTACCTGAACACCTAATTCAATAGCTTTATCAAGCTTGCTACCGGCTTCACTGCCTGCCAAGACATAAGATGTCTTTTTTGAAACACTCCCCGACACCTTGCCTCCGGCTAGCTCTATTAGGTTAGTTGCTTCGGTTCGAGTCATACCTTCCAGCGTTCCTGTAAGCACAAAAGTTTTGCCTGATAGAATACTTATGGGTGATGTGTCATTATTTCTACTGTTTATGTTGACTCCTTTTTGAGCTAAATCGTTTATGAGTTTTATATTCGAGTCGTACGAAAAGAATTCTTTTATGGACATAGCCATAGTCATGCCGAAGTCTTCTAACTCTATTAGGTCCTCAAGTGTACACTTTATCAATTCATTCATATCTTTAAATTTTTTATCTAAAGACTTAGCAGCGCCAAGACCTATATGTGGAATACCTAGGCCGAATATCAATTGGTACATTTCTTTGTTTTTCGATTTTTCGATAGAAGTTAAAATATTATCCGCGCTTTTTTCTTTGAAACCCGGAAGACTTATTATTTTATCTTTTTTTGTGCCAAGATCATATAAATCCGCTATATCACCAATCAATCCGTTATCCAAAAAAGTTCTAATTATGGAAGGACCTAACCCTTCAATATTCATTGCATCTCTTGAAACATAATGAATTATTTTTCTTTCTAAACGAGCCGGACAACCGGAATTAGTGCAAAAATATGCTACCATACCCTCAGGTTTTACCACATTAGATGCACAATCGGGACACTTTTCCGGCATATTAAAAATTATTTCATGACCTGTACGTTTTTCGACAACAGGTCGAATGACTTCGGGTATTATGTCTCCTGCTTTTTGTATAATTACAGTATCACCAATACGTATATCTTTTGTATTAATCAAATCCATATTATGAAGAGTCGCCCTGGTTACTTTAGAACCTGCAATAAATATGGGTTCCAGCAATGCAGCCGGTGTCAGTACTCCGGTTCTTCCTACATTGACAGTTATGTCTTTGATAACGGTTTCTTTTTGTTCTGCGGGAAATTTATATGCAAATGCCCATTTTGGTGTTTTTGCCGTTGAACCAATGTACTCCCTTAAATCTAATCGGTTTAATTTTACAACCGCACCGTCAATATCATAATCTAACATAGATCGGTATTCATTGATTTTCATAATATATTCAATCATATTTTTAGATACATCTGTTGTATAAAAGTTTTTATTAACTCTCAATCCCAAATATGACATATAATCAAGTGCTTGTGTATGAGTAACGATTTCCTGTCCCTGAACTTGCCTTATTTCAAATACGAATATATTAAGTTTTCTTTTAGCCGTCACAGCAGGATCAAGCTGTCTTAGTGAACCTGCCGCAGCATTTCTTGGATTTGCAAAAACCGGCAAACCTTTTTCTTCGTTTGTAATATTTAAATTATAGAAATCTTTCTTTGAAATGTATACCTCCCCTCTTACCTCAAGAAGCGGTATGTTTTCATACAGTTTTAAGGGAACAGTAGATATTGTTCTTATGTTTTGTGTAACATCCTCGCCGATATAACCGTCCCCCCTTGTAGCCGCCCGTGCTAAAACACCGTTTTCATAAACAATTGAAACCGATAAACCGTCTATTTTTTCTTCAATAACAAATTCACATTTCTCATTTGGAAAAGCTCCGGTAATGCCCTCTACAAATTTTATCGCTGATCTTTCGTCAAAAACATCAGCCAGACTCTGCATTTGTGTTGAATGTGCAACCTTATTAAATTTTTCTAAAGGACTTGCACCAACCCTACCTGTTGGTGAATCAGGTGTTACATATTGAGGATATAGGTTTTCCAATTCAACTAACCTTTTATATAAACGATCATATTCACTATCGGTTATTTCCGGGGTATCATCGGTATGATATTTTTTATTATGATAATTAATTTGTTCTTTTAAACTTAATATTTCAGCTATTATTTTATCATGCATTAGAGCTTAGACTTCCTTTCAATAACTTAAAAATATTATACCATACCATAATCCGGTTTACATTAGGTATTGTTGCTGTAAATAATTATAATTGTTTTTGTGTATCATTAAATTTAAGCTATCCGCTATGAGTTTTGACATAACTGTTATAGCTTCATCAATGCCTCTGGGGGTTACTATCATGTTATCTTCACCGGGATTGAACACTTTGGTTATCATTTCGTATTTTTCATTGGGATCTATATTTTTTAAAATGGAATAAAATTCTTGTGAATTTTCGTTATTTCTAATTAATTCGTCAATTATTGCATCTATAGTATCATTTGCCATTGTAGCCGCATCAACTACTGTAGGAACACCTATGGCAAAAACAGGGACACCTAAAGTTGCAGGAGATAACTCTTTGCGTTTGTTTCCTACACCTGATCCCGGTGCAATTCCGGTATCACATATTTGTATTGTTTTATTAACTCTTTCAGTTTTCATTGAAGCTAAAGCGTCTATAGCAATTATATAATCAGGCTTGACACGGTCTGTAACACCTTTAATTATTTCTGCGGTTTCTATACCTGTTATTCCTAATACTCCGGGAGCCAATGCGCATACAGGATTTAAACCTTTATCGCGTTCATCCGGAAAGTATTCTAATATGTGTCTTGTTATAGCTAATTTTGATACGACTTTCGGGCCTAACGCATCAGGGGTAACATTCCAGTTGCCCAAGCCTATGATTAAAATAGTTTTATTTTGAATATTTTGCATAATTGAATTTAATTCCGAAACTAAAGCGGAGCGAGCATGTACATAGTCTTCGTTACTGCGTAACTCACTGTCACCTAATTCAATAGTAATATAATTACCAATGGGTTTGCCAATTTTTTGTGCACCGACATCGTTTGTGATTGTAACTTTTGTGATGTTAATTTTTCCTTCTTTTTTAGCCTGCGTTTCAATTCCGTCAAAATCTTTTTTATTGGGTTCTCCTTTTACAAGCATTTCCTGTGCTTCAAGAGTTAAGTCTGTTCGATTAGTAAATGTAGTCATTGTATTATCCTTTCGATATAATTAATATTAGATTCTACTGCAAAAACTTTATTTTATTGCAATAAACGAACGAACATTGAACCGGAGTTGTAAAATAAATTAGGTAATTTTAATTAAAAACGGCATCTGTACGTTGTGGTTCACAGTAAGTACGTCATTGCAGTGAAATCATATTAATATTTTTAACAAAAAGCGAGGTTTTATTACATGTAACATGCAATAAAAAAACAGCTTATAATTTTTTAATAATTAATTTATGATATAATATCTTATTAAGGAGTTCGGCTAATGCAAATCATTGAACTTAAAAAACAAATTACATCAGGAAAAAATAAAAATACCTATTTATTTACAGGTGATGAACAATATCTTATTAATAACTATATCGAGCTTATTGAGAAACATTTATTAGATCCGCAAACAGCTTCTTTAAACAGAGATTTTTTTGACGAATGTAAAGATATAAATAGGATAATTGATTCATGCATGAGTTTTCCTATGTTTTCCGACAACAAATTAATTATAGTAAAAAATTCAAGTTTTTTTACTATGAAAAAAGAATCTGTAGAACCTTTAATAAAGTATGTTAATTCACCTTGTAAAACTTCTTGTTTAGTATTTTGGGAAGAAAAAATCGATAAAAGAAATGCTCTATATAAAGCGGTTGCATCAGCAGGAGTCTTCTTTGAATTTGAATACAGAACGCCGGATGAATTACATAAATGGATTATATCAATTTTAAAGAGACATAATAAAACTATGGATAGAGATGCATGTATAAAATTGATTTTTAACTGCGATAACGGAATGTATGAGCTGGAAAACGAATTAAACAAATTATTATTGTATTGCAGTGACCGTGATTGTATAAAATTATCCGATGTAAACAACATTTCAATACGATCTGTAAAAGCAGGTATATTTGAACTGACTGACGCCGTTACCACCGGGCAAACCGATATTGCTTACAAGAAACTTTATGATCTGTTTTATTTAAAAGAACCGGCATTCATGATCTTCTTTATGATCTCCAGGCAGTTTATGATATTAAATGAAACAATAAATATGAAGATGACCGGTTTTGATTTAAAGCAAATTTCTCAAAAAACAAAAACACCTGATTATATTACCGGAAAAAATATTAAAAATGCAGAAATATATGGTCTGGAAAATATAAAAAAGGCTATATCTCTAATAAATAAGATTGATATAGACATAAAATCGGGAAATGTGACTGTTGATTCAGGTTTGGATATTTTAATTCATTCTTTGTCTAATAAAATATTTATATTATGATTATTTTTTCGGATTAATAAGACCCTCGGCCACATCGAGCGTTCACGGGTCGGTATACATTTTTAAAATTGAGTTTTAAAATGTATCCTATTTATCATCATAAAAAAACCGGGTTTGAACACCCGGTTTTTTTATGAATTCATTGAATTATATGCTTTTGTTAGTTGAGATTTTTTTCTCGCAGCAGCATTCTTATGAATAATATTTTTATTTGCAGCTTTATCAAGAGCAATGCTTGCTTCTTTATAGAACTGTTCAGCTTTATCATTTTTTGCATTTATTGCTACTGCCGCCTTTTTCAATGCGGTTTTCATAGCTGATTTTTGAGATCTGTTTTGAGCTGTTTGCCTTGATGTCACCTTTATTCTTTTCATAGCCGATTTAATATTTGCCAAATCATTCACCTCCTGCTGTTATTATCTTATATAAAAATTTAATCATATACATGACTTAATTACATTAAACACGCTGATTAGTATAACATGTAGGTAATTAAAAAGCAACACTTTTTATGCTGAAAATTTCCGTTTGTTAGTATTTTTACAAACATTTTTTACAAGTTGTTTATTTAATTTGTATTTATCTAGAACAATTCTTCCTCCGGTTGATTAAAAACATGAATTAGTTGATATATGTTTTAATTTTTATCTTTTTACCGTTTGTTTTTATTATTATAGCTCCGGATAAATCCGTTCTATATATCTCCTGCCTATTCTCACTTAATAAGTCTAACACTTTTTCGGTTGGATGACCATAATGGTTCTTTCCTACAGAGATGACCGATATATACGGTTCGGAATGCTTTATTAAATCATGCATGCCAAAATTATTGCCACCATGATGGGGTATTTTTAAAATATCGCATTCAATACAAGTATTCATTCCTAAAAGATCAGCGATTCCTTTACCATCTAAATCTCCCGTTAACAACACTTTTACGTCTTTATATTCGAACATTAAAACTAAGGATAAATAATTACTTGAATCATTACTGATATAATTTTCATGAGGCCATAAAACTATAAAATTAGTATGTTTGTCAATTATGATCTTTTGAATTGCTTTTAACCAAATTACGCTATTCGAATTATCTATAATTTTGAAAACAGTTTCTGAACTCGAATTTTCATAGTAATAAGGTAGAAAAGCTTCTTTAATATTTAAGTTTTCCGCTACACTTATTAAACCGCCTATATGATCAATATCATTGTGTGTAGAAAATAAACCGTCTATGTTTTTTGAATGCTGAGACAATAAAAAAGGGATTAGAATATTATTTCCCACATCATAAGTATAGCTGCCTCCACCATCGATAATAAATTTTTTATTATTTGCCGTTTTAATAAATATACAATCGCCTTGACCTACATCTACGAATGTAATAACCACTTCATGCTTATTATATGAGAAAAAGTTTAGAATAAACAAGATTACCGCCATATAAAGGATATAGTTTTTCTTATTTTTGATGTTCAAATTTTTCTTCATTAATATAAACAAAAATAGAAAATAATATAAAGTAATTTGATAAGTCGAAGGTATATTCATGATGATTTTTGCTCCGGGCAATTCCGCAATAACCTCTGTAACTTTTATAATAAATCCTAGTAGAGCTGTTATAGGATATGATAATAATTTTCCTAAGACTGTAGGAACTATTATAGAAACCATACCTGCTATTGTTATAAGTCCTGTCACCGGTACAATAATTAGATTTGCTATTAACGAAAACGGTGTTAAAATATAAAAATACTTAATGCTAATCGGTAAAATACCTAAAGTAGCTGATAAAGTGGCTAATATGACATCTGTAATCGACCCTTTTATAGTTTTAAAAAATTTTATCTCGTAAAGTACAGGATATAGTAAAACAATACCTAAAGTTGCTCCGTAAGATAATATGAAACCTACATCAGCTATAAAAAACGGATTATAGAACAGTAACAATAAACAGCTTATACAAATGGTATTCAGTGTATCCGGCTTCTTTAGTAAAGTGATGCCTATAAAATTAATTGAAGCCATAATTGACGCCCTTAGTATTGATGCATCAAATCCGGTGACAAGGATATATATGAATAAAATTGGCAAAAATAAAACATTTGAAATGAAAATATTTAAACCTGACTTTTTTAATAGAAAACCTACCGGCATTATTATAAATACTACATTTGCACCACTTACAGCCATAATATGAGTAAGTCCTGACAAACTAAACATCTCCATAATTTCATCACTAAGATTTGCAGTATAGCCTATTAGCATACCCGACAACAAAGCCGCTTTTTCCGCAGGAAACAAATTTTCAATTCGAGTGATAAGCATTCTACGCAATTTAATACCAAAATTTAAGATGGGGTGCTTTTTATAAGCGTGTATAATTGAGATCGGTTTGGTATTATAAAATTGAGTGCTGACTTTTCTCCCTGCTAAATATATTAAGCGATTATATCCACCGGGATTTCTAGAACCGGAAGGTAAGACAAGAGTAGCTTCAAATTCAATTAAATCACCGGGTAGAATGTTGAGGTATTCCGGAACATCCA
>CAZJOD010000029.1:0-27974 GCA_964547525.1 uncultured Clostridiaceae bacterium
GTTAAGTTTATACAGGAACCGTTGGTGACCGTTCGTAACGATAGATATGTGCTTCCCGTAAAATCAGGTTTTAAATCTGAAATAAAGGGAATAGTCCATGATACTTCCGCAAGTGGATCGACTGTTTTTATCGAACCGGCTTTTTCAGTGGAAGCAAACAATAAAATCAGAGAATTAACAGTACAAGAGAAAAAAGAAATAGAAAGAATTTTAAAAGTTCTTACCATAAGGGTTCTTGATTTTGGTGAAGAGTTAAGTAATAATGTCTATAATGCCACTCATATTGATTTTGCATTTGCTAAAGCAGATTTAAGTTTAAAAATGGATGCTTGCAATCCTCAAATAAATGACAAGTTCCATATATATATTAACGACGGAAGACATCCTTTGTTAGATAAAGAAACTGTAGTTCCTTTGAATATGGAAGTTGGCGACAAGTTTAAAATCTTAATTATTACAGGACCTAACACCGGTGGCAAGACGGTAGCGTTAAAAACATGCGGGCTTTTCTGCTTGATGGCTCAAGCAGGTTTACATGTTCCAGCAAGACATGGTACCATATTGCCAATATTCAAAAATGTTTTTTGTGATATAGGCGATGAACAAAGTATAGAGCAAAGTTTAAGTACGTTTTCTTCTCATATGAAAAATATCATTCAGATTGTTAAAAACGCCGATTCACAATCATTGGTTCTTTTAGATGAGTTAGGTGCGGGAACCGATCCTGAAGAAGGAACCGCTCTTGCAATGTCGGTTTTAGACGGACTTCTGGAAAGCAAATGTACAGTATTGGCTACGACACATTATAGCGATTTAAAACTTTACGCTCTAAAAAATGAAAACATGGAAAATGCAAGCTGCGAGTTTGATATCGAAAGTTTAAAACCAACATACAAACTCATAATGGGTGTTCCCGGAGAAAGTAACGCTCTAGCCATTTGCAAACGTTTAGGCTTACCCGACGATTATATACAAAAAGCCCGTGATTATTTGCATAATGACGATATAAAATTTGAAGAGATCCTTCATAATATACACAAAAATAAAGCCAGATCCGACCGTGAAAGACATCAAGCACAAATACTTACAAAAGAAATAGAAAATTTAAAAAGTGAACTTGAAGAAGAGCGAAAGAAATTGCTTATTGAAAAAGAAAAAATGTTGAATAAAGCGAAAGACGAAGCAAAACGAGTCGTTGCGGCTGCTAAAGAAGAAACACGTATAATTATAGAACAAATGAAAAAAATTGAATTGGAAAACTCATATGGAAAGAAATTGAATGAAGTAAACGATTTAAGAAGAGAAATAAATCAATTGGATGGGAAGTTATTCGGTCAAGATATTGCAAATGAATATGATTCACTAATAAAACCTGATATTGAACATGAGAGAAAAATGCTTCCCGGGGATATGGTTAAGATACTCAAACTGAATCAGACCGGTACATTGGTGACAGCACCGGATGATGACGGAAAAGTGATTGTTCAAGCGGGTATTATGAAAGTAACACTAACAGTTGACGACATTGTACCGGTCAAAGAGCAAAAAGTCAGATTTACACCCGGTAGTAGTGTTGTGACAGGTATAAAAAGACCGGATCATGTAAGCTTAGAAGTGGATGTTCGTGGTAATACTTTAAATGAGGCTATCGAAACTATTGAAAAGTATTTAGATAATGTAATACTTGCAGGATTACACGAAGTCAGTATTATTCATGGTAAGGGAACAGGAGCGTTAAGAGCAGGAATACAGGAATATTTAAAAAATAATCCTCGTGTGGAAAATTTCCGGAACGGTAAACAAGGTGAAGGGGATTTCGGAGTTACTGTTGTACAAGTATAACGGCAAAATAATATATTACTAAGAAGGAAGCACCAAGAGAATAAATGGATAAAAAGAAAAAACTTTTAGCGATTGAGCGAATATTCGACATTATTAGATTCGTTATTACAATAACGGTTATATTATCATTAATTTATGTGGGCATACATTTCTTTAAAAAAGGATATGACTTTGTACTGAAAAGAAATGAAGTAAAAAATTTTAACATTGATATTACTATAAAGCCCGGCAACGAATATGAAGTTTTAATACCATGGGGATACAATACGGATGATATAGCGGCTTTGTTGAAAGATAAAGGGTTCATAGACAATGTATTCTTATTCTCTATATGGGCAAAATTCATAGGGTACGAAGGTAAATTTACAGCCGGAGCCCATTTGATGGACAAGACCGAAAATTATAATACTTTAGACGGATACGAAAAATTAATGTACATACTTTCAAGGAATCCAAAAAAGAATGCGGATGTTAGAGTATTTATACCTGAAGGAAGCACATGGCATCAAACCGAAAAGATACTAATAGAAGCCGGCATAGAAGTTAATGATGAGTTCTGGAAAACCATTGAAAATTATGAATTCGGCTATAAATTTTTAGAGGCTGTTAAGGATGATATTAGAAATCCGGTTCGAAAGAATATGTTTGAAGGTTATTTATTTCCTGATACTTATATAATCGATCCTGATGCTCCACCTGAAGATGTTGCAAAAAAATTGTTATCTAATTTTGAATTAAAGTTCCGAACGGAGTTTTATGAAAAAGTAAAAGAACTTGGTATTACCGTTGACGAAGCGATTATAATCGCTTCTATAATTGAAAAAGAAGCACAGCTGGAATCTGAGCGCGAAATAATAAGCGGAGTAATTTATAACCGTTTAAATAGCAGTGATACCTCGCTACATTATTTAAGAATGGATTCTACAATTGAATATTATTATATAGAGACTACCGGTAAAATAAAAGGTGTATTATCAACTGAAGATACGAGAATTGACTATGCATATAACACATATGTTTACCCGCGATTACCTCCCGGACCCATATGTAGCCCCGGATTAAATTCCATTATTGCGGCTTTATACCCGGAAGTGCATAATTACTATTACTTTGTAGCAAAAGGTGACGGAAGCCATCATTTTTCCGAAACATATGAAGAACATGCCGCTGCCGTTAGAAGATATATACAATAACAGGTTTAAGTCAATATCAAACCATTTATAAGCTTGTATGAATAATAACATGATAAATCACGATAATATAATTAATTTTTTAACCGAAACATTGTCAGAAGATAAAGGTGTATTAAAAAAAATCAGACACGAAGCCGATAAAGACGGTATTCCTTTACTTATGCTTGAATCTTCTCGATTTTTGGAAGTTTTAGTTAAAATAAAAAGACCCGGGAAAATTCTGGAGGCGGGTACAGCCACAGGATATTCTTCAATATTAATGTGCCTTGCAACCGCCGGTCAAGCTATCGTTGATACCGTTGAAAAAGATTATCATTCGATAAAAACAGCTATTTATAATATAAAAGAAGCAGGTTTATCGGACCGTATTCGTATTATAGCGGGTGAATTTACCGATGTGTTTTCTAACTTGTCAGGGAAATATGATATTATATTTTTAGACGCCGCAAAAAGTTCATACATTGATGTTTTACCTCATTGTGAACGTCTTTTGAACGACACCGGTATTTTAGTATCCGATAACGTTTTATATAAAGGTATGGTAGCCGCTGAAGGTCCTATTAAACACAAACAGAGAACCATTGTGAAAAATATGCGTCGATATCTGGATTATTTGTGTAATGACGGGTCTTTCCACACTTCTATAATACCCATCGGAGACGGAATTTCGATTTCAGTAAAAAATTATTCAAACATAGGAGATAATGATGATAAAAAAACCTGAATTGCTTTCACCTGGAGGCAATCTTGATAAAATGAAAATCGCATTCAGATATGGAGCGGATGCTGTTTATGCCGCCGGCGTTCAGTACGGTTTAAGAGCTTATGCAGGAAATTTTACCGATGAGGAATTAAAAGCCGGTATAGATTACGCACATTCTATCGATAAGAAGGTCTATGTGACTGTCAATATATTTTCAAGAGATGATGATTATGAAAGGTTATATGAATATTTAAGCTATCTAAAACATATTGGTGCAGACGCTATTATTGTATCAGATCCCGGAATCATACGGTTTGTAAATACCTATTTTCCCGATTTTGAAATGCATTTAAGTACTCAAGCTAATACTACTAATTCTTATGCAGCCGCTTTTTGGGCACAAGCAGGTATTAAAAGAATAGTTATGGCTCGTGAGTTGTCAAAGGATGAAATAAACAAAACAATACAAAGAGTAAAAAATGTTGAAATTGAAATCTTTGTTCACGGTGCCATGTGTGTTTCATATTCAGGAAGATGCTTGTTAAGTAGTTACATGGCAAATAGAGATTCAAATAGAGGTATGTGTACACAACCATGTAGATGGAAATATAATCTTGTGGAAGAACAGCGCCCGGGAGAATATTATCCTGTATTCGAAGATGAGAAAGGGACATATATATTTAATTCAAAAGATTTGTGTCTTATAGAGCACATACCTGAAATAATTAACATGGGTGTTTCGGCATTAAAAATTGAAGGTAGAATGAAAAGTGCTCATTATGTAGGTACCGTTACAGCCGCATATAGGAAAGCTATAGATTGTTATTGCGAAAACCCGTCCGAATACAAATTTAACCCCGAATGGTTGACTCTACTGGAGAAGGTAAGCCATCGACAATATTACACCGGTTTTTTTTATGGAAACGACCCGACCGGACAAATTCACAGTGATTCAACATATATAAAAGAATGTGAGTTTTTAGGTATAGTTACCGAATATGACCCGGAGAGTAAATGTATTGTTATAGAGCAACGTAACAAATTTTCAACAGGAGATGAAATAGAGGTTCATCAACCCGACGGAACTCTATATAGACATATTATAAAAAAAATGTACTCGGAAAATATGATACCTATTGACAATGCACCTCATCCTCAAATGAGAGTTTATGTTCCTACAGGAATCCATACCATAAAAGACAGTATGGTAAGAAAAATACCACAATGAAAATATATTATAACTCATTGTAAGCGGTTTAGAATTTAAGATTGATTATAAGGCAATCAAATTAGGAGAGATAGTTATGAAAGAAAAAATTGTAATAATCGGCACAGGTAATATGGGTGGAGCATTGGCATCCGGTTTAACAAGTTCTAATTTAGTTCCGTCAAATAATATATTCTTGTATGATACTGACCTGGAAAAAGCTAAAATTAAAGCTGAAGAGCTAAGCTCTAATTACTGTGACAGTTTAAAATGCGCAGTAAAAAGCGGTGATATTATAATAATATGCGTAAAGCCGAATATAGCATGTAAAATAGCAGAAGAAATTACGGAATACTTAAATCCGGGTTCAATAGTTTGTTCAATTGCAGTAGGTATACCTATCAAGGAATATCGAAAATACATTCCCAAAGAGTATGATTTTTTTAGAATAATGCCTAATACACCCGCTCTTGTAGGAGAGGGGATGTCTATTATATGTTATGAACCGCAGACATCTGTAATATCGATTGAAAAAGTGCTTAAAATATTCTCAAGTGTCGGCAAAACCGAAGTGCTGGATGAAAAGCTTATGAATCAGGTGACCGCATTAACGGGAAGCAGTCCTGCATATATATTTATGATGATCGAAGCTATGGGTAATGCCGGTATAAAATTGGGTATACCATCAGTTATAAGCTACCGTCTTGCGGCTCAAGCTGTTATGGGATCGGCAAAAATGGTTCTGGATTCTAGATTACATCCGGCTGTATTGAAGGATCAGGTATGTTCACCTGCCGGTACTACAATTGAAGCTGTAGAGGTTTTAGAAAAAACCGGTTTTAGAAATTGTGTCATGCAAGCTATGTCCGTTTGTGCCGAAAGAGCTGAAGAAATATCTATTAATATTAATAAGGCCGATTCAAAATGAAGCATGTAGAAATATACACAGACGGTGCCTGTTCGGGAAACCCCGGTAAAGGCGGTTGGGGTGCCGTCTTATTATATAAAAGTCACGAAAAGCACTTATCAGGATACGAGGAAAATGTCACAAACAACATTATGGAATTAACAGCTGCAATAAAAGCCTTAGAAGCATTGAACACACCATGTAAAGTGTCTCTTTACTCGGATAGTGCCTATCTGGTAAACGGGTTTAATTTGGGTTGGGTAGAAAAGTGGAAATCTTTTAATTGGAACAGAACGCCGAAAGACCCCTTGAAAAATCGTGATTTATGGATACGCCTCTACGAACTTGGTAAAATACATATGGTTAAATACATAAAGGTAAAGGGACATGCGGATAATAAATATAATAACTTATGTGATAAACTGGCCGTAGATGCGATAAAATCCAATTAGTAGTTGCATTCCGTTATTTACCTTATTGCTATTTTTAATAAAACAGGGCATATATATGCCTCAACAAAACAACCGATCAATATTAAAATATAACAAGGTATAAACCTTGCCATGTATTTTGTAATTCCTAACTTTTCATAATCCAAATCAAGGTGTTTTTTCTTTATTATCGTATGCATCATGTTAGAACATAAATTTACACTTAAGGCACCTATGTACATATAAGCCGGAAGTAGAATCAACTCCTTTGGTAATATCAAACATACAATCATAAGAACACCTCTACCGCTTAAAGTTTTTGTTATGATTCCTGCTGTAAAACCTACAATAAAACCTTTTACAGTTAAAATACCATAAACAAAAGGAATGCCTATAACAGAGACACTCATAAAAACAAGAAGTAAAAAAACTTTTGTATTATTAAGTAAAGCTGTTTGAAATAATTCCGTTCGATTAATTGTAGTACGGTTCACTAAATTTAGAAATCCTATGAAATAATTTTCCATTTCAGTTTCTTGTGATATATTCAAATAACCTGACGAGATGCTCCCGAGTAGAATTCCGAAAACAATAAACATTAAGGGTAAAATAATGTTAAGTATAGGTAGATCAAATTGTTCAATTATAATACTTCTTAATCGTTTACGTTTTTCGTTATACTTTATTTCCATCATTTTGTTTAATATCTTTCTTTTATAACTTGTTAATTATATTTATTTCGAATCAAGGTATGATATGTTTTTTAATCAATTGTTTATTTTGGTATATCCAATGTTTTATTTGTTTACATTATTGGTTATAAATATATTTTAGGTTACATAAATATAGTATTGAAGTTTAAAAATACGGTGGTGAGCTCATGATAGACAAATATGTGAATGAATATATTGATTATTTGCAGGATGACAAAAACTTGTCTCTTAATACAATTATGTCTTACAACAGAGATTTAAAGATTTTTTTTGATTTTCTTTCTAAAGCGGGGATTAAAAGCCCTGAAGATGTTAACAAGACACAAATAAACAACTATATAGTAGAAATGATCAAACTAAAAAAATCAAATGCTACATTATTGCGTTATATTGCAACCATAAAATCATATTATTCATATTTAATTGATGTAAAAGTGTGTACTGAAAATCCGGCTATCAATTTGAAAACGCCAAAAGTAGAAAAAAAGGCACCGGGGACTATAGGTGAAACCGATATGTTAAAAATCATTAATATTCCTGATTCGAATACAATAAAAGGAAAAAGAGATAAAGCCATATTGGCCACATTGTACTATTCAGGTGTAAGAGTATCGGAATTAATTAGCTTAAATACCGGACATTACGACCGTATATCCGGTATAATAACTATAGGCGGTAAATCAATTAGAGAAGTAAAAATATCCGATTTTTGTGCAGATTGTTTAAATGATTACCTGAATAAAGGCAGACATTTGATCATATTTGACAAAACAGAAGAAGCTTTGTTTCTTAATATGAAAGGTTCAAGGATGACCAGGCAAGGATTATGGAAAATCATTAAATATTACTGCAAAGATTTAGAAACCGATTGTGAGATTACACCTCACACTTTCCGACATTCAATAGCGGCTAATCTGCTGTTAAAAGGAGAGGATATAAACACTATCAAAGAAATGCTAGGTCATGCGGACATTTATTCAACAAAGGTTTATCGCAAATAAATTTTCCACGAGGGTCTTATGAATTTCGTAGATATAATCTCCGAGAAGAGAGACGGTAAAATTTTGACTGACAAACAAATCGGTCATTTTATAAAGAGTTACACCGAAGGAACGGTTCCGGATTATCAAGCCTCTGCCTTACTGATGGCTATCTACTTAAATGGATTAAACCGGGATGAAACGTTTTCCATTACAAAACATATGGTCAATTCCGGCGAAACTGTAGATTTAACCGGTATAGAAGGTATAAAAGTAGATAAACATAGCACCGGTGGTGTGGGAGATAAGACAACTCTGGTGGTTGCACCTATAGTAGCATCTTTTGGTGTCAGTGTCCCGAAAATGTCAGGTAGGGGATTAGGTCATACAGGTGGAACTGTTGATAAGCTTGATTCTATACCCGGATTTAATACATCACTTACTACCGAGCAATTTATCAATACGATCCGATCGATAAAAATGGCTGTAACCGGACAGACTGCAAATATTGCCGCAGCAGATAAAAAGCTATACAGATTAAGGGATGTAACCGCAACTGTTGACTCAATACCGTTAATTGCTTCAAGTATTATGGGTAAAAAGATTGCTCTTGGAAGCGATTGTATCGTTTTAGATGTAAAATTGGGTAACGGGGCGTTTATGACAGATATGGAAAATGCGTTAAAGCTTTCTAGGACTATGATAGATATTGGTGAACAAATAGGCAAAAAAATTCTATGTGTAATCACCGATATGAGTATTCCTTTAGGTGACAAAATTGGTAACGCCAATGAAGTGATAGAAGCTATTGATACATTAAAAGGGAAAGGGCCTGAAGATTTCACAGAATTGTGCATGTATATTGCCGGTGCAATGCTGTATGTTGCAGGAAAATGCAATGATATTAAATCAGGTTGTAGTATGGCACAAAACAGTATTAATGATCAATCGGCTTTGGTAAAGTTTAAAGATTTTATATCATATCAGGGAGGGAATACCGATATAGTAGATGATTATTCAATATTGCCTAAAGCTTCTTACTCAAAAGTTATTACTAGCGATATAGACGGATACATAAATAAAATGGATTGTAAGGCTATTGGTATTGCTTCTATGAAATTAGGTGCGGGCAGAAGAATAATTACGGATGTTATTGATTACGGGGCGGGAATTACAATTAAAAAGAAAACGGGATCATTTGTAAAAAGGGGAGATGTGTTAGCAGAAATTTACTCAAATAATTCGGATTTTCTTGCAGATGCAGAACTTATATACAAACATGCGGTAACAATCGGATCCGGGATACCGGAAAAAAGAAATATAATAAAAGCTTTGGTAGATAAAGATAAAACCGAAATTTATTGTACTATCTAAAATATTGAATATATGAATAAAGCAAGTATATAATATATTGAATAGTTTATGTGGCTCCATATATTAAAAGGAGCAATATTGTAAGAATTATTTTAGGGGGGTCATAAAATGAAAAAGATATTACCTGTCATTGCCATTTGTTTGGTTTTTATATTAGTTGTATCTCCGTTAGGAGCAATTGCTCAGCCTGTAACGGATCCGGATGTGTTTGACATGGCAGTTGTTAACAATATTATGAAAAACACCGATTTGTTTAATCTGAAAGCAAAAAGTGCTATTTTAACGGATGCGAAAACGGGTATGGTGTTATATGAGAAAAACACTGAAGAACGTTATCCAATTGCCAGTATAACAAAAATTATGACTACATTGGTTATTATGGAGTACATAAAATCGGGAAGACTTTCTTATACTGATAAAGTGATTGTATCGGAGCATGCTTATAGTATGGGAGGTTCACAGGTATATCTTGAGCCCGGAGAAGAGTTCACAGTTAGGGAATTGATGGAAGCAGTCGAAATACACTCGGCTAATGACGCATCGGTTGCTTTGGCTGAAAAAGTTGCAGGGACAGAAGACGCATTCGTTTTGTTAATGAATAACAAAGCCAGAGAATTAGGGTTGAAAGATACTAATTTTAGAGATTGTACAGGCTTGACAGATGACGGTCATTATAGCACTGCAAGAGAAATTGCTATAATATCCCGGGAATTAATAACAAAATATCCTGAAATATTGGAAATAACAACAGTACAATATAAAGCATTCCGCCCTGGTGAAGACAAAATTGACATGTGGAATAGAAACAGATTAATATGGTTTTATAAAGGAGCTAACGGATTAAAGACAGGTTTTACAACTAAAGCGGGGTACTGCCTTTCCGGCACCGCAGAAAGAGACGGATTTCAACTGATAGCCGTTGTGTTGGGTGAGCCGGATACAAATACAAGATTTGCAGAAACCAGTAAATTGTTAGATTATGGTTTTTTTAACTTTGAAACATTGGATATAATCCAAAAAGATAATCGTGTAAAAACAGTGGAAGTAAAAAAGGGAGTTGCAGAGAATGTTGATTTGGTATATGACGATAGTTTTTCATATCTCATAGATAAATCCAAAAAAGATTCACTAAAAGTTGATGTTGTAACCGAAAATACTCTGATTGCACCGATTGAAAAAGGAACAATCGTCGGGTATGCCAAGATATCTATTGATAATAAGGTAATAGGAAATGTTAATATCATAGCGGCGAATTCGGTTGCTAAAGCGTCCTTTTTTAGATTATTCATATTAATGATAAAAGAGTGGTTAAACTTAAACTAATATTAGCTATAAAAAACTATACAAAGGAAGTTAATTATGGAAAAATTATGGAGTGCAATATCGCAATATGTTTATATGATACCGGTTTTACTATCGTTACCTTTTCACGAATATGCACACGCATATGTGTCATACCGATTAGGAGATCCTACCGCAAAAGATCAAGGTCGTCTTACATTGAATCCTTTAAAACATCTTGATCCGTTAGGTACACTTTTAATGTTCATCGCTCGTATCGGATGGGCAAAACCGGTTCCTATAAACCCCATGTATTATAAAAATCGAAAAAAAGGTACTTTACTGGTATCACTTGCAGGACCTGTTTCCAATTTAATTTTATCTTTTATTTTCAGTATTTTTTTCGCCATACTGAATTTATATCTTGTCAATAACCCCGTAACGGGTTTAACAGTGGCATTAGCCGGTATTTTTTATTTATTTATAACAGTCAATGTATATTTAGCAATATTTAATCTAATACCGGTACCACCTTTAGACGGTTCAAAAATCTTAGGGGGACTTTTGCCGGATGAAACTTATTGGTCTTTTTTACGACACGAAAGAACTATCGGTATGATTTTTTTTATAGCGATTATTTTCTTTTCAAGACAGTTTGCATTGATAATGAATGTATTGGCTACTCCTGTTATAAGATTTTTTATGACAACATCCTTTTCGATAGTAAATCTATTTTCATAAAAATTTGAACTGATTCTATTCAATTTAATTTTTAATATATTACACGATCAGTACAAAGTCCTACGAAATATTTGACTTTACTTAGAAAAATGATTACAATGATACAAGATTATTTAACCGGGAGTGAATTGTTATGTCAAAAGGAATTGTTTTAAGCGGAACCAGACCGACGGGTCATCTGCATTTTGGTAATTATTTCGGTGCTTTGGAAAACTGGGTAAGACTACAAGAAGATTATGATTGCAGGTTTTTTATCGCTGATTGGCATGCCTTGACTACCGGATATGAGAACACTGAAGATATGAAGCAAAACATTGGACAAGTTGCGGTGGATTTTTTATCGGTTGGTCTTAATCCGGATAAAGCAGTCTTATTTTTACAGTCAAAAGTACCCGAACATGCTGTATTACACTTGCTTTTTTCTATGAGTACACCGTTATCATGGCTATATCGTTGTCCTACTTATAAGGAACAACTTCAACAAATGAAAGATAAAAATATTACAACCTATGGATTTTTAGGATATCCGTGTTTGCAAGCGGCTGATATTTTAATATATAAAGCGGGGTATGTTCCCGTTGGCGAGGACCAATTACCTCATTTGGAATTAACAAGAGAAATGGCAAGACGCTTTAATTTTCTATACAAAGAAATATTTCCCGAGCCTCAAGCTATTTTAACGAAATCTAAGGTTCTACCGGGATTAGACGGTAGGAAAATGAGTAAAAGTTACGGTAACACCGTTAACCTTTCAGATACACCTGATATCATTAATGAAAAGGTGAAGACTATGGTTACCGATCCGGAAAGAATAAGAAAAACCGATCCCGGACACCCTGATGTTTGTTCGGTCTTTGCCTTTCATAAAATTTTTAACGATAAAGAAGAAAATAATATCGGACAATGCTGCAAGGCCGGAATTATCGGTTGCGTAGCTTGTAAGAAAAATTTAGCGAATAAAATTAACGAATATATGGCACCCATGCATGAAAGACGAAAAGAAATAATTGAAAAACCAAAAATGGTGAGAGAAGTCATTGAAGAAGGCAGTAAAAAAGCACAAATAGAAGCCCGGAAAACATTAGATGAAGTTAAACAAGCTATGAATCTTGATTTTTAATATAAAGAACGGTGACAGAATTGATCCTTGAGTTTGAGAACCCGAATAATTCGGTTCATTTAAAATTAAACAATTTTGAAGGTCCTTTCGATTTATTGTATCATTTAATTGAAAAAAATGAAATGGACATATACGACATTGATATTAATGAAATAACCGATCAGTATTTGAATTGGTTATCAAACGCCGAACAACTCGACTTGGACATCGCCAGTGAATTTACCGTAATGGCTGCAACTTTGCTTTATATAAAATCTCGCATGTTGTTACCCAATAAAAAAACAGAGAATGACGAGGAAGATGCCGGTGACCCTAGAGAAGAATTGGTTGTACGTTTATTAGAGTATAAAAAATATAAAACTGCCGCCACCGTTTTGAAAAATCGTGAGGAAAAATGGGCAAATTGTATTTATAAAGTGCCGGAAGCCGTGGAATATAAAAAAGAGTACGATAATCGACCAATGTCACTAACCGAACTTAAGGAAGTATACGAAAAAATAAAAGAAAAGAACCGGCAGAAAACAAATAAAAATAAAAAAATAATAGCTACATTGGTACAACATGAGATTTATACTGTAAAAAGCAAATTGAAAGAAATTTCAGAGCTATTTAAAAAAAGAAACGAATTTATATTCAACAGGATTTTTGATTTAAAAAAAAGGCATAGATTGGATGTAATATCCGGATTCTTAGCCGTATTGGAATTAGCCAAATTTCATAAAGTGAGTTTAAAGCAACTTAATCTAAACGACGATATATATGTTAAGAAATTAAGTGAAATCAAGTTAAGTGAAATGAACGATTTAATAAAGACGGCAGTGGAGGAGTAGCATGTGGATATAAAGACAATTGAAGGTGTAATCGAAGCCATGTTATTTACTCATGGTGACGCCTTGCCAATAAATAAGATATGTGATGCATTGGAGATTGATAAAAGCACAGTAGAAAAAATCATTAAAAATATGTCAGATAAATATGATGCGTCTGACAGAGGTATTATCATTAGAAAATTGAACGACTCCTACCAATTATGCACTAAACATGAATATTATGACTATATATCGAAAATATACATAAAACACAGCAGTCAGGTTTTATCTCATGCGGCTTTGGAAACATTGGCCATTATCGCATATAACGCACCTGTTACAAAAGCCGGGATTGAACAAATCCGGGGTGTATCCAGTGACAGTTCCATAACAAAATTACTTGACCGCAATTTAATCAAAGAAGCAGGAAGGTTGGATGCCCCGGGCAGACCGGTTTTGTATGAAACCACCGAAGAATTTTTACGGTGTTTCGGTTTATCGTCAGTTCATGAGTTACCACCTGTTGATACGTTTTTCGGTATTGAAAAAGAGTAGATATATCGTCATATTAGATCATCTTTCTTATGATATTCGGTTTTTTCATCACAAGGATTTTTTTTATGATCTTTTCTTTTAAATAAATCCGGGATCAAATCCAGCAGCTTATCTACAGAAGCGTTGGTATTTACAGATAAAAGTTTAACTTCTCCGTTTGAAACGGTCATAAAAGCAACCGGGCAAATACTTACTCCTGCGGCGCTTCCACCTGCAAACGGCAACTCATTGTCGTTTGAATTTTTTTCTTGACCGTTATTCGGTTCATTGTTTTTTCCATGTGCTTCATTACCGTATTCTCCACCACCGGAAGCAAATCCGAAACAAACTTTCGACACGGGAATTATGACGGTACCGTCTCCCGTCTGTACCGTATCTCCTATAATAGTATTAACATCTACCATCTCTTTAATGCTTTTCATAGCCGTATCCATTAAACCTTCAATTGGATGTTGAGGCATATTCATTTCTCCCTTGTTTTATAATATTTTTATTGTCTCTTAATAGTTTCCACAATAGTGTTATTATTTTTCCAATACGTGAAGATATTATGCATTTAATATGAGATTCATTTTTATTTACCGTTAAAATAATATTTACATTTTTCTTTTTGGTCGTTGTTATCGCATCGAAAATACCGTTTAATATACTGGAAATACCAATCAATATATACATAAGATCAGGTTGATCTGTAGTAAAATTTAGTAAACAATCGAATTCTTCTACTTTTAGCTGATCGTTTTTGATTGCTCTGATTATTATAAAGAATATATTATCCGGTTTTTTCTTTTCTTTTTTTTCAAACAGTTTTGCGAAAGAAATCAAAACGGTTTCTTTAGAGTAAACATATTTTTTAACTTCGATATTGTAGACGCAAATATGAATGAAGACAAATTGATTTTCATCTTCATTTGAAACGGTTATTCGAATTTTTAACTTAACTCTCAGTATTAACAGGAGCATTAGGAAAATAGCTAAAATATACCACATATGTGATATTATAATCACATACGGGTATATTATACCTTAACGGTTTAAAATCCGGTTAACCGTATATTTCGGATGTTATAACGTTTGCAAAGTATTCTAAGCTTTCGGGATAATTCTCTTTTAAGAATGTTAGAATTGTATATTTCCATGATAATATATTGGCATTGAATATACTCTCTAAGAAATATTCTTTTTTTAAACCGATATCAATAGGAGAACATTTTGCACCGGTACGTTTCAATAGAGACTTTATATGTTCGGAAGAAGGGCAATTTAAGGCTATAGGCAACAAATCTTTTGCCAACTCGTAAAGACGGCATATGACAACCGTTCCTATTCCCACAGACTCGCCATGTAACGCATGTTCTTCATTATTTTCAATTGCTTTTAAATCCCAATAATGAGCGAGATGGTGCTCCGCACCGGATGCCGGGCGAGTATTTTTATATAATCCCATTGTTACCCCTGCAATTGTTAAAGCTTCAAAAACATTGGCAACGGCATCGTTCTCTTTATTTATAATACCGTCGGCACTTGCAATGCATTTTTCAACCGCACATTCCACCATTGATATAATAAAGGGACAAATATGTTCACCTGTAACGGCAACACTTAGTTTCCAATCGATAAGTCCTGTAATTTTACCAATGACATCACCGAATCCCGCTTTTAACATTTTATCAGGTGCATGCTTTAAAACGTTTTCATCAGCTAATATTGCACAAGGTAATTGTCCGTCTATAGTACTTTTTTTATCTTCAATAATTAGAGATGAAGTTACAGATGCATATCCGTCCATAGATGCGGCTGTACATACTACAAAGTAAGGTATCTTCATTTTGAAACTAACTTGTCTTGTTATATCGTTAATAACCCCTGAACCAACCGCAATCATTAATGATATGTCATTAGGTGTTTCTATTAATAATTTGCCTATTTCACGGTTTCCGGGTATCAAATCGTGTTTGGATTCAAAAATATATGTAATAAAGTTTAATCCGAATTCTTTAAATTGTTCTTCGATTATATACCCGCAAGCTTTATAAGTGTTACCATCGCATATAATCTGTATTTTTCCTGCCGGCGACAACTTTTGCGCCAATTCTACAGCTTGATTTAAAATATCTTTTCCATAAACGATTCTATCTATGTTCAAGGTATGTTTTTTGCCACATTCGCAATCAAAATCCATACCTGCGAAATCTTGAAACTTCATATTCTTTACATCCATTTATACCCCTCCGATATTAAATAATAAGTATTATAGCATACAAAAAACATTCAACGCAAATTGTTAAGCTCATGATTTTTTATAGTTAACAAGTATACAAGTATATCTTAGTATGGAATCAACTATATAAGAAAATTGAAGATTTAAGAGGATATATTAGTGTAATATACTTAATCGGTTTTGAAACCCTTAAAATACTATTTGCAATATTAAAATTTATACCATATTATATTTACTAATAGTAAATATTATATACCATAAAGGAGTGAGACCTTATGGAAGAGAAGTTTATGGAGCTCCACGAAATGTTTAAAAGCTTGGAGGCGGTTTATCGTGCAAAGGTTAAAGAAGTATTGGATCAGTTACAACTTAGCGGAGTTGAATACAGATTTTTAAAAAAATTACCTGAAAATGAAAGATTAACAATATCGGAGATCTCACAGCGAATAGAGAAACACAATAGCAATACAACAGCTATTGTAGATAATCTTGAGAAAAAAGGATATATAAAAAGAGTCAACGATACCAATGACAGACGCATTATCAGGATTGAATATACCGATGTCGGAAAAATGAACCGTATAAAAGTTCTAGATGAGTTTGCCAAGGGCATATGCAAATTTTTAAACGATGTTCCGGAAGATATTCTAAAGCAGTCCTATGTATGCATGAAATACTTCATTGACAAACTAGGTCCGACTGAGTAAAAGATAGGGGGATAATCATAACAGATGGAAACACAAACCAAAGCGACGGAAGGGGAAAGGATGCAGGCCGATCCTAAGATGAGTGAATTTAAAAATGCTAATGACAAATTGATTTTTCGATTTTTGAAAGCAAAGCATACCAGGTACATATTAGGTTTCTTGGTTTTTGCAATTATTAGTATATTAGAAATTATAACTCCTAGATTAACCGGAAATATTATTGACGAATTATACAATAATAATCCTGACATGAATATTGTAACAAAACTTTGTATTTTTATTTTCGCAGTAGCAGTTGCATTAATGATATTCAATTTTCTAGGAAGGGTGTTGATACTAGGAGCAGGTACATTATTTGACGCTTTAATCAGAAGAAAGCTATTTAGAAAATTACTTGAACTGTCAATGAAATTTTTTCATAATAAATCAACCGGAGATATTATGGCTTTGTCGATTAACGATTTGAATGCGGTTAACCAAGCTATGGGTCGTGGTGCTATGATGGTTTGTAATATGATCATATTAGCAATAGCAAGTATTATAGTTATGGGTGAGACCATGAGTTATCGGTTGACATTTATGATATTCATACCGTTACCTTTATTAGTTTTTACTATGTTTAAATTCGGTACCATAATAAATAAAAAATTCAGAAAAGTACAGGAGACATTCGGTAAAATGAGTGGCAAAGTTCAAGAGAACATCTCCGGTATCAGAGTGGTAAAATCATTTGTCAGGGAAGAATCGGAGTTAAAAAGTTTTCAGGAATACAGTGCAAAAAATTATAATGCTACTGTAGAAATGGCTTTTGTGCACGGATTATTCATGCCTCTGATATCATTTATATCAGGTTCATGCTATTTGATCTTAATATATTTCGGAGGGCGTTCGGTTATTGTAGACCGTTCCATTTCAGTAGGCGATTTTGTTGCCGCCACAAGCTATATAGGAATGTTGATAAGACCTATGACATTGTTAGGACGGATTTTGGGTATGGTACAGCAAGGGAAAGCTTCACTTGGCAGATTATATGGTCTTTTTAACGAAAAACCCGATATATATGACAATAAATATAATGATAAACCAGCTGATATAAAAGATAATAAACTAAAAGGAAAGATAGAATTTAAAAATTTAAGTTTTGAATATAACAGCAATACAGGCATGGTACTAAAAGATTTGAGCTTGGTCATAAACCCGGGAGAAACTGTAGCGTTTATGGGATCGGTAGGGTCCGGTAAAAGCACGATTTCCAACTTACTAATACGTTTGTTTGATACTCGTGAAAGAGGTCAAATATTAATAGACGATATAGATATAGCCGACATTCCGTTAAAAACTTTACGTGCGAATATAGGTTATATTCCTCAGGACAACTTTCTTTTTTCAGACACTATAAGATATAACATCGGTTTTACACCCGAGGATATCGAGGACGAAAAAATAGAGGAAGCGGCTAAGATAAGTGATATGTATGATTTTATAATGAGTTTACCGGAAGGCTTTGACACTATTTTAGGAGAAAAAGGAGTTAATTTGTCCGGTGGACAGAAACAAAGGTTATGTATAGCCAGAGCAGTAGTTAAAAATGCACCGGTTATGATCTTTGATGATTGTTTATCGGCAGTTGATATTGAAACTGAAAATAGAATTTTGTCATCACTGAAAAATGTTCAGAATAATCGAACATGTATTATTATAGCACACAGGATCTCAACTGTAAAAGATGCGAATAAAATAGTAGTTCTACATAAAGGAAAAGTCGTGGAAATGGGTAGTCATAATGAGCTGCTGGAGAAACGTGGCTACTATTATAAAACATATCGTATACAATTATTAGAACAACAATATGGCGCAGGCACAAAGGAGGCATAAAATGAGTCAAAAAAATTTTACAAAGTATATGAATTTCGGCAAAAACGACAAAGATCAAAAAAAGATTAAACTGAATAAAGACTCTTTTAAAAATGTCATTTCTTTCGCCCTACCATACAAGTATTGGTTCTTGTTAGCTTTCTTTTTAATTCTTTGCATATCGGTTGCCGATATATTACAACCCTATGTTTTAAAAATGGTAATAGACGATAATATTGCAAAAGCCGCAAATCAACAGATACCCGTTGATACAGCCGTTTCTAACTTAATGATACTGGCATTGATTTACGGTGGGTTATCATTAATACATTTTGTATTCGGTTTTTTTCAAGAATATTTGCTTCAAAAAACAGGTGGAAAAATTATTATGCAGTTACGTAATAAAATGTTCGATCATGTGCAAAGACTGTCATTTACATATTTTGATAGAACGCCGGTGGGTACAATCGTAACTAGAATTTGCAATGATACAAATGCAATTAGTGAATTTTATACCGGCGTACTTATAAACTTTTTTAAGGACTTTTTTGTCATGATCGGTATATTGGCAATGATGTTCTATATGAATGTTAAGCTTACTTTAATCACAATAGCCGTATTACCTCTAATTATTTTTGCATCGGTTACATTTAGAATGAAAGCAAGAAGAGCGTTTTTTCAAATACGAACAAAGTTAGCGGCTATTAATGCATTTTTAGCTGAACATATTGCCGGTATAAAAATAATACAAGCGTTTAATATGGAAGAGAAAAAAGAAAAGGAATTTGATTACATAAACAATGATTATTACAAAGCTAATTTAAGCAGAGTAAAAATATTTGGTATTTTCAGACCTTTTATGGACGTTGTTAAGTCTTTTTCATTAGCTTTGGTTATATATTTCGGTGCAAGAGAAGTTATAGGCGTATCATTGGAAGTTGGTATCTTATATGCATTTATCAACTATATAGGTAAGTTTTTTCAACCTATTATGAATCTGACCGAAATGTTTAATACTACTCAATCAGCTGTTGTTGCAGCGGATCGTATCTCAACTGTATTTTCTGTAAAGCCGGAAACCGATGTTAAGGTACCTGAACCTAAAATAACACCTGAGAGCTGTAAAGGAAAAATTGAATTTGATCATGTATGGTTTGCATATGTGGATGATCTATGGGTATTAAAGGATGTTTCCTTTACTGTTGAACCCGGTAAAAATGCTGCTATCGTAGGTATGACAGGAGCCGGTAAAACCAGTATTATCAGTTTATTATGTGGCTTCTATGAAATACAAAAAGGTGCCATTCGTATAGATGGTGTTGATATAAAAGATATGTCAAAACAGGAATTGAGAAATTTAGTGGGTATGGTTCGGCAGGATGTATTTATGTTCTCCGGTAATATCAAACATAATATTGATTTAAACAATGAAAACATTACAATGGAACATGTTATCGAAGCGGCAAAAATGACTAATGCACATGAATTTATAAAAGATTTACCGGGACAATATGAGTATATATTAAATGAAAGCGGATCTGTTTTGTCTGAAGGGCAAAGGCAATTAATTTCATTTGCTCGTGCTATAGTAACAGACCCTAGAATACTAGTGCTTGATGAAGCTACTTCCAATATAGACAGTGAAACAGAGCGGCTGATTCAAGATGCTTTAGTTAAGCTTATGAAAAATAGAACTTCGATTTCTATCGCTCACAGGTTATCAACAATACAAAATTCTGACAAAATAATAGTTTTAAATAACGGTATTATAATAGAAGAAGGTTCGCACGATGAACTGTTTGAAAAAGGCGGATTATACTACGATCTTTATCAATTACAATTTGAATGACAAAAATATATAAAGAGGGGAAAAGTATACCCCTCTTTATCTTTACCTGTATATTACATTTATAATATTTGTTCTCATTGACATATTCGATGAAAACCTATATAATTAAACTGACCGGTCGGTTTAGTTATATCTATATTTTTTGAAGGGACACCTGTTTTTAAAAGAAAAACTAAATTATATATACAAAATTTAATTACGGATATATAATTAATAAAAATCACTACGGAGACATACATTATTTATGAGAAAATATTTTATTTTATTTACAGTTCTTATTATTATTTTTTTATCCGCATGTAAATCCATTCTAATCTTCAGGTATAATGACGATGATAAACTAAAGCATTTAAAATACGATGAAGTAAAGTTTCTTGTTTCGGAATCTTTTATTCGTGGAGGATTTTCCGAATATAGGGATCAAATCGTTGAAGAATTCCAAAAATTGGCTCTTGAAAAGACAAATACAAACGTGCGGTTGGTATTTGCAGAAGAAACTGTATATGCTGAAGTATTACAACTAAGAATAAATACAGGGTTGGATTTTGATATGTTTTTAGGTTTCGAAGTAATGCAATCGGATAGAATGTTAGCCGGAATGTTTAAAACTTCAGAATATTGGATAAACAAAGGTTATGCATTAGATTTGACTGATCGAATCAGTGATTATGAAAACCTTAACAATCGTTTTGAAAGATATCCCATATTAAGGGAATTGGGTACATATAACGGCAGGTTGTATGCATTACCATCCGGTATCCAGAAATCCGACAGACCGTATATTCTGGTGCGGGACGATTTGTGGGAGCAATTCGGTTCTGACAAGAACATAGAAACACTAGAAGATATATATACATTCATGATAAATGTTAATAATAGTCATAATGAGCCTTTTTATGTAAAAACTCTTTTTAATCTATATGATTTCATTGAAATTTTTGCTCGAGAGTCAGGATATTACATGTTGCCCGGCGCTTATGTAGCAAAAATTACCGATACTGAAATACAACCGATTCCGATTGAAACCACCGATATTTTAGATAAAGCCTGTGATTATTATATGCGTATGGATAAAAATTCTATATTGTTAGAATTAGATGAGTCCACTGAAGTATCAACGATTTTATCCGGCACAAAAACTGCAATATACTTAAGCGGCAATCCCGAAGAATATCATTATGAAACCGCCGGCAACCTGCCTTATCAATATACATTTCAATCAATGTATCCTCAAATAGGTTTCGATATAAAAGTACCAAGTGAAGTTAATCTTATGATTTATAAGGAATCAAAAAGCTCCGACAGGGCTTTGACAATTTTAGATTGGCTTGGGACATCCAACCAAGCTTATGATCTTTTAGCCTATGGTATTGAAAAAATCAATTACAAATATGCAAACAAGCAATTTATTTTTGATAATACTACCGTCCCGGCTTTAGGCTGGATGCAAAGGATCAACGGTTATCCAGAATTGGAAAAGAATTTTTCAACCGATAAAACCGATTATAATCGAGTAATAATTGCAAATCTAGAGAAAGCATACATAAATCCACTTAATATGTTACTACTATGCAACCAAAGTAATATGACCAAATATCTTGATCAAACCAGATTAAATGCAAGCCTTTTCGGAAGCAGAACAAATATCGTTTCCGGTTATGTAAAGATCGCTTCAAGAAGTCAACCGTTAGATGTAGAGAGCTTCAAAAAAAGTTTATCACAACAGGATAACAAATTAATCGAACAAACTTTGAATTCAATAATGGAAGCTTTGAAGAATAACGTGCAATAATAAATAGACTTTGACAATTATTAAAGACTGTTACTATCTTCTAAGTTAATATATTTGTTATTGTCTTTGGCATATCGTTTAATGGCATTATATCCGTATAAAAATCCGGATAGAATAAAAATCCAGTCCCAATATATAACCGAAACATTTGTTAAAGACAATAACGACCCTATTAAAACAGGCAATGTAATTGAATAACAGCTAACTCTGAAAATACTTTTACGGTCTAAATCTATACGCTTGATCATTGCATAAATAATACACATTATATATATAAAATAACATGCTATAAATTTAACACCTATTCCGAAAATAAGCATATATACGGTTAGAGCCGGTATCATCCAAATAAAAAGCGAACCAAATCCTTTCATTATACTATCTTTTGTAAATTTAAACATTGAAAGATTATTCAAGTCAATTATGTGACTTGCCGAACCTGTTTTTTGCATTAATTGTGTCTCTGTTAATAAAATGGCTATCTCATAATAATCCATATCACTCTTTCGATATTCACCTACGGGATCTAATACAACAATAAGTTTAGCCTTTTTATCATCCATCACTACATGGTATTGATCGGATTCCATATGAAATTTACCGTTAGAAATTTCAAAATACGGTAATTCATCAATATTTTCAAACAGGGTATTTGTTGTATTCCTATAACTAATTAAATTCGGAATCATACCTATTAAAAAAAACACGGCACTAATAAATATCAAGTATCTAACAGCTCTTCCGGTTTTCCCGTATATAAAATTTTTATAGTACTTTATATCTGTTATACTCTTATAAAACACAACAAAAACATTGCTATCCTCAAAAATCTGCATATTTATATTTACCTTTCATTTCTTATATAATTCTCTTTCCGGTTCAACATCAATAACAAACAGCTTACAGATTCGACTTATTAACCATTATACAATAATAAGCTAAAATAATACAATAAACCACATTATACTTAACAAATAGTTCAATATTTTACTACAAAAAATACATTAACAATGAAATATAAAAATATAAAAATACATATTTTATATATATCTAAAATTGCATGGAAGCTTTTATAATGGTATAATTTAACCATAAAATATGTAAATTGACCGGAGGATCATTATGATTAGAATATGGGATAACATACCGGGCTATAGAGCTGATATAGGAGATTTTGAGCCGACAATCACACCTTATGTCTTAAAAGACGGTTTATATCATAGTGCCGTATTAATATGTCCGGGAGGAGGATATGCCGGAAGAGCTTACCATGAGGGTGAGCCTATAGCAGGATGGCTGAATTCTTTGGGTATAAACGCTTTTGTATTAAATTACAGAGTTGCTCCATATAGATATCCATACCCTCAAATGGATGCTGCCGGAGCAATACGGCTAATACGCAAGAACTGTGACGAATATAAAATATTTTCCGATAAAGTAGGGATTTTAGGTTTTTCTGCAGGTGGGCATTTGGCTGCTTTTACTGCTGTAAACAACAAACTTGATGTCTTAACCGTTGATGATGATAAATGTAAATTACCATATAGACCGGATTTTTTCATACTTGGATATCCCGTGATTACAATGAATGATTATACTCATAACGGTTCTAGACTTAATTTATTGGGAAATGATCCCGATCCGGAATTACTTCGTTTATGTTCGATTGAGCTTAATGTTAATGAAAACACACCTCCCGCATTTATATGGCATACTGCCGACGACGCAAGCGTACACGTAAATAACAGCTTGTATTTGGCCGCTGCGTTAACTAAATGCAAAATACCTTATGAACTTCATATTTTGCAATCCGGCAGACACGGATTGGGAATAAAATATGAAGTTCCGGATGTTCGCATTTGGATGAATTTATGTGAAAAATGGCTTATAAGAAATAATATAACAGGATAATAATATGCAAGAAAAAAAATTTCAACTTGTTTCAAAATTCCAACCTGAGGGAGATCAGCCTCAAGCGATAAAAAAATTAAGTGAAGCTATTATGTCGGGTAAAAAACACCAAACTTTATTAGGTGTTACAGGTTCCGGTAAAACTTTTACAATGGCTAATGTTATCTTTAATGTACAAAAGCCGACATTGATAATCGCTCATAATAAAACTTTAGCGGCACAATTATGTTCTGAATTTAAAGAATTTTTTCCGGAAAACTGTGTAGAATATTTCGTGAGTTATTATGATTACTATCAACCGGAAGCATATATACCAACTACCGACACATATATAGAAAAAGACTCTTCAATAAACGAAGAGATAGATAAATTACGCCATTCGGCTACAGCCGCATTATTTGAGAGAAAAGATGTGATTATAGTCGCTTCGGTATCTTGCATATACGGATTAGGTGACCCTGAAGACTATACTTCATTAATGCTTTCTTTAAGATCCGGTATGACCTATGACAGGGATAGAATAATTGAAAAACTCGTAGATATACAATATACAAGAAATGAAATTGATTTTAAAAGAGGAACCTTCAGAGCCCGTGGTGATGTGTTGGAGATATTTCCCGCATCTTCTTCCGGTGAAGTTTTAAGAGTGGAGTTTTTTGGAGATGAAATAGAAAAATTGTGCATTGTAGACTACTTAACAGGAGAAATCTTAGGTACTACAAACCATTATGCAATTTTCCCGGCGTCTCATTATGCCACTTCACAGGGTAAAATGGAACGCGCTATAGTGGGAATAAAAAAAGAACTGGCACAATGTTTGCAAAAATTAAGAGATGAAAACAAGTTGGTGGAAGCACAAAGGTTGGAACAGAGGACTGCATATGATATCGAAATGTTAAAACAGACCGGGTTCTGTTCCGGAATAGAAAACTATTCAAGGCATATAAGTGGTAGAGAAACCGGTTCTCCGCCTTATACCCTTATAGATTATTTCCCGGACGATTTTTTGTTGATCATAGATGAATCTCATGTAACAATACCTCAAATCGGAGCTATGTACAGAGGCGATAAAGCCAGAAAAGATTCTTTGGTTGAATATGGGTTCAGATTACCGTCGGTATATGATAATAGACCGTTACAGTTCCACGAATTTGAGGAGAAGGTTAATCAAGCTGTATATGTTAGTGCCACTCCGTCAAATTATGAAAGGGAGCATTGTGATGAATATGTAGAACAAATAATACGACCGACAGGATTGGTCGACCCGGAGATTATCATTCGATCTGTAAAAGGACAAATTGACGACCTGACCGGTCAAATAAACGAGACTGTCAGCAAAGGTTTTCGTGTTTTGGTTACAACTTTGACTAAAAGAATGGCCGAAGATCTAACTGATTATTTAACTGATTTCGGTATGAAAGTCCGTTATCTGCATTCTGATATCGGAACTTTAGAGAGAACCGATATTATAAATGATCTTAGAAAAGGTGAATTCGACGTTTTAGTTGGAATAAACTTATTAAGAGAAGGTTTGGATCTACCTGAAGTAGCTTTGGTCGCAATACTGGATGCTGATAAAGAGGGTTTTTTAAGGTCTGAAACATCATTAATACAAACAATTGGCCGTGCGGCTAGAAACGTTGAAGGAAAAGTGGTTATGTATGCCGACTCTATTACCGGATCGATGCAAAGGGCTATAAGTGAAACAAACAGGAGAAGGCAGTTGCAAATGGCATTCAATGAAGCTCATGGCATAACACCACAATCAATACAAAAAGATATTAGACAATCAATACGTGCGAGTCATATACAAGAAGAGGATGAAACATACTCACACACTAGAAAAATTAATGATAAATTAGAACTAAAGAATAAGGATGAATTAATTTTACAATTAAAGAAACAGATGAAAGATGCGGCTGCAAAATTAGATTTTGAGAAGGCTGCGGTTTTACGTGATCAAATCAAACAACTGGAAACATAAATTTATGTAACAAAAAATTAGTAAGATTAAAAAAGAATCATAAAGGGTTTTTATATATAAAAGTGCAATTTTAGGAGGAAATAAAATGGAAAATATGAATACACCTTGTCTCGGTAAAGAAGATATACTAAAAAAATGTGCGAATATGTATCAAATCGCCGGTATAACCCCCATATCATATGCCGAGGGAAGAGCATCAGGATTAAAAGCTTTTGAAGTAGAAACAGGCGGTGCACTATCTTATACAGTTCTGCAAGATAAGTGCCTTGATATTTTCAAAATGAGTTATAAGGGTGTAAATATCAGCTATATTTCAAAAGCAGGATTATCCAACCCCATGTATTATAGTCCTTTAACGTCTGAATTCCCAAAGAATTTCCAGGGCGGAATGTTGTTTACATGCGGTCTGTCCAATGTGGGTTCTCCTTGCTGTGTGGACGGAATTGATTATCCTCTGCACGGATCAATAAATGCAATGCCGGCCTGTAATGTTAGCGCTTCAAGTAAATGGGTATATGATCAATATATTATGGAAATTTCCGGTGATATTTATGAAAGTAAATTGTTTGGTGAAAATTTAAAATTGCACAGAACCATTACTTCCGGTTTTGGCGGAAAGTCTGTTAAAATTTGCGATACACTTGAGAACAACGGTTTTGAAGAACAACCGTATATGATTTTATATCATTGTAACTATGGGTATCCTTTTTTATCTAAAGATACGGAATTGATTTTACCTAACGACCATTCGCTGCCTAGAGACGAAGAAGCCGCAAAAGGTATGAAAAATCATACAACTTTTTCAGAACCTATTGACGGATATAAAGAACAGGTTTTTTATCATGATCTGGCTACCGATAGCAATGGTTACACTACCGTTTTAATTAAAAACGAAAAACTTGGTTTCGGTTCATATATAAAATATAAAACAGATACTCTTGATTGTTTAATTCAATGGAAGTCTATGAAATCCGGTGATTATGCGTTGGGTATAGAGCCGGCGAACTGCAAGGTCGGAGGAAGAGCGGCAGAACTGGCGACCAGTGCAGGACTAAAAAAAATTAAACCCATGGAAAAAATTGATTTTGAATTGATAATTGGATGCGTAGATTATGGTAATGAGATGGATGAGTTAGAGAAAAAAATTAGAAATCTGTAACCGAAATCTGTCTTCTTAAATATAATGAATTAGATTAGTTTACGGAGGGCGATATAATGGGCGGATTCCTGGATAATTTAGGTCTTGATAATATTTTGGGTAAGGACAATAATAATACTTTTTTGATTATAGCTTTAATTGTCATTGTTGTTATCAGTTTAATGGGTAGGGATAAAAAGAAAGGTATTGTATAAAAACCGAATATGAAAAAACATGTGCTTATTTATACATAATATGGGAGTATTATGTAGTTTACCCATATGTGGAGCTATCACAATTTAATAGATATAAAAATACTTTTAAAAGGTTACTTTTAAAAGTATATAATTTTTATAATCCAAACTATTGCTTGCTGAAGGAACACAAATACAATACTTGTGTTCCTTATTCTATAAGTAGGATACATTTTTAAAACTCGATTTTAAAAATGTACACCGGCCCGGGGACGCTCTATGCGGCCTCGGGTCTTATGACTACATACAAGAAAAAAAAATTCGTTTGACAAACTTGATGATGTTGAATTATTTAAGTAGGATACATTTTTAAAACTCGATTTTAAAAATGTACACCGGCCTGAGGACGCTCAATGCGGCCTCGGGTCTTATGACTACATACAAGAAAAAAAAATTCGTTTGACAAAC
>CAZJOD010000030.1:0-27827 GCA_964547525.1 uncultured Clostridiaceae bacterium
CATTCACAAAAAGTTAATTGCGGTTCTATTTCGTACAATATTAATCTTGCATCACCCACAATAGGTATATGAACGGGAACATTTCTTGATATAGCAGCAGAGTCAATATCAATGTGTATAATCTTAGCGTTCGGGGCAAATTCACTAAGTTTACCGGTTATCCTGTCACTGAATCTTGTTCCGACGGATATTAATACATCACACTCCGATACCGCTTTATTTGCCGCATATGTGCCATGCATACCAAGCATGCCTATAAAAAGTGGATGTTGTGTAGATATTGATCCTAGCCCTTGAAGTGTCGCTACAACCGGTATACCCGTTTTTTCTACCGCCTTGTAAAATATTTCACCTGCTTTGGAAATCTTAATACCTCCCCCTGCCAAAAATAAAGGCATTCTTGATTTTTTTATTAACTCGACTGCTTTTTTAATTTGACCTGTATGTCCGTTTATAACCGGTTTATATCCTCTTATTTCAATCTCATCGGGATATATTGAACTACCGGTTTCTTTAATAATATTAGACGGTAAGTCTACAACAACCGGTCCGGGTCTTCCCGAGGTCGCAATATAAAATGCTTTTTTAATTATTGCACCCATTTCTTCACGTTTTGTAACCATAAAGCTATGTTTGGTAACAGACCTGCTCATACCAATAATGTCAGCTTCTTGAAACGCGTCATTACCTATTAGATTTAAAGGTACTTGACCTGTAAAACAAACAATCGGAACGGAATCATAATAGGCTGTAGCCAATCCTGTTATTGTATTCGTTGCTCCCGGACCACTGGTAACCAAACATATCCCGGGCTTTCCCGTGGCTCTGGCATATCCGTCAGCAGCATGGACCAAGCCTTGTTCATGTCTTGGAACTACCACTTTAATACTGTCTTGATTATAAAGGCAATCAAAAATGGGAATTACAGCAGCACCGGTATAACCAAAAACAAATTGCGTATTTTCTTTTTTTAAAGCCTCCACTAACAATTGTGCTCCGGTGATTTTCATAATAATAAACCTCCTTACAATTAATTATTAAGTAAATAAAAAAACCTTCCATCCACACAGGACGAAAGGTTATTTCGCGGTACCACCTGATTTTACATCTTTTAAAATGTACTCTCATTATGCACAATACGGGACTAAATATCCGATATCAGCTCCCTTTTAACGGTGGGATTCCGATAAAGCCTACTTAAAATTTCAGCCTACAGCTCAGAAGCTACCTTCCTCAAAGTCCTCACGAGGTTTTTCACCGGACACCTCTCTCTTTTGATCGGATACTTCAAGTACTCCTCTTCATCATCGCCTTTTTCCAAACTTATTAAATTTTATATATTATATTCAATAAAAATACTTTTGTCAAATATTTTTTTTATTACATCGCATCGACGGTGTCTATACCAAGCAAATATAAACATTTTGCAATAACCGAGCAACAAGCCTTAATCAAAGCTACACGTGCCGTCTTTAATTTGTCCTCTTCACTTATTACTTTACAAGAATTATAAAATGAATTAAACAATTTTGAAAGCTCGATTGTATATCTTGCTATAACCATAGGCTCATTCCGATTCATTGCCTCTTCCAAAGAATCACCTAATAAAGCCATTTTATTAATTATTGCAATTTCAACTTTTTCTTTTAGTAATGAGTAATCTATCTCATCTGATAAATTTGATACCTTTCTTAAAATATTTAGGGCTCTGGCATACGTATAATGAATATACGGACCTGATTCTCCTTCCAAATTCAGAGTATCCTCCCATGTAAACACCAATTCTTTCTCACGTGATCTTTTTAAAAATGCAAAAATAACCGCACCAATGCCTATGGTTTCAGCTGTTGAATCAATATTTTCTTCTTCCACTTTTGTATTTCTCATATATTCTTTAATACGTCCAACCGATTCGTCTAAAACATCTTCCAGATATATTACATTACCTGACCGTGTAGAGAGCTTTTTATCGGGAAATCTTACATGAGCAAAACCCACATGCAAGCAATCTTTACTCCACTCATAACCCATAAGATCCAAAACTTTAAAAAACTGTTGAAAATGAAGCGCCTGAGGGATGCCCACTACATATATATTCTTATAGAAGCTATACTCCCTATATCTGTAAATTGCAGCTGCCAAATCTCTTGTAGCATATATTGACGCTCCGTCCGATTTAACAATAATACAAGGAGGCATACTGAATTTCTCCAAATCCACAATATATGCTTGATCGCTTTCGGTTAAAAGAGATTTCTCTGTTAATAATGAAACTACCTCCGACATCTTATCCGAATAAAAACTCTCACCTTTATATGAATCGAAGCTAACTCCTAACCTATGATAAATCTTGGCGAATTCTTCAAGACTGAGATTTTTAAATAGCTGCCACAAATTTAATTCCTTCCGGTTTCCATCTTCGAGGTTCTTAAAGTATTTACGTGCCTCTTCTTCGAGCTCCTGGTGTTTTTCCGCTTCTTCATGAAACTTCACGTATAATCTTAAGAGTTCTTTAATAGGTTCTTTTTTTACGCTCTCTATGTCACCCCAACGTTCATATGCAGATATAAGCTTACCGAACTGAGTCCCCCAATCGCCCAAATGATTTACTTTAACTACATTATATCCCAAACTTTCATATATACGTGCAAGCGAATTTCCGATTATAGTGGAACATAAATGTCCAATATGAAAAGGTTTGGCTATATTCGGAGATGAACTTTCAATAATAACTGTTTTACCTTTTCCGTTTTCTTTGTTACCGCATTTTATGTCTTTACTTATAATATCCTCTAATACGAATTTTGCGAAAGACTCTTTGTTAACCTTAAAATTTAAATATCCGTTTACCGCTTCTATATGACTTACAATTTCATTCGATTCTATCTCCTCGGCCAACTCTTTAGCGATTATCAAAGGTGATTTTCGTAAAACTGAAGCCAATTTGAAACAAGGAAGAGCAAAATCTCCCATATCAATATTTGAAGGTATTTCTAACATCGATTCAATCATATCTACATCTTTTTCAAGTACCGCGCAAATCATTTGAGCGATTTTATTTTTATAATTCATGAAAACACCTTTCTTTTAAGCTAAATATTATTATATATATAACAATCTTCTAACAACCTGTAATTTTCCATGGTTTCGGTAAAGCTATTATATAGTACAAGAAAGAATACGTCAAATAGTTTGAGATTATATATTGAATATTCTTACATAATATTATAATATAGTTTTATGAACCGGTAATAATTTTAATCAATTATTATGATTATAATAGCATAATTATATATACTACCGAAAGGGACGTTTGTTAATGAAAAAAAAAATTGCCGTTATAGGTGCGATTTTGGAAAATCCCGATGTATGCCAAAGCGAATTCAATAAAACTGTAGCAAATTATAAACACATCATAAAAGGTAGAATGGGCATTCCCTTCGATGAAGCCGATGTTTCTGTAATCGCCATAACTGTTTGCGGTTGCTTGGATGAGGTTAACAGTTTAACAGGAAAGCTGGGAAATATACCGGGAGTTACAGTAAAAACCGCTTTTTCAAAAAAAGAAATTGATTTATAGAATTACCAGTTATTATAAACGATTGCATTAATTTATACAAATTACTTTTATCATTGAATAATGTCCAAAGCAAGAGTATAATAGTTCTAAACAAATATGATTAAATTATTTTAACTAACATTATTTTTAAAGGGTGTTAACCGTTGACCCGGAGTAAACGGAAAAAAATGAGAATAGAGTGACGTTATGAAAACAAAAGAAAATGTAATATTAATAACCGGTGCATCTTCCGGTATAGGACAAGCTATTGCTGAACTTCTTGCAAAGGACGGTAATATTGTGTACGGAACTTCTAGAAAATTAACAGAAACTATGGAGAACCACACAGATGACATTAAGATGCTTAAACTTGACGTAACCGATGAAGCCTCCGTTGTACATACCTTAGATGAAATAATAAAAAGGGAAAAAAGGATTGATGTACTTATTAATTGTGCAGGTTTCGGTATATCAGGCCCCATAGAAGCCGTACCTATCGAAATGGCAAAAAAACAGTTTGATGTAAATTTTTTCGGTACGGTGCAAATGATTCAAAAAACACTGCCATATATGAGAAAACAAAAAAAGGGATTAATAATTAACATTGGTTCGGTAGCAGGATATATATCTATTCCATTTCAATCCATGTACAGTGCGTCAAAATTCGCTTTAGAGTCCTTATCGGAAACACTAAGAATGGAATTGAACCCGTTTAATATCAATGTATGTCTTGTTGAACCGGGTGATACCCGTACTAACTTTACTCAATCGCGTGTCAAAGGGGGGGTAGAAGAAATTTTGGCTTTTTATGAGCCCGCTTGCGAACATGCACTGGCAGTTATGGAAAAAGATGAAGAGAATGGGTATTCGCCGTATATGACAGCTTTAACTGTGAAGAGAATACTAAAACGAAAGAATCCACCTGTTCGTGTTACTGTAGGATTAGTATATAAAATATTTTATGTTTTAACTAAAATAATTCCTACAAAAACAAGATTATTAATTATCAGAAAAAAGTACATTAATATTTAGGTATTTAACAATTAAAATTGACAAGGAGTTTGCCATGGATATATTTAAAAAGTGTATGGAATACACAGAGGCCGAAGAAGCAATAGAAAGAGGTATTTATCCTTATTTTCACGCACTGGAATCAAAACAAGACACAGAAGTAATTATTGATGGAAAAAGAACGATCATGACCGGTTCAAATAATTATTTGGGACTGACATCAGATCCAAGACTTATAGAAGCGGCGAAAAACGCTATCGATAAATATGGAACAGGTTGTACCGGTTCACGTTTTTTAAACGGAACACTTGATTTACATTTAAAACTTGAAAAAGCTATTGCCGAATTCTTACATAAAGACGGAGCTCTTACATTCGGAACCGGGTTTCAGACAAATTTAGGGATTATATCCGCATTAGCTAAAAGACACGATTACATAATTTCCGACAATGAGAATCACGCCAGTATTGTTGATTCATGCAGGCTTAGTTTTGCAAAAACCATAAAATACAAACATAACGATATGAATGACTTGGAAAGGGTCTTAAAATTAGTTCCCGATGACTATGGAAAGCTTATTGTAACCGACGGTGTTTTCAGTATGGGTGGAGATATATGTAACCTTCCATCAATAGTTGATTTAGCTCAAAAATACGAAGCCAGAATTATGATTGATGATGCACACGGTTTAGGTATGATAGGAAAAACAGGCCGTGGAACCGCTGAATATTTTAATCTTGAAGATCAAGTGGATATTATTATGGGTACTTTTAGTAAGTCTTTAGCTTGTTTGGGCGGTCATATGGTAGCAAATAAAAAAGTAATAGATTATGTAAAACACAAGTCAAGACCTTTTATATTCAGTGCATCGGTTACTCCGGCCAGTGCCGCGGTAGCCTATGAGGCATTACAAATATTAAAAAAAGAACCACAAAGAGTTCAAAGATTAAGAGAAAATGCCGACTACATGAGGGAGGGATTTAAAAACCTCGATATTCCTATAGGAGACTCACAAACTGCCATAATTCCGGTTATGACTTATGATAATGAAAGAACTTTTATGTTAACAAAAATATTACTTGATGAAGGTGTATATGTAAATCCGGTCGTCTCTCCGGCCGTAGCTCAAGGACAATGCCTATTAAGAACCAGTTATTCCTCTACACATACCAAAGAACAACTTGACTATGTGTTAGATGTGTATAAAAAGGTATGGCATGGGAAATATAGTATATAGCCGTGTTCAAAAATATGTACTATAATATATGTATATATGTTAAAACATGATCAGGTGCTTTATAAGAAAGGATATGATATTATGATAATAGGGCAATTCAGTGATTCATTTCCTCCAATTGCCGACGGAGTAGCAAGAGTAGTAAAAAATTATGCGCATTGGCAGAATACAAAGGGTGATAAATGTTATGTTGTCACTCCGGGTATGCCAGGAGATACAGCTGTGTATCCTTTTCCTGTTTTAACATACAATTCGTTTAGTATTCCTTTTAAAAAAGATTATAGAACGGGAATCCCGCAATTAGATAGAAAGTTTTATTCAGAACTAAAAAAGGTACGTTTTGATATAATACATGCACATTCCCCTTTTGCAACCGGTGAATTAGGTAGAAAAATAGCAGCCGAACAAAAAATACCGTTTGTTGCTACTTTACATTCAAAGTTTAAAGACGACTTTAAACAATATTTAAAATCCGAGATTATAACCGAGTTACTGGTTAAAGGTATAATAATGTTCTTTAATCATGCTGATGATGTATGGACTGTGAGTGATTCCGCTGTGGATATATTGAGAGAGTATGGTTATAAAGGAGAAGTTTTTGTAGCGAATAATGCATGTGATATAACACCAAAGCCTAGATCAAAAGAAATAAATGATCTGATTAATAATAAATTTTCTATTCCTGAAGATGTGCCTTTATTTATTTATGTAGGCCAACATACTTGGCAAAAAAATATTAAACTTATTATTGAAGCTATAAAAATAGTTTCACAGAAAAATGTAAATTTTAGAATGTTATTTATTGGTGATGGTGATAAAAGAGAAGAAGCCGAACAATTAACACATGAATACAAGATAGCCGATAAAGTTCAATTTGCCGGTATTATAAAAGATAGAGATTTAATTTCAAATATATATGCCAGAGCAACAACATTGCTTTTCCCAAGTTTATACGATATGTCTTCCTTAGTTGTAAAAGAAGCCGCCGCCATGTCCTGTCCTGCAGTTCTCGTAAAAGGTGCTACTACTTCACTGGGAGTGAAAGACAGATATAACGGCTTTTTAATTGAAAACGATGCAAAATCTTTGGCAGATAAAATTTTATTCGTTATAGATAATCCGGATGAAGTTAAAGTAATTGGAGAAAACGCATCTAAATCTTTGTATAGAAGCTGGGAAGATGCGGCAGAAGAAGCAAAAGAACGGTATAGATATTTGATAAAAACAAAGCGTTATTATCTATCTTCTCTCGGATAAAAAGTTTCGATATAAAAAAATATATGATTCTACTTTATGAGAGTCAGTAAAAGAAAATTAATAGTAAAAAAGAAAATGTTTCACGTGAAACATTTTCTTTTTTTTCAGAGTTTTTTTTATGTTACATTTAACATTTCTAAAATTCTCTCTAGATCATCGTCATTATAGTAATTTATAATAATTTTCCCTTTTCCTTTTGAATATGTTAATCTTACCTTCGTACCTATTTCCTTTTGTAGTTTTGTTTCTAATTCCTGAACTTCAGGTATTCTTTTCTCTATAACTTTTTTTGCTTCAGCCGGTATATTTACTCTCTTTGCAAGTTCTTCCGCTTGTCTTACATTAAGCTCTTTATCTATTATTTCTTTTAACAACACAGTTCTTTTCTCAACGTTTTCTACTGATAATATTGCTCTGGCATGTCCGGGAGTTATTGATTTTTCTTCTAACAGTTTAATTATTTCAGGATCTAATTTTAACAGTCGTAATGAGTTAGTTATAGTAGACCTGCTCTTTCCCACAATTTCACTTATCTCTTCTTGTGTTTTATTAAATTCTTTTTGTAATCTTTCATATGCGTTTGCTTCTTCAATGGGATTTAAATCTTCTCTTTGTAAATTTTCTATCAATGAGACTTCTATAATCTGCAAATCGGTTAAATTTTTTATTATCGCGGGAATTGTTTTTAATCCTGCTATTTTTGAAGCTCTCCATCTTCTCTCGCCTGCTATTATAGTGTATGTATCCTCTTGTTCCTCTCTAACTAAAATAGGTTGTATTATACCGTTTCTTTTTATAGACTCGGCTAGTTCGTTCAATGATTCAGATTCAAAACTTTTTCTTGCTTGTTTTTTATCAGGCCGTATTCTAAATATATCAATTTCCCGGATCTCTTCAGCTTCTTCTATCCCAAATAAAGCATTTATACCCATTCCTTTTCCTAATGCTTTTTTATTCATTTTCCACCTCCAATTCAATTACTTCTTCAGCTAGTTCCATATAGCATTCCGCTCCTTTTGAATTAGGTTCGTATAGTATTATCGGTAGTCCGTGACTTGGTGCTTCACTTAACTTTACATTCCTAGGTATAATTGTTCTATAGACTTTATTCCTGAAATGCTTCTTAACTTCTTCAACAACTTGTATTGATAAATTTGTCCGAGCGTCAAACATAGTTAATACTACACCTTCAACTTCTAAATTTTTATTCAGATGCTTTCGAACAATTTTGATTGTATCCATTAATTGACTTAATCCTTCCAAAGCATAGTATTCACATTGTATAGGTACAAGTATTGTGTCAGCAGCGGTTAAGGAGTTTATTGTCAATAAACCTAACGATGGAGGACAATCAATAACAATATAATCAAACTTGGTTTTTATATCGGATATAGCGTTCTTTAATCTTGTTTCCCTTGATATTAATGAAACCAGTTCAACTTCCGCCCCGGCCAGTTGTATATTGGCTGGACATATTTTTAAAAAATCTATCTTTGTATCTAAAATACAATCATCAATAGGTACATCATTAATTAAAACATCATAAATAGATAATTCTATACCGTTTTTATGTACCCCTAATCCACTGGAGGAATTACCTTGCGGGTCATTGTCAAGCAATAACACTCTTCTTCCTTGTACGGCAAGACAAGCACTTAAATTTACCGCAGTAGTGGTTTTTCCTACCCCTCCTTTTTGATTTGCTATTGCTATTATTTTTGCCATTTTTCCCTCCCGTTTTAATTAATTTAATCACTTAACATAATAGTTGGTCAGCAACATTCTTTATCATCGTTTTTAGACGTAAATGAAACTTGAGTCTTTTCGAATTTTTATTACAGTTCTGTTTATTAGCTTCTACAATAAACTCATGATTCTACCGGACAAACTTTATTTTATTACAATAAATGAACGAATATTGAATCGGAGTTTTTAAATATATCACATACTTTTATTATAAAGACAAGTATAGATAAAATCAATAAATATCAATTATATAATATTTTATTACCGATTATATGGTAGACATATAATGAAAAACCGGAATGTTTCACGTGAAACATTCCGGTTTTATTTTTTTATAAGAAAGGTTTTTTAAAGTACTTTTAATAATTTATGCAAGACCGGTGACGCTCAATGCGGCTGCGGGTCTTATTTATCAATATTCTTCAATAGTTTTTAAATATCCAAGTTCTTCACATTCTTTGCATAACGCTTAATAAAATCTTTTCTCGGTTCTACTTTGGAACCCATTAAAGTTGAAAACACTTCATCAGCTACAATAGCGTCTTGAAGCTTTACCCGCAAGAAGGTTCTGGTCTCCGGATTCATTGTGGTATCCCAAAGCTGTTGATAACTCATTTCTCCTAAACCTTTAAATCTTTGCATTTTATATTTACCTTTTTCCCATTCTCTTTCTGCAGTACCTTTTTCCACTTCATCTTCCGAAAAAGCATAAAAATGCTGATCTGATTTTTCATTTTTATTAACTTTATAAAGAGGAGGTTGTGCTATATATACAAACCCTCCGTCTATTAACGGTTTCATATATCGATACATAAAAGTAAGTAACAATGTTCTTATATGTGAACCGTCAACATCAGCGTCAGCCATTATGACAACTTTATGATATCTCAGTCTCGTTATATCAAAATCTTCACCTATCCCTGTTCCTAAGGCAGTTATTACAGGAGAAAGCTTTTCATTTTCATAAACTTTATCTATTCTGGATTTTTCAACATTAAGCATTTTACCCCATAGAGGTAATATAGCCTGAAATTTTCTATCTCTTCCTTGTTTTGCGGAACCACCGGCCGAGTCTCCCTCTACAATAAAAATTTCACATAATTTGGGGTCTTTCTCAGTACAATCGGCTAATTTCCCGGGTAATGAGGTATTTTCCAGGACACTTTTTCTTCTTGTAAGATCTCTGGCTTTTCTTGCAGCTTCTCTTGCTCTAGCTGCAGCTAAACATCTGGCGATTATTATTTTTGCATCTTTTGGATTCTCCTCAAGAAAGTTTTGAAGCTTCTCATTTACTATAGATTCAACAACTCCCCTAACATCACTGTTTCCTAGCTTTGATTTTGTTTGCCCCTCAAATTGAGGTTCATGCAACTTGACACTAATAACAACCGTTAACCCTTCTCTCACATCTTCTCCGGATAAGTTGTTTTCATTTTCTTTTATTAATCCCGATTTTTTAGCATAATCATTAATTACTTTTGTAATTGCAGTTTTAAAGCCCGTTACATGCGTTCCGCCTTCACTCGTAGATATATTATTAGCATAGCTAAAAATATTTTCGCTGTATCCGTCATTATATTGCATTGCTATTTCTACAATTTTATCATCAATTTGCCCTTCAAAATAAATGGGCATACTTAGAATTGGCTCTCTTGTTCTATCTATATATTCAACAAAAGAAACAATACCTCCTTCATAAAACAGCTCTACCTTCTGTTCCATATCTTTTCTTTTATCTTCAATGCTAATAAATATTCCTTTATTTAAGAAAGCCATTTCTCTGTATCTCGTTAACATAGAGTCAAAGTCAAATACAATATCGTCAAAAATTTCTTTATCGGGTTTAAATGTAGTTTTTGTACCGGTTGTATTCGCTTCACCTATAACAGTTAACGGAGATACGGTTTTTCCTCTTTCGTATCTTTGTTTGTATATCTTACCATCCCTCATAACTTCAACTTCAAGATATTCCGATAAAGCATTTACAACCGATGCTCCTACGCCGTGTAATCCACCGGATACGGTATATGCTCCCCCTCCGAATTTTCCACCTGCATGTAAAACAGTGTGTACAACTTCAACAGTAGAAATACCCATCTTTTTATTCAGACCTACGGGGATTCCGCTTCCATTATCAATAACAGTAATACTATTATCTTCGTTTATATAAATATTAATTTTATCGCAGCGTCCTGCCAACGCTTCATCCACACTATTTGCAACAATTTCATACACAAGATGGTGAAGCCCTCTTAAAGAAGTGCTGCCTATATACATACCCGGTCTCTTTCTTACGGCTTCTAATCCTTCCAATACTTGTATCTTACTCTCGTCATAAGTTTTGGAATCAACGATGTTTTCTTGCATGTTTTCCTCCTAACCTTTCACCATAACGTCAATATAACCTATTCTTTTTACCAATGTCCCTGTTGATATAGGGGTTAAGATCACTTTATATGTATTCAAGTGTTCCATAACCACAAAACTTTTGGGTATTTCATCATTAATTGATTCGACCAATTCTTCTTCTCCGGCTATCTTTAAAAACGCTTTTGTAACCTTTGAAGTGGTAGTACTTTCAATATCAAAAATACCAATGATTTTTCCCATTGGTACGGCATAATCTCCACCTAAATGTAAAAACATAATCAAATCCTCTTTTTATTGTATTTTTATTTACATAACCAATAGGTTATATAAACCGTATAAATTTTTTCCACCCCGTAATTTAACCGATCATATCACATTATACAATAATTTTACCCTTTTGCACAAATATATAGTTTATATCATCATTTTGATCATAAAATATTTTTTCTTTATCGGTACAAGTTATAATAATTTGATTATTTCTAAATTTTTGCATAATTGCTTCTTGTCTGAATATATCAAGTTCCGACAATACATCGTCTAACAGTATTACCGGTTTTACTTTATTGTTATCCTCTATTATATCAGCGAGACTCAGTTTTAAAGATAAAACGGCTGTTCTTATTTGTCCTTGAGAACCGTATTCTTTAGCTTCCATTCCGTCTATCTTTATATCTATATCGTCTCTGTGAGGTCCTACCAAGCATGTTTTCCTAACACATTCCTTTTCTTTGTACTGATTTAGTTTGTCCAAATATATATTTCGTTCTAAGTTTAGTTTTAGTTTTCCATTAACAGTTATATAATCAAGTGATATTTTTTCCATACCTCCTGTTATCTGTTTTTGTATAATATTCGCCGCTACTTGTATTTTTTCCAAAATTTCATATCTTATATTTACAATTTTTGTTGCTACATCGGCTATATATTCATTTAAAACATCCAAATATGTGCCTTTTTGAGCCTTTTCCAATTGGGTTTTTAGGAATATGTTTTTCTGTTTTATCAATCTGTTATACTTTTGTAACAAATAGAAATATGATTTATTTGTTTGACATATAAACATATCTAAAAACTTTCGCCTTTGATCCGGTCCCCCCTTTATGATGTATAGATCCTCCGGTGTAAATAACACCGAATTAAATTTTGTCATAAGTTCACCGGTCTTTTGAAGCAATATATCATTGTATACATAACTTTTTATTCTATTATCATATTTTATTTTTATGTAGTTACCTAAGTTATCATTGTTATAGGCCATGTTTATAACAAAAAAATTTTTTCCGCTATCTATATTTATCAATTCTTTATAATTAGAAGTACGTGGTGATTTTGCAGTTGAACACATAAACAAGGATTCCAAAATATTTGTTTTTCCTTGTCCGTTTTTCCCATATACAACATTAATTCCTTTTTCAAAATTAATGGTTTGTTCTTCATAATTTCTAAAGTTATTCAATGTTACAGATTTAACTATCAACCCTCTTATCACCTGTTATCAAAAAAACATCATTTCCTATTTTAACTTGATCTCCGTCTCTTAATTTTTTACCTCTTTGTTTTTCAGACTTTCCATTCACAGAAACTTCACCGTTTAAAATAACTGCTTTTGCTTCCGCTCCTGAAGCAACCGCATCCACATATTTTAAAAACTGTCCTAATTTAATAAATTCACTATCTATAGTAACGGTCTTTTTCATATTATCTTCTTACAGCTCCAATCAGATATAAATAATCATCCCCTTCTACAGGAGATATTATACAAGGACCTACTTCAGTGTTACATTTTATTAAAATCTCATCATTTTTTATTACTTTTAAACAATCGACAAAAAATTTCGGATTAAAAGATACATCAATGTCTTCACCTATAACTTCTATTTCTATTTTTTCTAATACCTCTCCTATATGTGTACTTATACTTATATTCAATATGTTATTTTCAGTAGATACATCCACGGGATATTTTTTCTCCTCGGTTGGTATAACTATCATAGTTCTTTCTACGGCATTTTCAAATAAAACTTTGTTTATTTTAAACATAGTGCCTAATTCTCTTGGGACTATTCCTCGATAATCTAAAAATTCACCTTCTAAAAGACGAGATACCAGTTTAAACTTACTAAATACAAACTGTATTTGCTTTTTTGCTATATATATGTTTATATTATCGTCTTCTCCATCTAAAACCCGACTTAATTCGGACATTGTTTTACCGGGTACAACCGCACTTATTTTTTTGCTGATATTCTCTACTTTTTCTTTTTTCACCGCCATTCTATAACTGTCAATACCAACTGTGGTTATATGATCTTCCCATATATCAAGCAGCAATCCGGTCAATATCGGTTTTGACGATTCGCTACTTATTGAGAATACAGTATCTTTTATTAACGAATTAAGCTTCTCAGGCGAAATTTGTACACATTCACTCTCGTTTATTTGCGGTATTTCCGGAAAACTGTCACTATCCATTCCTTTTATATTAAAAACACTGTTATTGCAAAATATTCCTATTAAATTACCTTTGCATGTTACGGTTACTTCCCCGGTTTGTAGTTTACGAATAATTTCTCCGAATATTTTTACATTTACCAATATTTCTCCGGATTCTTCTATATCCGCATCTAATTTATACTCTATTGCTATATCCAGATTATTTGACTTTAATATAACTTTGTCTTTAACTTCTATTTTCATACATTCCAAAATAGCTAAAGTAGTTTTCACAGCCGCCGCTCTTTGAACAACATTTATAGCCTTTTGTAATACAGTGCATTCACATTTGAATTTCATTTCTCTCTCCTTTTTTATGAGTTAATATTGAAATCATCAAGTATGTCCTTTACAGCTTTCTTTGTTTCAAGATTAGTCTCTAAATCGTTTCTTACTTTTTCTATTGCATGCATCACTGTAGTGTGGTCGCGTCCCCCAAAGAAATCACCTATATTCGATAGTGAACCGTCAGTATATTGTTTACATAAAAACATTGCAATTTGTCTTGGATACGCAATATCCCTGGTCCTTTTCTTGGATAAGATACTTTTTTTATCAACATCAAAATATCTTGAAATGGCGTCTAATATAGTAGTTTCATTTATTTCGGTTTTCTTTGTGGTATTAATGAAATCTTTTAATGCCTCCAAAGCAAATTCTTTTGTTATAACAGAATTTGTTAATGTAGACAAAGCAACTAATTTTGTTAGAGCACCTTCTAGATCTCTAACATTAGAATGTATATTATTTGCCAGCAAATAAATAATTTCATCATTTAAATCCAAATTTTCATTAGCCGACTTTTGCCTTAAAATCGCTATTCTGATTTCTAGATCGGGTTTTTGTATATCGGCTATTAATCCTTGTTCAAATCTTGTTCTTAATCTCTCTTCCAATGGATTTAATTCTTTAGGTGGTTTATCACTAGATATGATTATTTGTTTATTTAAATTATATAAATGGTTAAATGTATGGAAAAAAGCTTCTTGTGTTCTTTCTTTTCCTGCCATAAATTGAATATCGTCAATCATTAACACGTCAATGTTTCTGTACTTCTTAATAAACTTGTCCACAGTACGATCAGGTAACGAATTAATATATTCGTTTGCAAAAGCCTCGGAATTTATATATACCACCTTAGACCTATTATTTTTATTTAATATTTCATGACCTATTGCCTGCATCAAATGAGTTTTTCCCAAACCGGATCCTCCGTAAATAAAAAAAGGATTGTATGATTTACCGGGTTGCTGAGATACTGCTACAGATGCGGCATAAGCCAAATCGTTACTTGGTCCCACAACAAATTTATCGAATGTATATTTGGGATTTAACATAGACTGATTTTCCCATTCATCCGAATCGCTTATGTAAGAAGATGTTTTATGTTGTTCTAATTCTTCCTTTAAACAAAAAGACAATTTATAATTCTTGTACTCGGTTAACTCAATTGCATTTTTGATTAAATCATAAAACTTTTTATAGATTATATCTTTTATAAACTCATTAGATACTTCGAAAAAAATCTCATTGTCCTTTATATACACCGGGTCCGCTGTTTTTATATATGTATTAAAACTTAATTCAGATATGACGCTTTCTTTAATTGCTACTAGAGCCTTTTGCCATACATTCTTAAATTTTTCAGGATTGCTTGCTTCGTTATACATTTGCTCCTCCCAGGTATTTTACTATATTCTAATCTTTTAAACGTCACACAATTTACATGATAACAAATATTAAACTCGAATTCAATTCGTAAAACTGCATAATTTTATGCATGCCCTTTAGATTCAATATCCGGTGCATATATTATGTTCTCATTTCTATATATAGTTAAAAACTTTTTAAAAAATCTAAAAAGGTATAATTAAACAGGTGCTTTTCATTTTTTTTTGTGTAAATCATATAAAAGGCGGAATATTTTTCTTATTTAATTAATAATAATTAATAATAAAACTCATAATAATAGTGTTAAAAATGTGAATAAGTTGTGAAAGGTTAATGTATAAGCCTGTTTTTGGTCGGGACTTTTATGTGAGTGTTTTGTTTTACTTATTAACATTATGCACAAAAAATATAATTGTATGTTGGAAATAATTTTATCCACAATTTTTAATCAACATATAAACATTGATTGTGTATAAAAAATTATGATTATTCAACAATAACTGTTTTAATGTAAAACAGCAATAAAATATAATATTATTGTTGCCGCTTAAACGGTATTTAGCAGATTATCATTGAAAATACTTTCACCGATTAATTCTATAACTCCGATTTAATACCAGTTGGTTTATTGATTAAAATAAAGTTTATGCAGTGTTTATATAAATTTTTTTATATTAGGACATAATTAGAATATATGTACAATAATAAATATTTGTGAATATTTCTAATTTTGTTTGACACTGCAGATAGTTTTGGTTATAATTTATGTTGCTAATTAAAGATAAGGAGGTGTTATATTTGAAAAGAACATACCAACCTAAAAAAAGACAGAGGAAAATGGAACACGGATTTAGAAAGAGAATGAAAACCGCTTCCGGTAGAAAAATTTTAAGAAGAAGAAGACAAAAAGGAAGAAAAGTACTCTCGGCGTAAGGGTCGTTGAGAGTACTGATATGTTATTATGATAAATACCCGATCTTTGTGTAATAATTATGATTTTAAGAGAGCATATAATAAAGGAGATTTCTGTGTAGGCAAATATCTTGTATTATATTATCTCAAAAATCCGTACAGCTATAACAGATTAGGGATATCAGCCGGGAAAAAGATAGGGAAAAGCGTTATTCGAAACAGGTTTAGAAGAATTGTCAAAGAAAGCTACAGATTGTTGGAATGTAAAATTAGTATTGGATTTGATATGGTTTTTGTATTAAGAAAGAATGACGAACTTCCCGGTTTTTGGGATATCAAAAGAGAAATGAAGTATTTATTAAAAAAGGGTAACATATTTGACAGGGAGAAAATTGATTGAAGAATTTTTTTATTTATATAATAAGAATTTATCAGAAATATATATCACCCTTAAAGAGACCGTGCTGTCGCTTTATACCCACATGTTCAGTTTACGCCATAGAGGCTCTGACACGGTACGGTGTTTTTAAAGGTTGTTTTTTATCTATTAAAAGAATTTTAAAATGTCATCCTTTTCATCCCGGGGGATTTGATCCTGTCAAATAGAAAGGATTTATAATGGGAGTATGGAACAGTATTCTAACAGGGTTAGGAGCAGTTTTAAGATTTATTTATCAGTATTTGGCTTTTGAAAATTACGGATTGGCTATAATTCTTTTCACGATACTAACAAAATTATTGTTATTACCGTTAACAATGAAACAATTAAAATCATCCGCAAAAATGCAGGAAATTCAGCCTGAGCTCAAGAAGCTTCAAAAACAATATGCAAATAACAAAGAAAAAATGAATGAAGAAATGATGAAGCTATATAAAAAGCATAATTATAATCCTGCTTCAGGATGTTTACCGCTTTTAGTTCAAATGCCTATTTTAATAGCTTTATATAGAGTTTTAATTAAGCCTATTACCTATATGTATAAAATACCGGAGTATATAAGTGCGGGAATACCGGGAAAAGAAGCGGTTACCAGAGCTGCCGATACTATCGAAAAGTTGTCTCAGCATGCCAATATTTCAACAGCGGATTATTCAAATGAGATAGGTATCATTGAGCATTTTTCTAAAAATCCCGGTGAAATTTCAGCTGTTAGTGATTTGATATCATCGGATCAAATTGTAAATTTAAATTTTCTAGGTTTAAATCTAGGGAAAAAACCTACTTTGAACTTCGATTTGTTATTTAGTCCCGAAACTATGTCAACATATTTACCTTTATTGATTATACCTATTCTTGCAACCATTATGACTTTCGTTTCGCAGAAACTCCAAATGGGATCACAGGAGAAGCAAGCGGGTGCAGCAGCAGGGGACAGTGCTGAAAATATGCAAAAAACAATGAAGTATTTAGGACCGGGTATGACATTATACTTTTCATTTATACTTCCTGCAGGTATGGGTATATACTGGATGTCTACTTATGGTCTTCAAATCGTTCAGCAATTATATGTAAATAACAAGCTTTTTAAAAAGGATAAAGGCGAACCGATAGTGAATGGCAAGAAGGAATCAGATACGATCGCGAGTAAAAGCACAAAAGTTATAGAAGGTAAAGGGAAAATAGTTAAGAAGGAGGACCAAAATAAATGAGTTTTATCGAGAAGTCCGCAAAGACAGTACAAGAAGCCATTGATCTTGCTTTAAAAGAATTGAACATAGAACAAAAAGATGCGATTATTGATGTATTGGATGAAGGAAACAAGGGAATATTAGGATTTATTAATACCAGAATGGCTAAAGTCAAAGTATCGGTTAAAAAAAGGATTGGTCAGGAAGGAAAAGAATTCTTAATAAATGTACTAAAAAAAATGGATGTAGACGCTCAAATAGAGATTAGAGAAAATAATGATTCGATATTATTTAATATAATCAGTAAAGACGGTGGAGTTATAATCGGACGTAGAGGTGAAACATTAGATGCTTTGCAGTTTTTAGTCGGATTGGTAGTAAATAAAAACAGTGAGGTGTTTAAAAAAGTTATAGTAGATACCGAAAATTATAGGGAAAAGAGAAAACAAACATTAATAAACCTTGCTAACAGACTGGCTAAGAAGGTTTCAAGAACAGGAAAAAGCCATACTTTTGAGCCTATGAATCCTTACGAAAGAAGAATAATTCATTATTCTTTACAAAAGAATCCTTACGTTGAAACATACAGTATAGGAGAGGAACCAAACAGAAAAGTTGTTATCAAAGCAAAGGAGAACGGCTAAGTTTTTAAGTTTGTGGTATAAATATGATAATTTCTGATAAGGATACAATTGCCGCTATTTCTTCTGCAGTAGTAAATAGCGGTATTTCAATTATTAGGGTTTCCGGAGACGATTCTTTTGTAATTGTCGATAAGATATTCAAAGGGAAACAGAAAATTCAAGATATGAATTCCCATACCGTAGCATACGGTAAAATTCACTTGCTTGAAAATAATGAAACGGTTGATGAAGTGTTATTGTTAAAAATGGAAGCTCCTAAAACCTACACAAAGGAAAATACGGTTGAAATAAATTGCCATGGTGGTTTAAACGTTACAAATAGAGTGTTTATGCAAGTAATAAAAGCCGGAGCAAGAGTGGCTGAACCCGGTGAATTTACTAAAAGAGCTTTCTTGAATGGGAGAATTGACTTGTCACAGGCAGAAGCCGTAATGGATTTAATTAATTCAAATACAGAAATAGGTGGGAAGGTAGCAATAAGCCATTTAGAAGGAAAGTATTCAAAATATATAAATGGGATTAGAAACGAATTAATTGATATCAGTGCAGAAATTGAATTTAATATAGAGTTCAATGAAGATGATATTTCTGATGATACAATGCAAAGAGTTATAAAAAAGTTAAGTGATTGCGAAAATGCCATTCGCAGTACTTTAGATACTTACGATACCGGTAAAATATATAGAGACGGTATCCAAATCGCTATATCAGGAAGACCCAATGTGGGGAAATCTTCATTACTTAACGAGATCACAGGAAATGAACGTGCTATTGTGACAAATATTCCCGGAACAACGCGTGATGTTATAGAAGAATATGTTAATATAAACGGTATTGCCGCTAATATATCCGATTGTGCCGGAATTAGAAAAACAGAAGATGTTATAGAAAAAATAGGAATAGAGAAAAGTTATAAAGCTGCAGAAAAAGCCGATATTGTTTTATATGTGTTAGACGCTTTAAATGAATTGACTCAAGAAGACTTTGATTTTCTTGAAAAATATGATAATAAACAAATAATTCTAATAGTCAATAAAACCGATTTGCTGACCGCTAACTATATAAAACAAAAAGGTGAAGTTATAAAAGATCAAATAGGGATAGATCCGGTCTTTATATCTTTAAAAGAACATAAAGGGATTGATCAATTATATGATAAAATTCGTGAGATGTTAAACATAGGAAAAATTGAGACTCATATAGTTACTAATGTAAGACATAAAAGATGTTTGGAAATGGCTGAAGAAAATGTTAAAGAAGCTATTACGGCATTAAAAGAAAAGATACCTGTCGACTTGGTAACTATAGATCTAAAGCAAGCAATTTATAATATAGGTAGTATAACAGGTGAAACGGCATCGGATGATATTATAGAAAGAATATTTTCAAATTTTTGTGTAGGTAAGTAGTAACGATAAAGTAAGTTTTAGTTTATAATCACACAAATTCTGATTAATATAAAAGGTGAGATAAAATGAGTTTTATTGCAGGAGAGTATGATGTTGCGGTGATCGGGGCAGGACATGCCGGATGTGAAGCTGCATTGGCTTGTGCCAGGTTAGGTTGTAATACCGTTGTATTTGTTATGAATATGGACAGAATAGCGAATATGCCGTGCAATCCGAGTATAGGAGGTACGGCTAAAGGTCATTTGGTTAGGGAGATAGATGCTTTAGGAGGCCAAATGGCGATCATTGCCGATAAAACTTTGATACAAGCTAAAATGTTAAACACTTCAAAAGGGCCTGCCGTATTTTCATTAAGGTCACAAATTGACAGAAGAGAATATCAAAATGAAATGAAATTAGTGCTGGAAAAACAGGAAAATCTTGATATTAAGCAAAATGAAATTACAGAAATATTATTTGATGAGAAAGCTGTTTGTGGTGTTAAAACAAGCTTAAATGCGGTTTATCGTTGTAAAAACGTAATTATATGCACAGGAACATATTTAAGATCAAGAATTATAATCGGAGATGTAAATTATGAGGGAGGTCCGGACGGTGAATTTCCCGCTAGAAAATTATCAGAATGTCTTGTTAACAATGGCTTGAAATTGCTTAGATTTAAAACAGGTACACCGGCTCGTGTAAATAAAAGATCCATTAATTTTTCGGTAATGGACGAACAACCGGGAGACAAACGTATTATACCTTTTTCTTTCGACAATGATATTTTAGAAATAGAGCAGGTCCCTTGTTGGCTAACTTACACGAATGAACAAACTCATGACATTATAAAACAAAACCTTCATCGTTCACCTTTATACAGTGGAGTTATAGAGGGAACAGGACCAAGATATTGTCCGTCAATCGAAGATAAAGTTGTTAAATTTCCGGATAAAATAAGGCACCATGTTTTTATAGAGCCTATGGGTAAAAATACTTATGAAATGTATCTATCGGGTATGTCCTCCAGTTTACCGGAGGATGTGCAGATTGCAATGGTCAAAACTGTAAAAGGATTGGAAAACATAAAGTTTAATCGTTGTGCGTATGCCATTGAATACGACTGCTTCGACCCTCTACAGTTAAAACCCACATTGGAATTTAAAGATATAGACGGCCTATTTTCCGCCGGACAAAGTAACGGCAGCTCGGGATATGAAGAAGCCGCTGCACAAGGGTTATTAGCGGGGATAAATTGCGCTTTGAAACTTAGTAACAAAGAACCGCTGGTTTTGGACAGATCACAATCATACATAGGGGTGTTGATTGATGATTTGGTAACAAAAGGAACAAATGAACCTTATAGAATGATGACCTCCCGTGCGGAGTATCGATTGGTTTTAAGGCAAGACAATGCGGATATGAGATTAACGGAAATAGGCCGAGAGGTTGGACTGGTTAACGATGAAAAATATAAATCATTTTGTATTAAAAAAGGTATTGTTGAAAAAGAAATTCAACGGGTTAAAAAGGTTGTATTATCTCCGTCAAATGAGACTAATGAATTTCTTATGGCACATGGAAGCACTTCGGTAAAATCAGGAGTGAAGTTGGAGGAATTGATAAAAAGACCTGAGTTGGATTACTTCATATTAAATGAGTTGGATAAAGATAGACCTGATTTGCCATATGCGGTTCAAGAACAGGTTTCTGTATTTATAAAATATGAAGGATATATAAAAAAGCAGATGATGCAAGTAGAACAATATAAAAAGCTTGAAAACAGGAAGTTACCTGAAAACCTGGACTATAGCCAAATAGACGGAATTCGATTGGAAGCCAGACAAAAACTAGGTAAAATAAAACCGGTTTCATTAGGACAAGCATCCAGGATATCCGGAGTATCTCCTGCGGATATTGGTGTTTTACAAATATATCTTGAGCAGATGAGAAGACAGAAAAAGGAAAGTTATAATGAATTACAATGAGTTTAATGAATATATAACAGAAGATTTAAAAATAATAGGGTTACGACCGGATGAAGATAAAAAAATAAAACTATATGAGTTCATGAATATGGTTTTAGAGAAAAATAAAGTTTTGAACCTTACATCCATAACCGATGTAAATGATTTTATAAAAAAGCATATAATAGACTCTCTATGTGTCGTTCCATATATAAATAGTACGAAAAGTATAATTGACATCGGTACCGGTGCCGGTTTTCCGGGAGTACCCATAAAAATAATTTATCCTGAGATGAACGTTACTTTATTGGATTCGGTAAATAAAAAGATGACTTTTTTAAGAGAATCGGTCAAAGAATTGGGATTAAACAAAATAGAATGTATCTGTGGCAGAGCGGAAGATGCAGGGCATGATATCGGATTAAGGGGAAAGTACGATTTTTCTATAGCTAGAGCTGTAGCGAAATTGCCTGTATTATTGGAATATTGTGTACCCTTTCTCAAAACTTCCGGGATATTTATAGCTATGAAAACCGGCATGGTAAGTGAAGAGTTGGAATCTTGTAAAAATGCCCTGATAAGTTTAAATATATCATTGTTTAAAAATGTTTTATTTTATTTACCACAAAGTGATATAAGTAGAAGTATAATATTGTTTCAATTGACAGGCGATGTACCTAAAAAGTATCCTAGAAAGGCGGGGGTTCCTGTTAAAAAGCCTTTATAAGGTTCGATATTTAGCTAATATGAAAGAGATAATTTCATTGAAAGTTATCTCTTTTTAATGAGATGCATTTTTAAACTTGATTATAAAAATGTACGCCGACCCGTGGATGTCCGCTGTGGCCACGGGTTTTTTTAAAACCGTGAAAGCAATAAAAAAAAATTAAATTTTCCTAAATAAAAAGAAGGATATTGCACAGATATATAGAAATTACATATATGTAAATTTATACAAGGTGGTGCTGAGTTTATGATGGAAAATAGAATTACTACACAAGCAATTGAGAGAAAGAAGAGAGACAATAATGAAAGTGATATTATTTATATCAATTCCGAAAAAATTATGCCGAATCCCTATCAACCGAGAAAATTCTTCGATATCGAATCTTTGAAAGAATTAAGTAAATCCATACAAACTTATGGGATTATTCAACCCATTAGTGTTCGAAAACTGAATAATGAAAAATATGAATTAATAGCCGGTGAGAGAAGGTTAAAAGCCGCTGCATTGGCCGGAGTCAGTAAAATACCCTGTATGGTTGTAAACGCCGATGATAATGATTCCGCACTAATTGCGTTAATCGAAAACTTACAAAGAGAAAATCTGAATTATATAGAAGAAGCTCAAGGTTATAGTCGTGTTCTTAAGGAACATAATATGACACAGGAGAGCTTAGCTCTAAAACTCGGAAAAAGCCAATCTACAATTGCAAATAAAATAAGATTGTTAAAATTATCACCTATGGTGACTAAAATATTATTGGATAACAATTTAACCGAAAGACATGCTCGTTGCTTATTAAAGCTACCTGATGAGCAGGCACAACTGCAAACATTAAAAAAGATATGTGAAAATAATATGAATGTGAAATCTGCAGAAAATCTGGTGGACAAGATTGTAATCGGTTTAACTGAAACCGGTAAGAATCAAAGCAAAGAGGGGCAAAGGAAAAAAATAGTTCATGACATAAGAGTATTTGTCAATACCGTAAAACAAGCTATAAATTTGATGATACAATCCGGCATTAACGCAAAAGCCGCACAATTCGATAGAGGTAATTATATAGAATTTGTTATTCGTATACCAAAGCATTGATATAACGTTTTGAAAATATCAATAAGGACATAATTATACATAAAAAGATATTATTAAAATATGAAATGATCTCTTTTATCAGGTTTGATATTTTTCAGGAGGTGGTGAGAATATGTTTGAAAACAAATTGTCGTTTATAGGTAAGAGCAAGGATAAAAGGAAAAAAAAAGATATCCGTATTATATACTTGGAAATAGAAGAGATCATTAAAAATCCATATCAACCGAGAAAGTTTTTTGATATCAAATCATTGACAGAATTAAGTGAATCCATAAAAGCTTATGGTATTATACAACCCGTAAATGTAAGAAAAACACCGGCGGGAAATTATGAGCTTATAACGGGAGAAAGAAGATTAAGAGCGGCTTTAATGGCAGGAATGAAAAAAATTCCATGTATTGTTGTCAATGTAGATGATAACGATTCGGCTTTAATGGCTTTAATTGAAAATTTACAAAGGGAAGATTTAAATTGCATTGAAGAAGCTGAAGCGTATGGAAGAATATTGAAGGAATACAATATGACGCAGGAAGAGTTAGGGATTCAAATTGGCAAAAGTCAAGCTGCTATTGCGAATAAAATCAGGTTATTAAAACTATCTCCTATGGTCAAGACCGTTTTGATAAATCACAATCTTAGTGAAAGGCATGCCCGGTGCTTGTTGCAGCTAGGAAGCGAGGAACAACAGCTAAAAATATTAAGAAAGGTTCGTGAAGGAAATTTAAGTGTCAGTGATACCGAAATGCTTGTTCGCAATATAGGTCACGGATCTTCGACCTGCGACAAAGAAAGTGAGGTAACAGGTACAAGAAAAGCCGCCGTTATGGATATAAGAATTTTTGTCAACACTGTAAAACAAGCGATAGACTTAATGATCAAGTCGGGGATACAAGCGGAATCGGTACAAACCGACAGTGATGAATTTTATGAGTTTGTGGTAAAGATTCCAAAACAATAGTATTCATTCCACAGTAATAGCTCTTTGTAATGAAATTAATAATGTGTAAGTAACTGCTGCTATCATATATGCTGTGATAGGAAAATTGTATACAATAGATGCTTTTTATTGTATAATATACATATCATTATCTTCCGTCAGTATACAAAGATTTCTATTATAATGTAGAAAACTTTGTTGTTTTATGTGGCGGATCTGCAATTTTCATAGATTGTAAAATGATAAGATAAGTTATGGCACTATATATTAAATACTGTGTTAATATTATTGAACGGAGTGTAATAAATGGCTACCGAAGACTTTACGAACAGACAAAATATCATACCGGTTGACATAGAAGAGGAAATGAAAAAATCTTTCATTGATTATGCTATGAGTGTAATCGCCGACAGGGCTTTACCGGATATACGGGACGGATTAAAACCTGTACATCGAAGAATCTTATACTCAATGTACCGTTCCGGATTTACACCGGATAAATCATATAGAAAGTGTGCCACTACCGTCGGAGATGTATTGGGAAGTTTTCATCCGCATGGTGATGCCGCCGCTTATGACAGTTTGGTCAGAATGGCACAAGATTTTTCATTACGGTATCCGCTTGTTGACGGACACGGGAACTTTGGTTCGAGAGACGGTGACCCTCCTGCCGCTATGAGGTATACAGAAGCAAAGCTGCATAAAATCGCTATGGAAATGCTTGCGGATATTAATAAAGATACCGTTGTTTTTCGCCCGAATTTTGACGAACATGATATGGAGCCTGTGGTACTACCGGCAAGATTTCCAAATTTATTGGTTAACGGTTCTTCCGGAATTGCAGTGGGTATGGCGACAAATATACCGCCTCATAATTTAAACGAAACAATAGACGGGATAAGTGCTTATATAGATAATCCCGATATTTCTATCGATGAATTGAATTCATATATAAAGGGACCTGATTTTCCTACTTATGGAACCATCAAAGGATTGCATGGTATAAAAGAAGCTTATAGAACAGGTAGAGGAAGAATTGTAGTTCGGGCTGAAACTGAAATAATACAGTCCGGAAACCGCCAAAAAATTATTGTTAAAGATTTGCCCTATCAAGTAAACAAAGCAAATCTAATTATAAAAATAGCAGATTTGGTAAAAGACAAAAGGATTGAAGGTATTGTCGAAATAATAGATGAATCGGATAGAAACGAAGAAATCAGGATTTCAATAACGTTAAAAAAAGATGCAAATGCAAATGTTGTGTTAAACAGATTATACAAATATACCCAATTACAGGATGTTTTTAATGTTAATATGCTTGCTTTGGTACAAGATTCAAATGGTATGTTCCACCCTACTGTGATAAATTTAAAAGAAGCAATTCAACATTATGTTAGACATCAAGAAGATGTGGTCCAAAGAAGGACTAAATTTGAATTAGAAAAAGCAGAAGCCAGAGCGCATATCCTGCAAGGTTTATTGCGAGCTTTGGATATTATAGATGAGATCATAGCGTTAATAAGGTCGTCACAAAATACAGCCGTTGCTAAATTGGGATTGATAGAAAAATTCGGTTTTTCAGACATTCAGGCACAGCACATAGTGGATATGCGTTTAGGTCAGCTGACGGGATTGGAACGGGAAAGACTTCAGAATGAATATGACGAGTTAAATGAAAAGATTGCATATTACCGATTGGTATTATCCGATATCAACATTGTTCATAGTATCATTAAAGAGGAAATGAACGAAATAAAAAGAAAATTCGGCGATGAAAGAAGAACCCGAATAGAAATAGATGAAGAAGACGATATTGATATAGAAGATTTAATTGAGGAAACTGAAAATGTAATTACGATAACACACTACGGTTATATAAAAAGACTTCCTTGTGACACATATAAAAGTCAACGTCGCGGAGGTAAGGGTGTTATGGCGTTAAGTACCAGGGAAGAAGATTTTGTGGTTAATCTTTTTACTACATCAACCCACAATTATGTATTATTTTTTACCAATAAAGGTAGAATGTTCAGGCTAAAAGCTTACAAAATTCCAGAAGCAAGCAGGCATGCAAAAGGAGCTGCCATTGTTAACTTGCTGGAGTTAAACAGCGACGAGCGTATAGAGACCACAATACCCTTACATGATTATAACGAGGGTAAATATCTTATGTTCGCGACTAAAAAAGGTATCGTCAAAAAGACTAAGTTAGCCGAGTATGACAGTGTAAGAACAAACGGCCTTGCGGCAATAACTCTAAAAGAAGACGATGAGCTTATTAATGTAAGGTTAACAGACGGTGATACCAATATAATGTTGATTACTCGAAACGGAATGGCCATCAGATTTAACGAAGAAGATGTCAGAGATACCGGTCGTAACGCGCAAGGGGTAAAAGGAATTACTTTAGATGAAGATGATGAAGTAATTGGTATGGGTGTTGTTATGGATGGATGCAGTTTATTGACCGTAACAGAAAACGGATTTGGAAAAAGGACCGATCCTGATGAATACAGTACGATAAAAAGAGGCGGAAAAGGTGTGAGAACATATAAGATTACTGAAAAAACAGGAAAATTAGCAGGAATGAAAATGGTAAATGAAGAAGATGACGCCATTATGATTACTTCCGACGGTACTATCATAAGAATGCCTGTAAGTGATATAAATATGCTAAGCAGAATAACGATGGGTGTCACTTTGATGAGAACCGGCGAAGAGAATAAGGTTGTCAGTTTGGCAAGAATCATTCCTGATGATGAAGATGATGACGAGATATGTGAAAATACAGAATCGAGTTTTAAAGAAAGAGGCCAAAGGATCACTTACTCGGAAGATACACCGGACATTGAAGACGATGATATTATCTCCAATAATGAAAATCAATCAAATTCCGGGGAAGATGACATGTAATTAAAAATATTGTGAGGTATAATCATATATAAAAAGTCTTCGTTATATCAGGCGAAGACTTTTTATAATGGATTTTTTTTAATTAATGTCGCATTATATTTGACAAATGGCTAATAATAATGTCAGATATCCGAGAAAAAAATTTTATAAAAAAATTAAAATTTATGCTTGACACTTAAAATGTTATGTGTTACGATAATCAAGCCGTCGCAAGATGGCATGAAACTTGAAAAATGAACAGTGTATTGAACCCGTCAAAATACTTTCGAGA
>CAZJOD010000031.1:0-27277 GCA_964547525.1 uncultured Clostridiaceae bacterium
TTTTCCAGGAATCGCTACTCTACCGTTTATATCCATGGTATGGCTAAATTCGCCATTAACCCCGGGCATATTACACTTCCTTTTCTTAAGGTCGTTTGGGATTATGTCACACATTTATACCTTTATCACCACAAATCCCCACCATGAATTCATTTTAGTATATATCTTAAAAAAATACAAGCTAATTTTTTTAATATTTATTGAGACCCGGTGCCAATTAATTTTTTTATAAACAAAAAAGCACTATATGTAAATCGTTATTTATAACGATAACTACATATAGTGCCAAAAGTTTTTATAAATTTATGTTTTCACTCCGATAAAATAAAGTTTATACGGTAGAATCATTTATTTAATCAAATTATTCACCTGTTATTATATATCGGGTCTTTCAAACATACCCTCGGTTCTACGTAGAGAAATACTAAGCACCAGCCCCAAAGCGATAAAATTTGTCAACATTGAGCTTCCACCGGCGCTTACAAATGGTAACGGTACACCGGTAATAGGTAACATATCAATGTTCATACCCACATTTTGAATAAAATAGTAAAGGTAAATACCTCCTATTCCCGATGCTACGAATGTCCCGTATAAATCGTCGGCTGTGGCTGCAATATAAAATATTCTTATGATTATTACAGTAAATAGGATCAAAACTACTCCTGCTCCGATAAAACCTATTTCTTCACCTATTACCGAGAAAATAAAATCCGATTCTTTAATAGGGATACCGTTATTCTGGGTTTGTATCCCCTTGAATAATCCTTGCCCGAACAGTTGACCCGAGCTTATGGCTGTCTTTGCTTTATTTATTTGATATAACGCATCCGCATCTTGCAATTCCGGTTTAAAAAAAGATAATATCCGATTTTTTTGGTAATCATGCAAAATAAATTTCCAGGCAATGGGAATCAATGATCCGATAAATACGACCGCCATTATTAGATATCTATATTTAATACCACATATAAAAAACATAACTGCAAAAGCGACTATAAAGGCTAAAGCCGTTCCCATATCAGGTTGTTCGATAATCATTATTATAGGTATAGCGGCAAACACCGGTAACATCCAAATATATTTACCTTTATTTCCCTGAGCTATCTTTTCTAATATAACACCTATTAAAAGAACATAAGTAATTTTAGCTATCTCAGCCGGCTGAAACCTAAAAAAACCGAATACAGACAGCCAACTGTCCGCTCCTACATCCTCCGCACCTTCTCCCCAGAAGAATACGGCAACTAAAAGCAATGTGCTAAAAAGGTAAAGGTATAATGAAACGGTTCTGAATATACGATAATCTATAAAGTTGGTTACAAGCGCTAAAACAACACCGGCAATAACCATATAGATCTGCATCCGGTATATGGATTCACCGTACTTCATACTTGAGGTTGCACTTTTTAATACGATCAAGCCCATAACAGTTATAGCTATGACCGCAGTAAATAATATATAATCAAACTTTTTTAAATGATCTATACTTTTAACCTTAGCTACTAAGTACATTTTTTACTATTTTACCTTTTACCATAGTGAATTTTACATTAATATCATCGTCGAACATGACAATGTCCGCATCTTTTCCGGGCAGAATACTTCCTTTGTTGTTCTGTATATTCATTATATTAGCCGGAGTTGAAGTCATCATTCTGACAGCGTCGGTCAACGGTACTTCAGCTAATTGCACCATTGTGCGAACCAAACGGTCGGCAGTGGCAACACTACCTGCAAATGCACTACGATCAAGAAGCTTCGCCACACCGTCTTCTATAACAACATCCATGCCGTTAGCACGGCTTCCCAGTACCGAAGGTCCTTCGGGCATACCCGCTCCTCTCATTGAATCGGTTATCAAAGCAATCCGTGACGGACCTTTTATTTTATAGATAAGCTTTAATAAGCTTGCCGGCAAATGGCTGCCGTCGGCAATTATTTCCACAGTCATATCATCTATAAGGAAAGCGCTTTCCACAACACCCGCATACCTGTATGCATTGATTCTACGTACCATGGACATACCGGAATACAAGTGTGTAACATGAGTAAAGCCGTTTTCATATGCTTCCAATACTTCCGAATACACTGCATTAGAGTGTGCAATGGCGGGTAAAATACCTTTTCTTTTTAATATACGTCCGACTTCCATAGCACCTTTTAGCTCAGGAGCAAGACTCCATCTAACTATATCATCAGTCCAACTTAGAATTTCGTTAACTTCATCTGCAGTAGGATCTTTAATATATTTAGGATCTTGTGCCCCTTTTTGTTCTAAACTGAAGTATGGACCTTCCAAATGGAACCCTACAAAATCCGCTCCGTTATGATCAGAATTTTTAGCCGCATTAAACACCGAAAATGTATTTTTCAACTCTTCGTTGGAACTTGACAATGTGGTTGGAATGATTGATGTTGTTCCGTGTTGAGCATGTCTTTCCGATGATTTTATATAGGCTTCGGTTGTACCGTCCATAAAGTCGAAATCTCCCCCTCCATGTGTGTGTATATCTACAAATCCCGGAGAAACATATAAACCTTTGGCGTCAATTTCAACGTATTCATCCGATTGGGTATTGGATTCCCCAACATATGAAATTTTTTGTCCTTCTACTATAATCGTCCCTTCTTTAATTGTTTTATAAGGTGTGATTACTTTACCATTGAAAATTTTTATTTTCTTCATAATTTAACACTCCCTCAATTTTTTAGATTTTACTCTATTGTATTATTGTTTTTTGGGTTTTCATTCGTATTGTTTTCGCTTGTATTACTTTTGTTTATATCATTGTCTAACCCGACGTCTTCATCTACTTCATTTTTATCTTTGGGAATCTCCCGATCTATACCGTATATTACAGTGTTACTATTTGTTTCAGCTGTTTCTTTAAAATCCGGATCGTAAAAGTCTGTGGTTTTCAGATGCGGTAACTTCTTTCTACGAATTATAAATAATATTCCGAAAGCAACAACAAATAAAACGGCTAAAAGCTGAGATATTCTAAAACCACCGGCCATTAAGCTGTCTGTACGTAGACCTTCTATCCAGCTTCTACCTAAACCGTAAAGAAACATATATCCAAAGAAAACTTCTCCGTCGACTTTCTTGTTTTTACGCAATCTTATTAACAAGAAAAAAGCTACGAAATTCCATAATGATTCATACAAAAATGTTGGATGAACAGGCATTTCAGGATCTATAACAATACCTTGCGCCGCCAATTCTGATGTTTTATTATATAAATACTGTCGAATCTGATTCCCGGTCATTCCCCAAGGTAATGTTGTATTAGTGCCGAAAGCTTCTTGATTAACAAAGTTCCCCCATCTCCCGATAGCCTGCGACAGGGCAAAATACGGGGCTGCAAAATCAAACACTCTCAAAGGGATCATCTTTTTCTTTTTACTTACAAAATATCCTGCCAAAAAAGCGCCTATGACCGCTCCATATATAGCCAATCCTCCTTGACGGAAGTTTATAATTGCCGATAAATCACCCTTAAAGTTATCCCAATCAAAAAATACATAGAATAACCGCGCACATATTATGGCAACAGGAGCACAGATCAATATCAAATCATATAAATCGTCTTTTTTAATTTTAAACTTATTGGCACTTGCGCCTGCTAAGGCCATAGATAATATAAATCCGAATGCAATAAATAACCCGTACCAATAAACGTTTACCCCGAATATATCGAATGCCACTCTATCAATATAAAAACGTATTCCTCCGAAAAGATTTGGAAATTGTATAATTCCCATACTCACAACCCCTTTCATTGCTGATAATTGTTTTTTTATTATAGCATATAAATCTATTTTTTAACCGTTCGGTTATCTATTTTTAAATTAATTAACTTTAATACTTCATATTTGCATTACAATCAGCACATTATGATATGCATATCCGGTTCTGCCATGCTTTATTCGGCAGATAGATTAACAGCATATTTTATATCGGATTTTATTTGTTCAACCAGCTGATCATAATCACCAAATTTCATTTCATCTCTGATTTTACATATATATTCGATTTTTATTTCATTGTCATACATAATACCGCCGTTAAACCCGATCAAATGAGTTTCTATCGTTACAGGGTCATTTTGAGAAACTGTGGGTTTCACACCGATGTTTGTTACCGATCTATACTTATTTCCTTTATAATAAGTATCTGTTACATATACACCTTTTTGCGGCAACAAATACTTCTCGTCCGGTATAATATTTGCTGTTGGCATACCAAGATTAGTACCTATCCTTCTCCCCGGAGTCACAATACCGGTCATTGAATATTTTCTCCCTAACATTTCATTAACTTTAGGTATATCCCCTTTTGAGATAAGATTTCTACAAGCGGTACTGCTTACAACCTCACCATTTAAAATAACCGGTGGAATAATAAGAACTTCAAACCCGTATTTTTCTCCGGCTCTTTTTAAGTAATCGGTGTTCCCCTCTCCACCTTTACCAAAAAAATAATTAAAACCGGTTACTACAAGTTTGGCGTTAAATTTGTCGATCAATATTTCTCTAATAAACTCATCCGGTGAAAGGGAGGCAAACTCTCGGTCGAACAATCCGAAAAACAACTTGTTAATGCCTGCACTTTCAAGAACTTCCACCTTTTTTTCATTGGTAATAATAAGCGGTACCGGGTTTTGAGGTTCTAATATAATAGAAGGATGTTGTTCGAAAGTGTAAATACATGAAGTAAGATTTTTTTTCAAACAATTGTCAATCAATCCTTCAACCAATTTCATATGCCCTTTGTGTAAACCGTCAAAATTACCGAGACCTATCCCGGCCGGGCTGCCAAATCTAAAATTATCAGTTTTTCTCTCGTAATATACTTCCATTTTTAAACCTCTTATATAAACGGGTTACAAAACATTTTTTTCCCTTTTACATAACAAATACATTCATCCTCATATAGTTGACCTATTCCTATAAATCCGTTTTCCGGCGTTTGTACCATTACTATACCATCTCTAAAATCTGTTGCATAATATTTTTCATTTATTATTACTTTTTTCCCATTTAAATAGTCTTTTATTTGATTTTCATCCAAATATATACCGGTATAACCTTCAAAAAGGTCTCCTACGGCAGATAAAGGGACACGGTTTTTTTCTTTTGATTCAATCAATGTTTCAAAATTTACCGAATCCATAAGTTTATATGGTCCTGAACGAGTGCGTATCAACCTTCCCATACACCCGTAAGTTCCCAGTGCAATACCCGAATCACGGCACAAGCTTCTGATATATGTACCTCTCGAACATGCTACATGTGCTCTAAAAGTAGAAACTTTATAAGCTTTTTGGTCAATAGTTATATTTTTATGTTCAAGTTCATCAGACAAAACATTTATTGAATAAATTGTTACGTTTCTATCCGGTATATCTACATTGTTATTTCCGTTTCTAGCATATTCATAAAGTCTTTTACCGTTGACTTTTACAGCCGAGAATATCGGCGGTTTTTGTTTTATATCTCCCCGAATACCTTCAAAAACATCCTTTACTCTTTTAAATGATATTTCGATATCTGAGATGCCGGTAACACATCCTGATAAATCACAAGTATCGGTAGCTATACCTAATATAACCTCAACAGTGTATTCTTTTAACTCATCCGACAAATAATTAAAAGCACCGGTAGCCGTACCCAAAAAAACAGGTAAAACACCTTCGGCATCAGGATCCAGTGTTCCCGCATGCCCGGCTTTCTTTACACCTAAAATTCTTTTAACCCGGGATACCGCTTGAAAAGAAGTCATATTTACAGGTTTATACAGGTTAATTACACCACACTGTAAAGACCGATCCCTCATTTCTGCATTCTCCTTGTTAAAGATTCTATAATTTTACTTTCAGCTTGCACCATAGTGCCAAAAAAAGTAAACCCCGAAGCTCTTTCATGTCCCCCGCCGTTAAACTCACGGGCAATTTCGGCCACATCCAAATCCTTAGAACTTCTAAGACTCACCTTTATTTCTTCTTTACTTTTTTCTTTTAAACAAACGGCAACCTCTACACCTTCCACATTGCGAACATAATTTATAAATCCGTCACTGTGTTCTTCTTGAGCATTCGCTTTTTCATAATGTTCACGCGTTATTTTAATCAGACCTATACGTCCGTCTAAGGCGTACGATACACCGGAAATTGCACATTGTAAAAGTTTCATTTGTTCTTTAGGCATTATTTCAAATACCCTTTTAGATATATTCTCGACTTCGATATTTTTATCAACCAATTCACCTGCAATGATATGAGTATTTCGGGTTACATTTGAGAATCTAAAGCCACCGGTATCCGTACTTATGGCCACATATAAATATTCAGCGATATTTCGATCCGGTTCATACTCAGAATCATAGTTCTTTATAAACTCATATATAATCTCACCGGTTGCCGCTGCGGTTTGTGACACATAATTTATGTTACCATACAAAGTATTTGTTTTATGATGGTCAATATTTACAGTTATATCTGCCATCTCATATAGCTCTTTTCTTTTCCCTAACATATCTAAATCACCACTATCCAGTGAAACATGGACATCATATCTCATGTTACAATTAGGCGGATATATAAAATATGATAAATTTGTATCTAACATAAATCTATATTTGTATGAGATATCTTCTTCAAAAATAATAACAGATTTTTTACCTTGATCGGTAAGAAATTTACATAGGGCTAATGAGCTGCCTATAGCATCCCCGTCAGCCATAATGTGAGGAAAAATAGCAATTGATTTCGCAGCTTTAATTGCCGATATAATTTCAATCATCTTAAATACCGTCACCTACACTTATAAAAATGCCTTGCCGCAAAGACAAGGCATTTTTATTACCGGTTTTCCTTAATTTTATTGAATAGAACATTTAAGTGCGCACCATGTTCAATGGAATCATCCGATTTAAAAGCCAGCTTTGGTGTGTATCTTATATTTAACCTTGCTCCTAGTTCTTTACGAATAAATCCTTGAGCTGATTCAAGTGCGTCCATACATTGTTTTTTTTGATCTTCGGTTCCGTAAATACTGATATAGGCGGTCGCTTCACGCAAGTCTCCGGTAACATGAACCGAAATCACACTTGCCAGATCAGGTATACGAGGGTCTTTTAATTCATTTTGTATAATATCGCTTAATTCTTTTTTTATTGTTTGTGTTATTTTGTCAATTCTCGAAGACATATTATACTCTCCTTTCAAACCGATAAAAAGCCGGCTTGTTAAAAACTCAACTATAATAAGTTTAATATTACGCCAATTTATTTTTCCACCGCTACCATTTCATATACTTCAACTATATCGCCTTCTTTGATATCATTATAATTTTCCAAAGACAAGCCACATTCATACCCGTGTGTAACTTCACGTGCGTCTTCTTTAAACCTTTTCAAAGATGCGGGTTTCCCTTCGTATATAACTATCCCGTTGCGTAGTAGCCTTACACTGTCCGAGCGTGCGATTTTGCCATCTGTTACGTAACATCCGGCTATAGTTCCGATACCGGACACTTTAAAGATTTGTCTTATTTCCACATGTCCAAGAACATTTTCTTTGAATGTGGGATCAAGCATTCCCTTCATAGCCGCTTGTATATCCTCGATGGCGTTATATATAATCCTATACAGTCTGATATCCACCTTTGCATTTTCCGCCGCTTCGGTTACATTAATACCCGGTCTTACATTAAAACCGATAATAATAGCGTTTGAAACCGCAGCCAATTGAACATCGGATTCATTTATAGTACCTACCGCTCCATGGATTATCTTTATTTTGACTTCGTCATTAGACAGCTTTTCCAAAGACTGCTTAACCGCTTCGACAGATCCGTGAACATCGGCCTTTATAATTATATTTAATTCCTTCATGTTACCTTGTTGAATTTGTGAGAATAAATCTTCCAAAGTAACGGCATTGTTTGTGCCACCAATGCTTTTTTCACGTATGACTTCTCTACGTTTCTCAGCCAACTGCCTGGCTAATTTTTCATCTTCTATTGCATAAAACTCATCTCCCGCTACAGGTACTTCATGCAATCCCATAATTTCCACAGGTGTAGACGGACCGGCCGAGATGATTTCTTGTCCTTTATCATTAGTCATTCTTCTTATTCTACCTACCGTTGATCCGGTCACAATAGAATCTCCGCTTTTTAATGTTCCTCTTTGTACCAAAAGTGTTGCTATAGCACCGGTATTTTTATCCAAACGTGATTCAATAACCGTACCTTTTGCTTGTTTTGCAGGATTTGTCTTCAATTCTAAAACATCGGCCGTTAATAAAACCATTTCTAACAAGGAATCGATATTATCATTCTTTAATGCAGATACATTAACACAAATGGTATCTCCACCCCATTCTTCGGCAACCAACCCGTACTCTGTCAACTCTTGCTTTACTTTTTCCGGATTTGCATTCGGGCTGTCAATTTTGTTTATCGCCACTATAATAGCGACTCCTGCCGCTTTAGCGTGATTTATAGCTTCTACGGTTTGAGGCATAACACCGTCATCGGCAGCTACCACTAGTATTGCGATATCTGTTACTTGAGCTCCACGTGCCCGCATCGATGTAAAAGCTTCATGACCGGGCGTATCTAAGAAGGTTATATCTCTACCGTTTATATTGACCATATAAGCTCCGATATGCTGAGTTATACCTCCCGCTTCACCTGCGATAACGTTGGTATTTTTTATAGCGTCAAGTAGTGATGTTTTACCATGGTCGACATGTCCCATAACAACAACAATAGGAGGACGCGGCTCTAAATTATCATCATCATCCGCACTGTCATCGAACAGTATATCTTCTTCTGTTACTACAACCTCTTTTTTCGCAGTTATTCCGAATTCTTCAGAAATAAGCGAGGCTGTTTCAAAATCCAAAGATTGATTTACGTTTGCAATTATACCAAGTTCCATTAATTTTATTATAACTTCTCCGGAAGTTTTTTTGATTCTCTCCGAGAATGTTTTTACAGTCATACTATCCGGTAAAACAACATGCTTTAACACTTCTCTAGGAGGAGTCGGAGGAGACATTTTCTGCTTACTCCTCGATTTCTTAGCTCGTTTATCAAATTCCGCTTCCTTGCCGTAAAACTCTTCCAAAATAAAATCTTCGGATAAAATTTCGTCAACACCCTTTTTTTGCCCTACCATAAAATCAGGCTGTTTATATTTTGTTTTTTTAACTTGATAACCGGTCTTTACAGGTGATACCACCGGTTTTTCAGCACCTTTTTTTTGCTCACGCTTATCTAGTTTTTCATTATCTTTAACTAAATAATTCCTACGGTCCCCGGTATTTTTAGCTTTATTTTCCTCTTTGCCTGTAGTTTCCGCTTTGGGTATATCAAGATCCTTTTTACTTTTTCCGGCATCTTTATTAAATCTTCCTCTATCGTTGAAGTTTTTGCCGGCAAAATCCTGCTTGGCACGATTATCTCCGGTTTTATAATCAACGTAGCCACCACTTCTGCCTTTGTCACCGGTTTGATCTTTTTTGTTATCATAATCTTTTCTGTTATCGTATGTCTTTTTTACATATTCACCGGGCTTTTTTTGATAACCTTTATTATCATCGCGGTCTTTAAAACCTTCACGAGAGTTATATCGTTCAGAGTCTTTGTTTCCGGTTTGACCTTGGTTATAATCTTTAGCCGGGTATTGTATCCTCTTTTGTTCTCTATTCGAGGAATATTCTTTATTTTGCTCTCTATCACCGGAATATGTTTTTCCGGTTTGCCTGTTCGTCGATTGCGACCTGCCGTAGTCACGCATCACCGTTTGTTCTCTGTTTTGATCTTTAACAGCATGCGATTTCTTTTGTTCATCATTCATGTTTTTTAGTTCAGTTTTTAGTTCAGTTTTTAGTTCGTCTTTTATTTTCGTTTCGTCCTGTTTTGGCTCAAATGCAACATTTTGTTCTTGTGTCGGCTCGGTTACCGATTTTTCTACAGCTTTATCTTTCAGGACGATGTTTGTGTCAGGATCATTTACAGCCCGTTCATCAACAGAAACTGCAGATACAGTTTCCGGTTTTTGCGGTATATCCTTATTAACGGTTTCCTGTTTTATATCGGGTTTGGATGTATCGGCTTGAACAAGATTATTTTCTTGCTTTATAATTTTTATGTCACGTTCCTTTTTCGGGTCTTGACTTATCTTTTCTACCTTGACAACAGGAACTTCCTTTTCTATTTTTTGCTCTACTTTTTCTATTTTTTTCTCAACCTTTTCAATCTTAGTAACTATAGGATCTTTGGTAGTTTTCTGTTCGATTTGATCCTTTTTTTCTTGTTCGGCTATTCTTTCCTGCTCCATCTTTAGCTTTCGTGCTTTTTCTCTTAACATTTTCATACGATCGTCTTCGGTTATAACCTTCATATCGCCTAGTAAGCCGGATGTGGCTATATCGCGCTTTTTGTCCGAATACTTATTATTACGGCTCTGTTGTCTTCCGGCAAATTGCCTGTTTCCCGAATGTTGTTTTCCCGTGTTTTCATCAGCTTCTTTAGGTTTGCGAACATCTCTGTGAACAGGCTGTTCGTTTTTACTTTGCCTTTGATCTTGTACTTCGGTCACCTTTACTATTGTTTTTACATCTGTTTTCTTCGCAACAATATTATCATCCGATTTATCTATTTCAGTAGATTTCGTTTCGTTTTTATGAATTCCTAAATCGCTATATAGCTTTTTTAATTCATCATCTTCAATATAACTCATATGGTTATTTTTTTGCACACCAATGTCAGCCAGTTTTTTCAGCAGCCTGCTGCTGCTAGTATTTAATTCTTTTGCCAACTCATAAACTCTTAATTTCGACAAATATTTCACCCCCGAAAATCATTCAACCACGATCATTTCATGCAATCTGCCTGCAAAATGACTGCAAGTGATACATAACACACTTCTTGAACCTGTTTTTCCAATAATCTTTCCAAGCTCCTCCTTATACCCGAATCGAATCGGATTGATAGATTTTTTTTTACATATATTTTCAAATTTTTTCACTGTACCCTCATTAGCATCTTGTGCAATTATAACCATTTTTACACTTTTATATATCAACGCGTTTTCACACAAGTAATTTCCCGATATCAACTTGTTCGCTTTTGCAGCTAAACCTATAAATGCATAAATGTTTTTATCAACCATTTTTTCTCTTTAATTCCTGACTTAGTTTTTCATATAAATCATCCGGTACATTGGCTTCAAAAGATTTTTGTAATCTTTTATTCTTTATTGCCAAATCCAGGCATGCCGTATCACAACAAATGTACGCACCTCTACCGGCCGCTTTTCCCGTAGGATCTAATAATATGTTTCCCTCAGGATTTCTAACTATTCGAATTAATTCCTTCTTAGGTTTTGTTTCATTGCAACCTATACATTTTCGCATGGGTATTTTTCTTTTTAACAAAAACAGTCACTCCCCATCTTTTATTCAGTATGAGTTTCTTCATCTATAAAATCATCTTTATTATCCGGTTCTTTAAACAAATTACCGGCAAAAAGCTCTTCTTCGAGATATTTACGCATTTGAGATTCACTCTTTATATCAATCTTCCACCCGGTCAGACGGGCGGCTAATCTTGCATTTTGTCCTTCTTTACCTATAGCCAAAGATAATTGAAAATCAGGTACGGTAACCCTGGCGGCTTTCTCATCTTCATTTATTTCCACTCTAATAACTCCGGACGGACTTAAGCTGTTTGATATATATTCGGCAGGATCCGAACTCCACTTTAATATATCTATCTTTTCATCATTCAATTCATCAACCACATTTTGGACTCTCGTGCCTCTTTGTCCGACACACGCACCTACCGGATCTACATTAGGATCGTTTGACCACACAGCCATTTTAGTCCTGGATCCGGCTTCTCTTGCTACACTTTTTATTTCAACCGTTCCATTGAAAATCTCAGGGACTTCCATTTCAAACAATCTTTTTACCAAAGACGGATGAGATCTGGAAAGTACGACCGAGGGGCCTTTATTTTGGTTCTTTACTTCCAAAACATAAAATTTCATGCGTTTGTTAAAAGAGTAAGATTCGCCGGACACTTGCTCTGAAAAAGGCATAACACCTTCTATACGCCCTAAATCAACCACAACATTCTTTCTTTCGGTACTTTGTATTACACCGGTAATAATGTCGTTTTCTTTATTATAAAACTCATCGAATATTACATTCTTCTCAGCCTCGCGTATTCTTTGCATAACAACCTGTTTCGCTGTCTGAGCCGCGATTCTCCCGAATCTCTCCGGAGTACAGTCCACACGAACAATATCACCTGCTATTATTGTCGAATCAGAGCGTCTCGCCTCGTCTACAAGAATTTGTGTAGCACTGTCTGTCAATATATCCACAACGGTTTTAATTGCATACACCTTTATATCCCCGGTATCTTTATTAATGTTTACATTAATTTCGCCATCGGTTCCAAAATTCTTTTTATACGCGGTAAGTAAAGCGTCTTCCATAGCATCTATCAGTATTTCTTTTTTAATACCTTTTTCTTTTTCAATTTGTTCTAACGCATGTATAAACTCTACGTTCATTTATATCCCTCCATACAACACTTAAAAAACAATAACTCTTTTTACCGTACCGACTGCCTCCATATCAAACGACAATCTTTGGTTGGCATCATCTATTATGGTAACTTTCCCGTGGTTATAATCATCCAATATTCCTTCAAATGTTTTCTTATCATTTATCTTACTATATAATCTGACCTCAACCCGCTCTCCCATGTATCTTCTAAAATCCTTTTCTGTTTTCAAAGGGCGGTCCAAACCGGGGGAAGACACCTGAAAGCGATAACTACCCTCTATTAAATCTTCCTTTTCATCCAATAACGGATTTAATCGCACAGCGATATCATGAGTATCTTCTATCGTAATACCTCCCACTTTATCTATGATCACGCTTAATACTTTTTCGGATCCTTCTTTTTTAAATTCAACATCCACCAAATCAAATCCCGATCCTTCAACAATCGGTTTCACTATATCATATATAATTGATGCAATTTTTCCCTTAACCATATTCGCCTCCGTTAATTGTTCGGTTATGTAGAGCTACCGTTTGTTTTCCGCTTAGCACCAACATATATTACAAAAATTTTATATTCTTTCAAAGTTCTATAAACGTATCTGTAAATATAATCATATCTATTTCCAATCATAATGGAAAGAGTGGGAATTCCCACTCTTATCAATACAAAAAATATATCAATTCGGAACAATTATATCAAACGTATCTAAATAAAGCAACATTTTTCAGTTCTCATTTCTTTATTTTCCTGCATTTTCATCTTCTTTTTGTTTAAATCCTTTTCTTTTTGATGTTATTAAGTATAATGCCTTTAAAATTACAAATTATAATTTTACCTGTTGACAAAAGGATCCTATATATAATATTCTAAAACAAACATAAATGTCAATACGTTTTGTAACCGGCGGAGTCAGTGGAATTAACCATGTGGGAACAAAACGAATACAGTGTAAAGTCGACCGCCTGGGCAGAAATATTAATATATGCCGGGCGGTTTTTGTTTAGTCCGGCTTTAGGAGGTATTCAAATGGAACAATGGAAAAATTTCATACCGGGTATTTGGCAAAAAACAATAGATGTCAGGGATTTTATTCAAAAAAACTACACCCCCTATTACGAAGACGAGAGCTTTTTAAAGGGCCCTACAGACAGAACATTATTAATTAAAAAAAAGTTAGACTCTTTAATGATTTTGGAAAAAGATCGTGGTGGTGTTTTTTATATTGACACCGATAGAGTCTCGTCACTGTTAACTTACAAACCGGGGTATATCGACAAAAATAACGAATTAATAGTAGGTTTACAAACTGATTTACCTTTAAAAAGAGGAGTTAATCCTTTCGGTGGTATCAGAATGGCCAGACAGGCATGTGAAGCATACGGATATACTCTGGGAAAGGATGTTGAAGACAATTTTAAATACCGAACAACTCACAACGACGGTGTTTTCCGTGTATATACCGATGAAATGAAAAATGTCAGAAAAGCGGGAATAATAACAGGCTTACCTGATGCTTACGGACGCGGCAGAATTATTGGAGATTACAGACGGTTGTCTCTTTACGGTGCCGACCGTTTAATTGAAGAAAAACGTAAAGATAAATATCTTGTCGGATTGCGGGAGATGACAGCTGAAAACATACAGTTATCTGAAGAATTATACAGACAAATTGATTTTTTAGAACAGCTGAAGATTATGGCCACAGGATACGGTAAAGATATTTCAAAACCTGCGGCAAATTCCATAGAAGCCGTACAATGGTTATACTTCGCTTATTTAGGTGCGATTAAAGAACAAAACGGTGCGGCTATGTCACTAGGTCGAGTCGGAACTTTTATTGACATATATATTGAGAGAGATATTTATAAAGGTATTCTGGATGAATCTCATGCTCAGGAAATTATAGACGACTTCATAATTAAATTAAGAGCCGCAAGACAGTTAAGGACACCGGAATACAACGAATTGTTCGCAGGAGATCCTATGTGGATTACCGAGGCGGTGGGGGGTGTTGGTGAAGATTCAAGACCGTTGGTAACTAAAACCTCTTTTCGTTTTCTAAATACATTATATAATTTAGGCCCTGCTCCCGAACCGAACCTTACCGTATTATGGTCCGAAAAATTACCTCTCGGATTCAAACGTTTTTGTGCTAAAGTTTCAATAAATACCGATTCAATACAATATGAAAACGATGATATGATGAAGAAAACATTCGGTGACGATTATTCAATAGCATGCTGTGTATCTGCAATGAAAACAGGTAAACAAATGCAGTTTTTCGGTGCACGTTGTAACATGGCTAAACTTTTATTGTTGTCTTTAAACGGTGGTGTGGATGAAATGACAGGAATTCAGGTAGGACCTGCTTCAAACACGGTAAATGACGATATATTGTGCTTTGACGACATTAAAAAAAGATTTGATTTTTATACCGGTTGGTTGTGTAAGTTATACGTAAATACAATGAATGTTATTCACTATATGCATGATAAGTATGCTTACGAAAAATTACAGATGGCTTTTCATGATACCGACATACAAAGATTTATGGCTTTCGGATTAGCCGGCTTATCGGTTACGGTCGATTCACTAAGTGCCATAAAATTTGCTAAAGTCAAACCTGTAAGAGATCAACGAGGTATTATAAATGATTTTGAGATATATGGCGAATACCCGAAGTTTGGAAATGACGATGACAGAGTTGATACTATTGCATGTGATTTGGTACGAGAATTTCATTCCTGTCTTAAAAAGAATAAGACATATAGAAATGCCGAGCATACTCTTTCCATATTAACAATTACATCAAATGTAGTTTACGGTAAAAAAACCGGAGGGACTCCGGATGGCAGGAAGAAGGGAGAACCTTTCGCTCCGGGTGCAAATCCTATGCATAACCGTGACATTTCAGGCGCACCCGCTTCTTTAAATTCGGTTGCGAAAATCCCGTATGACGTATGCAAGGACGGTATTTCATGTACGTTCAGCATTACACCTTCCGCTATAGGTAGGGATGAATCGACGCAAATTGATAACTTGATAAATCTTATGGACGGATATTTTTCCTTAAACGGTCATCATCTGAATGTTAATGTATTAAACAAAGAGCAACTTGTAGACGCTTACAATAATCCTGAAAAATATCCGTCACTAACCATAAGAGTATCAGGATATGCTGTAAAATTTAGCAGCTTAAGCAAAGAACAGCAAAGAGAAATTATATCCAGGACTTATCACAACACAATTTAATCGATTGGTTCGGCTATGAATTTTACTGTATAATCATGTATGCTTTCATGTATGGAAAGCACGAGAAAGGAGTAAATTTATGCAAGGTCGTATACATTCGATCGATTCGGGGGGTATGTTAGACGGACCGGGCATTAGATCGGTAGTATTTTTAAGCGGCTGCCCCATGCGTTGCGTATATTGCCACAACCCCGATACTTGGGATATATCAGCAGGTGGTTTAATTGATCACACAGACATTGTTAAAAAAGTTTTAAGGATAAAACCGTATTTTAAGAACGGAGGCGGCATTACATTATCCGGGGGAGAACCGTTGTGTCAAGCGGAATTTTCGGCGGAAATTTTGAAGGACTGTAAAAAACATGGTATTCACACGGTTTTGGACACCGCGGGATCAATTTTTAATAAACAAGTTGAACACCTGCTTATATATACGGATTTGATCATTTTGGATATAAAACATACAAACTCCGAAGCTTTTAATCATATTACGAATTATAACATTGATTCCTGTCTGCAATTTTTAGAATATGCAGATAAGCAAAACAAGGAAATCGTTATAAGGCAGGTTATCGTTCCCGGTATAAATGATACGGCTGATAATGTAAAAGAATTGGTAGTATTTTGTAAAAAATACATGTCTGTAAAAAGTGTGGAATTGCTTCCTTACCATACTATGGGTATATATAAATGGGAGCGTTTGGGTGTAGAATATAAATTGGCCGGAACACCGGCTTGTTCGGCTGAAAAATTAAATAAATTGGCATGCTTAGTAAAAACTTTCCCGGATAATTATTTAGTCGTTGTATAACAGGCACTGATTACCAAAATTTGTTTACACCCACAACATATTGTGGTATAAATAAAATATGTTTATTTGCGGAGGTATCAAATAATGTTAAAAACAGGTGTAGCGTATCATGGCAACCGTATATTAAAGCATGTTGAAACGGATTTGGTAGATATTATAAACCATAATTTCAACTTGGTAGTTCATATGTTTACGCATAACGATTGGGACAGACATCACAAAGTTATGAAAGATATTTTTGATATGACTATGGAAAAAGGTCTGGAAATGTGGGTCGATAATTGGGGAATCGGAGGTCCTCCCGGCGACAAATCACATTTTTTAGCTTACTATCCTGAAGCTCATCAGGTATATTCAGACGGCACCAACGATCCTGTACGCGCATGCTACAATAATGAAAACTTCAAGAAATTCACCCGCGAGTGGATTGATATAGTATATGAATGTGGTGGCAGAACCATCTTCTGGGATGAACCCCATTTAGTGGCAAAAGATTTCAAGGACGATAAACCGACAAGGTGGACATGTTGTTGTAATGTATGTAAAAAAGAGTTTAAAAATCGTTACGGTTTTGAAATGCCGGCTTCATATACAATAGAAGTTGAAGAATTCAGGTTAAATTCCATAGTTGAATATTTCAAACATGTCACACAATACAGTCAGTCCAAACAGATGGTCAACACTGTTTGTGTAATGTTAGGTGATCAGATAGGTATAAATTTGAAAAGCATAGATGCCATTTGCAGCTTACCAACTTTGCAAAACATAGGTTCCGATCCTTATTGGATAGGAAATAAAACTATGACACCTTATGAATATGTTTATAGCGGAACAAAGAAAAATATCGATATATGCACACAATTTAATAAAGATCACAATATATGGATACAAGGCTTCGGCATTCCCGCAGGTCGTGAAGAAGAAATAGTATATGCCACAGAAGCGGCTTATGACGCAGGGGCAAGAACTATTTTATTCTGGAGCTACAGAGGAGCCGAGTCCAATACATATAGATGCGCCAATCCGGAGTTGGCATGGAAGATAGCCGGGGACGCAATGAGAAGAATACAAGATCGGGATCGTGACAACAATCTTAATGCCTTCAGAGCCAAAGTGGACATATGATATAATACTTGCTACATTACAATAAACGAACAAGCTTTGAACTGTAGCTGTATAATCAATTGGTAAAGGTATTTTTAATAACAAACGGCAGGATGCCGTTTAAGCGGTATCCTGTATTATGGTTCACAGTAAGTGAGTTATTTCGATGAACTCCCGTATAAGTTAATTAGATAGCCTAAAAAATTGTCATTTGTGAGGTTTCCGGCATACCTTCAAAACAACCGTAATTTTTTAATATTTCTATTATTTGTTTCCCGATTTTCGCCGTTATTCTTAAATCTTCAATGGATTTAAACAATCCTTTGCTTCGAGCCTCTACAATACTATAAGCGGCGTTATCGCCCAATCCGCTTAACGAATTTAGAGAAGGACGTATTTTATTGTCTTCTATTTTAAAACGTACAGCTTCGGACTTATATAAATCTACAGGCAGGATTTCTATACCACGCTCATACATTTCAATAACAATCATCATGAGATTTAACGTACCTTTTTCTTTTTGTGTCATATCGTTTACGTTTTTATTCTTTAATTCCCTGTAAACAGCTTTTGCCTTATCTTTACCTTTTGTCATTATCATAGAATCAAATTCGGTACCCCTTATAGAGAAAAAAGCGGTATAAAACTCTACGGGTCTGTATACTTTATACCAGCCTATTCTTAATGCCATCATAGCGTATGCAGCGGCATGAGCTTTAGGAAACATGTATTTAATTTTTTTACACGATTGTATGTACCATTCGGGAACTTTTTTTTCCCGCATTATATTTTCTTGTTTTTCAGAAAGTCCCTTTCCCTTTCTTACCTTTTCCATTATATCAAACGCATCAAATGATTCCAAACCTTGCTTTATCAGATAATTCATAATATCGTCACGATTGCAGATAACATCGTTAAGCTTGTAATTATTCTCCGATACCAATACTTGTGCGTTATTCAACCATACATCGGTACCGTGGGTCAAACCCATTATTCGTATAAGATCCGAAACCATGGTAGGTTTGGTATCCATAAGAACACCTCTTACAAATTCGGTACCTGTCTCCGGCAAACCCAATGTCCCGGTCTGACTGTCAATATCCTCCGGGTTGACATTAATATTTTTGGTACTTGTAAAAAGAGATAATACTTTATCGTCGTGTAAAGGTATTTCCGAAGCCTTAATACCGGTAAGATCCTCCAGCATCTTTATGGTGGTAGGATCGTCATGTCCTAATATATCAAGCTTCAATATAGTATCATGTATTGAATGAAAGTCAAAATGAGTTGTTATAATATCACTGTCTTTCGCATCAGCCGGGTGTTGAACCGGACAAAAGTCATAAATCTCATAATTTTTCGGCACAACCACTATACCCCCCGGATGCTGTCCCGTAGTCCTTTTTACCCCTGTACATCCTTCTGTTAAACGATTCATTTCAGCTTTTTTAACCGTAAGCCCTTTATCGTCAAAATATCCTTTCACGAATCCCATGGCTGTTTTTTCCGCTAATGTTCCTATGGTTCCCGCTCTGAAGGTATATCCTTCACCAAACAATTCCTCAGTATATTTATGAGCGTTCGCTTGGTATTCTCCCGCAAAATTGAGATCTATATCAGGTGCTTTATCCCCGTTAAAACCTAAAAAAGTTTCAAAAGGTATATCAAAGCCATCTTTTGCATACTTTTCACCGCATACGGTACAATTTTTATCCGGTAAATCGAATCCACAATCACATTCACCGTTTAATATAAATTCAGAGTGCTTACATTTTCTGCAAATGTAGTGGGCAGGTAACGCGTTAACCTCGGTTATTCCGCACATATGAGCAGCAAAAGAAGACCCTACAGAACCTCTGGATCCAACTATGTATCCGTCTTCTACCGATTTTAGCACTAGCTTTCTCGCAATTATGTACATTACCGCAAAGCCGTTTCCTATAATTGCTTTAAGCTCCCTAACCAATCTTTTTTCTACAAGATCCGGTAGCGGATCTCCGTATATTTCTTTTGCTTTATCCATACAGGATGTCTCCAGCTCCTGTTCCGCACCTTCAATTTCCGGTGTATATGTTCCTTTTGGGATGGGACGGATGTCTTGTATCATATCTGCAATCATATTTGTATTTGTTACAACAATCTCATATGCCGTTTCATCGCCTAAGTATTCGAATTCCTTTAGCATTTCTTCTGTGGTTCTAAAGTATAGAGGCGCTTGATTTTCTGCGTCGTTATATCCTTGTCCGGCCATCAATAGCTTTCTAAACACACTGTCTCGTTCTGTTATAAAGTGTACATCGCACGTTGCTACCACCGGTTTTCCCAATTCCTTAGCTAAGTTTATTATTCTTACGTTTATATTTTCAATGTCTTTTACAGAGCTTAACATATCGTTTCTAACCATAAAAATGTTATTACCGGTAGGTTGTACCTCCAGGTAATCATAAAAGTCGGCTATATGCTTTAATTCATCTTCGTGTTTATTCTCCAGTATGGCTTGATAGAGTTCTCCGGCTTCACAAGCACTTCCTAGTATCAAACCTTCCCTATATTTTATAAGGACCTCCTTCGGTATCTGAGGTCTTTTGTAAAACCAATCCAAATGCGACAAAGAAACCAATTTATACAGATTTTTTAAACCGGTCTTATTTTTAACCAAAATCACACAATGATAACTCTTTCCATTAGAAAGATCATGCATATTTTCATTTATATATGCTTCAACACCATATATTATTTTTATATCCGATTTTGAACTCTCTTTGGCATTCATAGCGTCCGGAAAAGCTTGTACAACACCATGATCGGTTATTGCAACCGCTTTATGACCGAAACGTATAGCCGTATTCACCAACTCTTGTGTATCACAGACACTGTCCATGGAGCTCATTTTTGTGTGGGCGTGCAGCTCCACTCTCTTTACCTTAGATGTGTCTTCCTTTTCTATTTCTTTTTCACCCGGAGCTATACTCACTACATTAATGCACAAATCTCTGTCATAAGAATCATAAACTGCATTTCCTCTTACTTCGACAGCTTCACCCGGTTTAAGACATTCTTGGAAGTATTCCCTGTCATCAATCTTTGCAAAGAACTTACATATAATTGAATCCGAATAATCGGTCACTGCAAATTTAATAATGCACTTATCTCCATTTTTCATAAGTATACATTCATACGATATTATAATTCCTCTGACAATGCAATCACCCGTTACCGGTGTTATAGAATCGATGGGGTCTTTTGATCCTGTAAATTTTCTTCCTAATATCATTCCTTCATCGGTTTTATTTTTACCGGTACCGTTTTTATAGTTTTGTCCGTTATTTTTAGGTTGAGGTTTCTTTTTGTCTTCCACAGGTTTTATATCAGGTAAAGGTATTTGGCCCTCATTTTCCACGATTTCTTTTTTTAAATCTTCAAACAATTGTATATGCTCGTTATCATTGTTATTATTCGGCCAGATAATCTTTACCGCAGGGGATATATCGAATAAATTTTCAAAACACTCCTTGATCAACATACCTACATCTTTCATTTTCATAAATAGACAGCATGCCGCGTTTGATCCGGACATATCTACAATAATCGTATTCTTATTACCACTCAGGCTGCAATCCTGCAGCATATTATGTACTGACGGATATTTATCTTTAAAATAATTCATAATACACTGCGGATATTCGATTAGTATATTCTCCGCTTCAATACCTTCAGGATACAAGCATTTTATGACAACTTGCTTTAATTCGAATTTTTTACATATTTTTTTTTGTATATTATCTATTGCCGTCCGGTTTAAAAGCTTGTCCGAAATTAAGGTTATTACAACCGACTCGGTTTCGGCCTCCACTACTATATTACTTATATAAATTCCGTTTGTATCGGTAGGTTTTTCATCAAGGCCCAAAAACTTATTCAGAGTGATCTTGTCCTTCACTGAAATCTCCTTCATTTGTATACTTTAAAATCTCTTCATGTAAAGTTTGTTTTATGTTTGCATAATCTATTTTTTTCGCGGGTTTTCCCTTGAAAAATAATAATGCGTCCTTTTTGCCCCCGGCGATACCTAAATCCGCTTCTTTAGCCTCTCCCGGGCCGTTAACTTCACAACCCATAACCGCCACCTTAATTCTTTGGGATGTTTTATAGTTTTGCGATTTTATATAATCAGCAATTTCTTCCACATTAATATTTGTCCTCCCACAAGTAGGACAAGCAATCACATCCACACCGTGATCAACCAGATTACATGCATTTAATATTTCCCATGCGGCGGATATTTCTCTTACAGGGTCTCCCGATATAGATACTCTGATTGTGTCACCTATACCATGCAATAATAAAGCTCCTATTCCCACTGCGGATTTTACAGTGGCCGATAAGAAGGTTCCGGCTTCGGTTACACCGATATGTAAAGGATATTCGAACATATCAGAGGCCAATTCATTTGCTTTGAAATTTAATACCGGGTCCGAAGCCTTAAGAGATAAAACCAAATTATTAAAACCCAAATTTTCAAACATAGCGATATATTTTCCTAAAGAATCGTTCATAGCCTCAGGTGTTACTCTCTTGTATTTATTCAAAACCTCTTTTTCCAAAGATCCGGAATTTACACCTATCCTAATTGGTATACCGTATTCTCCCGCTGTATCGGCTACAGCTTTTACTTTTTCTATTCCTCCGATATTACCGGGATTTATTCTTATTTTATCAGCACCGTTTTTTATAACACTAACAGCTAATTTATAATCAAAATGGATATCGGCTATCAAAGGTATTTCAATTTGCTTTTTTATCTCACCGAAGGCCTCAACAGAACGGCTGTCAGGTACGGTGACCCTGACAGCTTGACAACCGGCATCGGTTAAACGTTTTATTTGCAGAACGGTTCCTTCGATATCATGCGTTTTTGTATTAGTCATTGATTGTATTAAAACCGGATAGTTGCCCCCTATTGTTACATTCCCTATTCTTACAGTTTTTTTAATTTTTCTTTTTATCACGTGTTTTATCTCCCTACGAGCCGCATTATATCGTTATATGCGGTAAACACCATTAATGAGATTAACAATACAAACCCTATAACCGATACTAACGCTTCCTTTTCTCGTGGTATAGGTTTTTTTCTGATCGCCTCAATAAAGAGTATTATAAGCTTACTACCATCCAAAGCGGGAATGGGTAACAGATTCATAATACCTAAATTAACACTTATTACCGCTATGGTACTTAAAAGTGACATAAGAGCGATCCATACTGTCGGCTGTCGTGCAACCGATCCTATGGTCGATATTATCCCCACCGGACCCATTACATCCTGCATGGAGACTTTCCCGGAAATCAACCATGCGACCGATAAATAAACACTCCGTACATTTGAAAATGTATATGCCCATGCATTTGACAAAGTTTCTATAAAACCACCTTTTTCAGATTTAAAATAAAATCCGGGAAGATACATTTCAGGTACCGTCTCAATATACGGTCTAATGCTTAAATCAACAGTCTCACCGTTTCTTCTTACTTTAACCGATATCGTTTCTCCCGACGCGTTTTCCATAATTTCTGATATGTCTGCTCTGTTGTTAACCGTCAGTCCGTTAATCCCGATTATTTCATCTCCGGGTTGCAATCCTGAACGTCTCGCATCGGTTTCGGTATTTACACTTTCCACAATGTTTGAGCCCGGTCCGCTGTCGGCTTTCGGAACAAAGCCTAATAAGTATCTCCTGCTTTCAGGATAGTGTACCGGTTTAAAAACAGCAGTGTTAATCACTCCGTTTCTTTCATATTTAACAGTTGACAATTGATTGTTGGCAACAAACATGTATACGTTTAAATCAAGAGCATGCCTGATTTTCTTTCCGTTATACTCTTTTATGGTGTCCCCTTCCCTTAATCCTGCGGTATATGCGTCGGTTGCAGGATCGATATAACCGATACGAGTGGTTGTATATCCTGTTGTAAATGATAATGTTATAAATATTATAAGTGCTATCATTATATTGGCAAATGAACCCGCAAAAGCTACTATCGCCCTTTGCCATATCGGTTTGTTGCAAAACGCTCTGTTATCTTCCGAATCTTCTTCTTCACCCTCCATGGCAACAAAAGCCCCCATAGGTATAAGCCTTAGAGAGTAAAAGGTTTCACCTTTTTTAATTTGAAAAAGCTTTGGACCCATAAAAATAGAAAATTCCTTAACCTTGATATTACAAGCTTTTGCCGCTATAAAGTGCCCGGTTTCATGTATTAACATTATTACACTAATTGCAATCAATCCGATTATTATCTGCATTTTTATCCTCCCGTGATCTATCGTTATTTCACTTTTTTATCATACATTATATAAATATAGTTAGTACGCAAACAAATAATTCCGTTAATTTACAAATACATACGATTATAATTTCCCTTTAAGATAAATTCATGTACATAAGCTCTGCAATCCGAAACGCTATCTAAAATTTCCTGTAACGTTGTTGCTTTTTTATTTGGATATCGTTCCATAACACCTGAAATAATACGATATATATCCGTAAAGCGAATTTTTCCATTAAGAAAGCTTTCAACAGCCACATCATTGGCCGCATTTAGAACTATTTTCATATTACCTTGATCTTTAGCCGCTTCATACGCAAGCTTCAAACATCCGAATACTTTCTGATCAGGTTTTAAAAATGTTAAACCTGATAAATCAAACAGACTTAATCTTTTATAATCAGACTGCTTTCTTTCAGGCCAGGTTAATGCAAGTTGAATAGGTAAACGCATGTCCGGTAATCCCATTTGTGCTATAATCGAACCGTCTATAAACTCCACTGCAGAATGGACTATACTCTCCGGATGTATTACGGTGATAATTCTATCTACATCCATATCAAATAAACATTTGGCTTCTATGACTTCAAATCCTTTATTCATCAATGTAGCACTATCAATTGTAATTTTAGCACCCATATCCCAATTGGGATGTTTTAAGGCATCTTCTAATGTAACTTTTTCCAACTCATCCGCTGTTCTGCCTTTAAAAGCACCACCGGAAGCAGTTAATATAATATTGGACACTTCATGAGATTTTGTATCTCCTAAACATTGAAATATTGCCGAATGTTCACTATCTACAGGTATTATTTTAACATTTCTTTGTTTGGCCAACGGCATGATAAGATCTCCGGCTGTGACAAGCGTTTCTTTATTTGCAAGACAAATATCCCGGTTGGCTAATATAGCGCTGACAACAGGTAAGATGCCATCCATTCCCACTATCGCTGCTACAACTCTGTCGCTTTTTTCATATGATGCCGTCCGGCATACTCCATCCATACCACCGAAAACATTTATGCAAGTATCCGATAGCTTGATTCTCAACTCTTTAGCCAAATCCTCATCATACACCGATACAAAATCCGGTCTAAACTCACGTGCTTGTTGTTCCAGCAAGTGTATGTTTTTTTTTGCGGCAAGAGCTTTCACCTTAATCCCCAAGGATTTTGCCACCTCTAAAGTTTGAATACCGATAGAACCTGTCGAACCTAATACCGATATATTTTGAATCACATCTCACCTCTTACAAAACAATTATTATAAATACATAAACTAAAGGTACTACTGCAAATATACTGTCGAAGCGATCCAGCACTCCTCCGTGTCCCGGCATTATATTCCCAAAATCTTTAATTCTTAAATATCTTTTAATACATGATGCGAACCAATCACCCAACTGTGAAATAAATCCGCTTAATGCACCTAAAATCATATAGTATGTAAAAGGTACGTTAATACCTTTTGTTTGCATCCATACTCCGTATATTGTAATAACCGCCGTACATCCGATAATTCCGCCTATAAACCCTTCAACAGTCTTTTTCTCGCTTATTAAAGGCACTATTTTTCTTTTTCCCAACAATCTACCGGTAAAATATGCAGATATATCGGTTATCCATGCGCCTAAAAAAATAAGCCATATAAAATAAAATCCAAAATATTGACTTCTTATCCAAACTGTCAGTGTAAAGGGAATTACAATGTAAATCAACCCGAAAACAGATAAGGATACATCCGCTATACTATATTTCATATTTGTGAATATGCATGTACATGCACATAATGCAACTGTTGTCATTATCCAAAGTAATATTAATTGCTCGGTTTGTAATTTGAAATTTCCTAAAGGCGATCTGTATACCACTATATACCATATGGGTATTATAATAAAAACCGCCGCCAGAACCGGACCGAAAGGAAATATATGATTTTTATTTTTAAGCGCTGCAAAATATTCCATTATAGCTATAATCATTACAACAGATAATGCAATAAGAAAAAACCATAGAGGCATCAATACGGCAAAGAATAAAATTAATGCTGCTACCAAAGAACTTATCAGTCTAATCTTCATTTTTTTATGCCTCCGAATCTTCTGTCTCTTTTATTATAATCTTCAATGGCTTGAGCCAAATGTTTTTCACTAAAATCCGGCCATAATACATTTGAGTACCAAAATTCCGAATAAGCCGCCTGCCATAAAAAGAAATTACTAAGCCTTTTTTCCCCGCTAGGTCTAATAATCATATCAGGATCGGGTACATCGGGTAAATATAGATAATCGGAAAACATTCTATCGTTAATATCTTCCGGCTGTAACAAGTCATCACGAGCATCGGCTACTAATTTTTTTACAGCGTTTATGATCTCGTCTTTACCACCGTAATTTAACGCTATGATTAACTGCGTACCTTTTATATCTTTCGTTTTTTCAACCAGTCTGTCAATTTCCGCCAATATATCTTCAGGTATACCGTTGCGAGACATGGCAAAACGTATTCTTATATCATTTTCGGCAATTTCTTTGTCTGCGGATTTTATAAATTCCCGCAGCAGATTCATCAGGCCTTCTATTTCGTCTTTCGGACGCGACCAATTTTCAGTGGATAATGCAAAAACCGAAACATACTTAATTCCTAACCTGCTACACTCCAATACAATCCTTTTTAAGACAAAAGACCCCTCCCTGTGCCCTACGCTTCTTGGCAAACCTCTTTTTTTAGCCCAGCGTCCGTTTCCGTCCATAATAATGGCAATATGGACCGGCAATTTCAAATTCTGATTGTTTAATATTAAATTTATATTACTCTTTCCAAAAAAAAGTTTTTTCATTATATCACCCAAAGTCGAAATACGCTCTATAAATCTATTTTTATGACCGGTATTGTTGGTATTTAAAGAACATATTCTCATGTTGCACATATTCTGTAATATTTATACGGTATATTGACAAAATTCACCGGTTGAACTTTTTTATTTAGCATCGGGTAAATGGTTTGCTATTTTAATATTATATACTCCAAAGCATGGAAAAATCAAGCTGTAAAAAATCATATGAACCCTAAACTATCAAACCGTAAAAAGAAATAAAAAAAGACAGGTCATGCAACTTCCTGTCCTAAAAATAGGATACATTTTTAAAACTTGATTTTAAAAATGTACGCCGGCCCGGGGGTG